>JAHEFO010000101.1 GCA_024640135.1 Acidobacteriota bacterium
GCGGCGGCCGGTCAGCATTTCGTGCAGCACCACGCCGAACGCCCAGATGTCCGAGCGCCGATCGACGGGGCGCCCCTTCGCCTGCTCCGGCGACATGTACGCGGCGGTGCCGAGGATGACGCCGAGCTCGGTCATCGCCGGCGTGGTGATCGTCGGCGACTGCGACATGCTCGGCGACGCGCCCTCGGCCGGCGTGATCGCCTTGGCCAGGCCGAAGTCGAGCACCTTCACGGTGCCGTCCGGCCGCAGCTTGATGTTGGCGGGCTTGAGGTCGCGATGCACGATGCCCTGGTCGTGGGCGGCTTCGAGGGCCGAGAGAATCTGCGCCGCGATCTCCAGCGCCTCCTCGACCGGGACGGCGCCCCGGACGATGCGGTCGGCCAGGGTGGGGCCCTCGACGAGCTCGAGCACCAGCGTCTGCTCGCCTTCGAGGCCGTAGATCTGGGCGATGTTCGGGTGGTTGAGGGTGGCCAGCACCTGCGCTTCGCGGCTGATCCGCGACAGGCGTTCCGGGTCCGAGGCGAAGCCGGCCGGCAGCACCTTCAGCGCGACCTCGCGATTCAGCTTCGTGTCGCGCGCCCGATACACCTCGCCCATGCCGCCTTCGCCAAGCTTGGCGACGACTTCGTAGGGACCCACACGCGTGCCGGGGCTCACTGCCATGCGTGGCCGGATTATATGCGACGGGCCCGCCGCAGGCCGGCTTGCAGTCGACCAGGGCCGGTGCAATCATGAGCCGCCCTGCCTGATGTCGGGCGTCGAGCCGATAGGCCGTTATGAAGGGGCTGTCCCCGACATCACGTCCCCCTTATCAGACCTTGACAAAGGGCGGCGATGGCGCAGGCATTGTGCCTGCTTCGCCGCGGTCTACCGCTGCGCATCTTCAGGAAAGCGAGTACGGCAGTCGGCCACGCGGTACCATGGGATGTGGAGACTGCCGGAATGTAGCTGGATGCAGACCTCATCGCCCGGCATGACGGCATTGTACGTGGTCGAGGAGACACCCACCCGGCTCGGTTCTTCCATCGGCCCCCATGGCGCAATGTTCAGCCTGTAGGATCTGTAGCGCCCGCTGGATATGTGCTTGCCTAGCACTTGTGCCGAGTAGGTGCTCGCCTGTCCGTGGTCGGTGAGTGTGTCTGCCACCGCGGCGAGCGAGTAGCCGTACAGCGCAACAAACAACAGGAGGCCCAGCCAGGAGCCGGGGCGCGAAGCACCCATCCGGCCCGCCGTCGCGTAGGCCGCAAAGTATGCCAGCGCAATGGGTGCAGCAACAGACATCAGTTGTTGATTCGAAACGAAGTGCACTCCTCTCGCAGGGAGTAGCAGGCCGAATCCAGCGATGAGCGGCACAAACAGCAACTCGGCGCGAGGGTCGGCCTTCTGTTTGAAGATGGCGTAAAGCAGTGGCGCACGATGCAGCAGCAAGGCAGCCACCAGCGGCGTAGTCACCAGCAGAAGTGCGCTTGGAATACGCAGCTCCACTGGCGCGAAGAAGAGAGCCGCGGCGGCCACGCCGGTGACGATGGAGAGGAAGACTCCCCGGGTGCGGGCCGTGGGCAGAGCCTGCAGGCGCTGTTCAGGCGTGGATCCGAGCTCGGCCTGCTGCGCAACCTCTGCGAGAATGTCGTCGCGATCGCGCTCGTCCAGGTTGGTCAGTCTGTGCAGCCACGCGAGGTAGATGTCGTCGGTGTCAAACGAGTTGGGAATGGAGATGTTGCCGAGGCTTGGCTTGAGCTGAAGTTGCGTGTAGGAGCCATAGCGCGTTTGGATGGTGCGATAACCTTCGATATCGCCGAGGTCGGCGCTCTGCTCGCGGAAGGCGCCGCGGACCTCGATGCGCGTGCCGTCGACAACCAGGCGCGAGCGGGCCACCTGCGCCAGCATGTAGATGCCGAAGCCCAGCAAGAACAGCGCGGGCAGTGGGGCCGTCAGTCCACTGCCACTGGAACGGAACAGGACCGGCCCGAACACCACGCCAAGAGTGAGAAAGACCATGCCAGCCAGCAGATGAAGAATCTTGTGCCAGACTTTCAGTGAGTACTCGCGTCGATCGTGCGTGAACTGCGGGAACGAATCCATCGGGCATCTCCGTTCTCCGCTTTTCTATCACAGAAAAGCCGATAGGCCGTGTCAAGGGGGCCGGGCTCTAATTCGATCTGCTACTCAAGGCGGGGGACGTCGGCCGTACTAAGGGGCTGCCTCCCCGACATAACGTCCACTTATCAGACATTGCGGCACACTGCCCAGAAGACGACGCGTGCGGTTGTCAAGAAGGCACGCAAGTCGTCAACGCGTGTGACCAAACGCGCGAAGAAAGCCGTCAAATCAACGGCCAAGAAGGCTCAGAAGCTCAGGAAGAAGTGAGCGTCGGCACGTCCAGATCGAAGCCCGGAAACGCCTGACCAACTTCCGGGTTCGAATCGTTGAAACACATGCTCTGCCGGTACATCAGGTCGAGCGAGGGCGCCGGATAGATCCGGCTCACGTCATCGGCTGACATGGCGTGCGATACCACCCGTGTTCGCGGGTTGTAGTTCGCCTCCGCCGCGTTGCCGACCGTTGCCACGGCCTGCATCATGCCGTGGTCTTCGTGCAGGAGGATGTGGCAGTGGTTGACCCACGTCCCCACAAAGTCCGCAAACCGTGAGCGGAACACCACACGGCCGCCGCGCGGAATGGCCACCGAATCCATCCAGCACGGCGCCTCCAGGATGTTGTGCAGCCGGCCCTGCTCGTCCGGCACCTCGATGCGCGTCACCCAGCATGGATTGACGTGAATGTGGAAGGGGTGATCGGCCCCCTTCGTGGTGATCTGGAAGCCCGGGTCTTTCGCGAAGCGCGCCTGCCCCTCGGTCCGGCTGATGGGAAACGCGCTGAAGTGCAGGTTGTATTGGCCCGGTTGCTTCCGCTTCTCCTTGTTGGTCTGGCTCCAGAGCGGAATCGAGCAGTTGTAGAGCACCCACTCTTCACAGGTGTCGACCAGCGCCTTTGGGTGATTCGGATCGTGGTGCCCGAATTTCTCCGGCGGCGGCGGACTCGGATTCGCCGCGAGATCGAAACTGCCGTTGATCGCCATGGTGCGTGAGAACGGCGGCAGCAGCACTTTCGTGCCGTCGATTTCGTCCCAGGACAGCCCCTTGCGTTCGGGATACTTCGCCGCGAAGGCGTCCGGCACCTGGATGAGCGGGAAGTCCGTGGGCCCGTACCCGGAATAGCTGATCACGCGCGAGCGGAAGCTTCCCGCCGGCACGCCGCGTACCGCGGCTTCGCCCTGCGGCACCCGCAACTCATCGTCTTCGACCGGCTGGAGGAAGGGCGGGACAGGCGGGAGCTGGTCCCTGAGGCTCATGACATCGAAGTCGCCACCGGAAACCGGTGCTCCCTCGACCTTGATGTAGCCGATCACCACATCAACCGGAGCGGGGTTGGCGGGCAGGAACCCGGACCGGCCCGAAGCCACGCCCATCTGCAGCCGCTGCTGGAAGTTGTCGGTGGCCAGGGGGAACTCCTGTGCGAACACCGTGTAGACCTTGCCGGCGGCGTCGAGCGGAGCCTTGAAGAAGATGTCGGCCCGATTGGCGTTGGCCATGAAGACCCGGTTGGGCCGATTGAACAGGTTGCGAATACTGTCGCCGTCGCGGTAGCAGTCCTCGACGTTCCGGAGCATGGCGCGCGAGGGATCCTCGCCGGCGGGCAGGGGCCGGTCCATCGGACTCTCCGAACCGGCGTTCTGCTGCGCGAGATCCCTGATGGTGTACCTGGCGCGGCCGTTCTCGATCTCGATGAGCGTGATGCCATCGGTGGCGAGGTGATAGATCTGCCGGGTGGCGTTGGCGACATCCTGCCGGGATGCGGCTTCGAAGCGCCGCGCGTCCGGGGCGGGTCCGGCGCCGGCACCCGAACCTGGGGCGGGCGCGGCTCCGCTGTCCGGTGCGGGCACGACCCGCCAGAGCTGCCGGTCATGGAAGACGAACTGGCCTTCCAGCACCATGACGTGCTTGAAGCCGCGGCCATCCACGCTGCCGTTGAGCATGCGCCAGCGTTCGACGGCGCCGGGCCGCATCTTCATGACGGTGGGATCGAAGGTGCCGTTGATGGCCGTGGGCGGCGGCAGGCGCGCCTGCATCCGTTGCGGGCCCGCATCGACGTCGAGCGACGACACTTGGACGCGCTGGAGCAGCATGAGGCGCTCACGATAGTCGTAGGGCCCCGTTTTCTGCGTCGGGTCCGGCCTCGGCGTACCGGTCATCGCCATGTTGATGGCCTCGTCAACATCGCCTTCAACGATGAGGAATCCAGCCAGGCCGCTGGCCACCTGATCGTGCGTCGCGCCGTGGGCATGCGGGTGGTACCAGTGCGTTCCCGGCGGATGCGGTTGCGGGGCGGCGCCGGCGGCGCGGCTGCTGTGCTGAACGTCGCCGAGGTGATGTTCGTACTGGGCCTCGGCGACACGTTCGTGCGGCTCGAGGTTGCGGCAGCCGGCGTCGGTCGACTGCTGGCGCGCCTGCCAGTCCGCCCGCGGCAGGATTCGCGAGAACGTGTTGTCGCCGAACGTGCCGTTCGCGTTCATGTCCGGATTCACGTGCAGGCCGTGCGTGTGGAGGTTGGTCGTGTGCGAGCCGTGGGGCACATTCACGGGACCCGAGACGCACAGCGTGTCAACGAACTGCACCGGCATGTCTTTGAAGAGCTCGTCGAAGTGGCCGAAGATATTCCGGGCCTGTGGCGGCACATTGCAGTCCAGGCCTTCAGCCACGGACGTCCGGCAGATGGCGGCTCCCACCAGCTCCGGGCGTTGTTCGAAGGGGTCGGGACACGGCCCCATCGGCACGCGGCTCATATTGGGGCCCAGCAGGTTGCGGACCGTGACTTTCAGGCGTTCGTCGCCGCGCATCCGGATCGTCGGGCCCGGGCTGGCGCCATTAAAGCTGTAGAGCGGCGTGAACCGGTTGCCCGGTGATGTGCCATGTGGCGGATGGGCGTTGCCCACGACATTGAGCGTCAGCGCCTGATCGGGCCACTCGGAGGGGCGCCAAATCCACGGTTCGGTCCAGTTCTCGGCCGGCATTGCTGCCAGATCGACCACGCTCTCCGGAGCCGGCGGCTGGGGAGGCCGCTGTCCCTGTCCGGAGCCCGGCGTCTGGGCCGCGCGGCCCGCCAGTTCCACGCCGCCTATCCCAATCGCGGCGACCCCGGCGGCTCCCAGTTGCAGGAGCGTTCGTCGTTCAATCAATCCGGTACGTGTCTTCGGCGAATCTGGCATTCGGCTCCTCTTGAGTGATCAGGCGGAGCCAAGAACTTATCAGAATCCGGCCACCGCGCATCAGATCTCCGCCGGTGTCACGACATACCAGTTGTTCTGGATGTCATGGTCCAGCCTGTGCGTGACGACATCTGTGAAACCCGCGGCGCGCAGATACTCTCGAGTCCTTTCTTCACCCCACATCGCGCCCAGGCCTTCGCCATCGTCTGCCAGTGACACCGTCATGCAGTGCATGCAGGAGATCGTGTAGAGGAGCGTGCCAATCGGATGTTCGATGTCCTGGTCCACATGGCTCGTGCCGCTGATGTCCTGCATCAGGTAGACACCGTCAGGCTTGAGAGCCCGGCGAATGCCCTTGAGCACGTTCAACGGCTTGCTCTGGTCGTGGATGGCGTCGAAAGTCGCGATGAAGTCGTACGCCGACGGCTCCGCATCTGCGTCAAACGTGCTCAGGTCGATGACCCGGAACTCCACATTGGTCAGCCCACGGTCGGCCGCTTCGCTGCGCGCGTGCCGAACGCGTCGAATGAAAAATCCATCCCGACAAAATGGCTCGCCGGGTACTTCGCGGCCAGCGCATTGACAAGGCGGCCGCGGCCGCATCCGACGTCAAGCATCGCGATCCCTGACGATAGTCCGTATGAGGGGGCTGTCCCCGACATCACGTCCCCTTATCAGACCTTGGCGGTTATCAGGGCGGCTCCGGACAGGTCTGCGGTGTAGAACAGCGCAATGATCACAATCGCGCCGAGGTCGTCGATGATCGCGATGCTCAGCCGGAAGGCCTTGAGCGCCGCCGGCACTCGGGGCCCGAGCAGGGCGAGTACGCCCAGGGCAAACGCAATATCGGTGGCTGCGGGAACGGCCTACCCCCGAAGCGCCTCAGCGTTGCCGGCATTGAAGACCACGAAGCACAGTGCGGGAAACGCCATGCCGCCGACGGCCGCGAACGCCGGCCGCCGCCATGAGCAGCAGGCCTCCGGTGGCTTCGAGCCGCATGAACTGCTGCAGCGACGTCACGGCCCTGGTGAATGTGGTGGTCGTCATACCCGGCATTATCCTCTCAAGCGCGCAGGAGGGGAGACAAAGGACCTCCATCCCGTGGTGCGCACCCACATCACGACCAATGTCAGTACGGTCAGCGGCACCACGAAGCCGGCCATGACCGCGCTGTAGACCGGCAACGTCTCGTGCGCGGTTGCCGCCATGACGAGATACGCCACATAGGCCGAATAGGAGGCAACAAACAACCCGCCTTCCCAGCGCGCGATCGAATGCCCGGTGGCGAAGACCGGCAGCGAGGCCACCGCGACGGCCAGCATCACGGGAAGATCAAATCGGGCCACCACGTCCGGCACCACCAGCCCGTCAGGGGCGACCGCCGCAGCCAGACCGGCGACCGCCAGCAAGTTGAACAGGCAACTGCCGATCGCATTACCCACGGCGATGTCGCGCTCGCCGCGCACGGCCGCCACGATCGATGTGGCCACTTCAGGCAGGCTGGTCCCGGCCGCGACAATCGTCAACCCGATGACGGCATCGCTCACTTGCAACGCCCGGGCCACCCCGGTCGCGCCTTCCACCAGCCACTCGGCGCCCAGAACGAGCAAGCCAAGTCCGGATACGATCAGTAACCCCTGCACCAGAACGGGACCCGAGGTGCGGCCGTCAACGGTGCCGGCCGCATTGTCGCGGCGCCCGAGCCTGACGGCAAACACCGTGTACGCCGCGACTCCGGCTGTCAACAGCACGCCATCGAGGCGGCCGATCAGGCCGTCAGAGGCCAGGACCCAGAACACAAGGGACACGGCACACAGCAACGGCACTTCCACGCGCACCAGTTGGTGCTGGACCACCAGTGGCGTGATCATGGCCGAAAGGCCGAGCACCACGAGCACATTGAAGATGTTGCTGCCCACGATGTTGCCAACAGCCAGACTCGACTGCCCCGCGAAGCCGGCCTGCACACTGACCGCCAACTCGGGAGCGCTGGTGCCGAAGGCCACCAGAGTCAGACCGATCACCAGGGGCGACATCCCCACCCGCAACGCAAGCCGGGACGCACCACGCACCAGGAATTCCGCCCCGACAATGAGCAGAACGAACCCGGCACCAAGAAGCAGGAACAACGATGACGTCATCGACGTCCGCGCAGGCGCTTGAGCCGCCTGGCCAGGGTCCGAGCAACGCTGCCGGTGGCGCAATCGACGGCCGCATACAGGTCGGTCTTCAGGGCTTTGACGACCAGGTCCGACTGGCCAGGCACGGTCACCGTCACCAGACACCGTTTGTCGACGCCGCCGCGGGGACCGTTCACGTCGGTCAGGCGCACCACCACACGTGTCAACTTGTCACCGAATCGACCGACGGCCGTCCGCACCCGCCGCTGCACGTGATCATGAATGCCATCGGTCAGTTCGAATCCGCGAGCATGAATCGTCGTCGTCATCGCAAGCTCCCTTGTTTGAAGTCACCGTCTACGCTTGCCATCGTAGCGGCATCTTTGCATCAATAAAAGTCGATTGTTTTTTATGATTTATTCGTTAATACTTGATGAAACAATTTGACCCCATGTTGAATTACCGACAACTGTTCTATTTCTGGACCGTGGCGAAGACCGGTGGCATTTCTCGTGCGGCCGAACAACTGCACCTGACGCCTCAAACGATCAGCGGTCAGATTGGAGACCTGGAGCGCACGCTGGGCACCAACTTGTTTGCCCGGGCGGGACGCCGGATCGAGTTGACCACTGCCGGAAAGCGCGCGCTGTCACAGGCCGAGGAGATCTTCCATCTGGGCCAGGAACTGGAGGCCAGCCTCCGGAAACCCATCAACGACGAGGGCCGTGTTTTTCGCGTGGGAATCGCCGACGTGGTTCCCAAATTCCTGGCCCACCAGTTGCTGGAACCTGTCCTGACACTGCCGAACCCCATGCGCCTGCTGTGTCATGAGGACAAGTTGGACCGTTTGTTCGCGGGACTCTCGGTTCACACGCTCGATCTGGTCATTGCCGACCGGCGGTTGCCGCCCGAGGTCGGCGTCAAGGCCTACAGCCATGTGTTGGGTCGTTGCACCACGATGTTTCACGCCACGCCGGTTCTTGCGGATCGCTATCGCGACGGATTTCCTCAGTCCCTTGATGGTGCTCCGCTGCTGATGCCTGGCGCCGGGTCGGCCCTGCGAGGCTCACTGGAGCGTTGGTTCGCGGACATCGGTGTGGCTCCTCGGATTGTTGGCGAGTTTGATGACACGGCGTTGATGAAAGCGTTTGGCCAGGCTGGCGTCGGTATCTTTCCGTCGGCGGCCGTCATGGCGCGGGAGGTCAATCTCCAGCACCGGGTCGAAACGATTGGGCGCGCGGACTCGGTAGCCGTGCGGTACTACGCGATTACGACGGAGCGGCGGATCACGCACCCCGCGGTCGCGGCCGTCATGCAGTCGGCCAAGGACACCGTGTTCAACTCTCCACCACAGAAACCGCGGGTTCTGACAAGTTGACGGATTCAACGCGAGACTCATGCCGCAGTAACCGACCCCGACTATGTCTCAGTAGGCACACGTCACCTCGTGCCAGGCGTGTAACGTCCGCGCCCGCAGCAACCGGTAGTGCGCCGCACGAAGAAGGTGCCGACCCACGCGGAAGAGATTGAGTACGACGCCGTGCACCGACAGGAACCGCTGCGCGTGCGCAGCGGAGGTGAACCGACGCATCTGTCGTTCACGTTGCGCGGCCGCCCGCCGATCGCGCCGCGACGTCAGCCGAGTTTGATCCGCGCCAGTTGGCCACGATGCGGCTGCTGTTCGACAAGACCGAGGCCGGTACCATCGTGCTCGAGCACGTGGGGCTGTCGACGCCAGCCGATCCGGCGTTCCTCGCCGCGCCGGTCCGATAGAGACACCCCGCGGCTTTCGTATAAGCTCCCCGTATGCGCACCGCCCTGGTTTCGGCCCTGGTCCTGTCGGTTGGCCTTGTCTCGTCGTCGGCCCGGCAGTCGCCGGCAGCCACGCATCCCGATTTGGCCGCCCTGATTGTTCAGGCGCAGACCCTGCGCGACGCCGACTGGGCCCCGATTCTGGCCGGCCTTGACCGGCTCGACTACGCCTCGCTCGATCTCGACGATCAGGTCGACTACGACCTGTTGCGAGCGCACGCGCGCACCCGGCAGTGGGAGCAGACCACACTGAAGTTGTGGGAGGTCAACGCGGCAGGCGTGATCGGTCTCGGCTCGGTCAGTGGCCTGTTCCTGCGTGATGGTGCGCTGCCAGAGGTGAACGTGCGAGCGGCGATCGCTGATCTGCGGGGCCTGCCTGAGACGATTCGTGCCAACCGCGCGCGGCTGACGACCCCTGCGCGCACGTGGACGGAAAACGCCCAGTATCAGGCCTACTACGCCCGGCAGATGCTCGAAGTGGAGGTGGCGGCGCTCGACATCCCGAATGCGGCGTTGCGATCGGAGCTTCTGACGGCGGCGCGAGACGCCGCTGAAGCTGTGCGTGCGCACGAACGCTGGCTCGAAACGGACCTGCTCCCGCGTTCGACACGGCCGCCCACGTGGACGCCTGAAGAGATTGAGGTCTATCAGTTCGTCCACGAGCAACTGGACGAGTTCGGCGTCGACGAGATGATCCGCGTGGCCGAGGCGGAGAACCGGAAGTTGTGGGCGGAGATGGAGGCGCTGGCCAGGCGCATCCACCCGAGCGGCGACTTGCGGACGGTCTGGGAGGTCATGAAGGACGAAGCGCCGCCCTGGGAGGAAGTCATTCCCATGTCGCAGCGCTACGTGGACATGGCCAGCGCCTGGCTGCGCGGTCCTGGACAACACGTCGTGTCGATTCCGTCGTACCTCCGCTACGGCGCCCGGTTGTCGCCGCCCATGGCGAGGCGGACGCTCTCGTTCGGCGGCGCCACGTCGGGGCCGACGATCGATGGCCAGCAGTCTGGCTTCTACATCTTGACGCCGCTTGAGGACCGCCTCACGCCGGCGGAGAAGCGCAGCCGGCTCAAGTCGTACAACCCGTACTGGACGCACGTCATCTCGTACCACGAATGGCTGGGACACACCGTGCAGATCGCGTCGGCCCGGGCCAACGTCACCCGGCCGATGCGGCGGATGTTCAACTCGATCTATTTCAGCCAGGCGTGGTCGTTTTATCTGGAACAGTTGTTCGAGGACGAGGGCTATTTCGCCACGCTGCCCCACATGGAACAGCTCAAGACGATGATGGCGCGTCGGCAGATGCGCATGTGGCGCGTCCAGCGAATTCTGACCAAGCTGAAGATGGCCAAGGGCGACATGACGTTCGACGAGGCGGTTGACGCCTACGTTCAGCGGATCGGCATGGAGCCCGGCAACGCCTTCATCGAAGTGCAGCGCGACTCGCAATCGCCGTCACCTCCGGGGCGGGAGATCATCGGCGAGCTGATGATCCTCCGGCTGCGCGATGAGCTGCAGAGTGCCCAGGGCCCGGCCTTTTCGCTCAAGGCGTTCCACGACGATCTGATCTCGCACGGCGCCCTCCCGTTCCGGCAGATTCGTCGCCTGATGCTGCGCCAGTAGGCGGAGACCGCGTACGCCGGCCACAGACACGATAACCGCGACTCGTCCTGACGGGTTGGATGACTTCTATGGAGGCCGGCAGCTTACCATTCATCAGGCCCACCAGATGACACCCACCCTGCCGATCGACGACCATCTGCACCGCGTGCATGAGGCGCTGGCCTCGCACCGGGCGGCCGTGGTGGTGGCCTCGCCCGGCGCAGGCAAGACGACGCGGGTGCCTCCATCCCTGGTTGGGGATGGGCCCGTGCTGGTGTTGCAGCCTCGGCGGGTGGCGGCGCGCTCCATCGCCCGGCGCATTGCCGAGGAGCAAGGCTGGACGGTCGGCCGAGAGATCGGCTGGCACGTGCGGTTCGACCGGCGGGTCTCAGACCAGACGCGATTGACGATCGCCACCGAGGGCGTGCTGACCGCGATGCTGCATCAGGACCCGCTGCTCTCGGGCGTGCGCACCGTCGTGCTGGATGAGTTCCACGAGCGCAGCATCCACGCCGATCTCGGGCTGGCGCTCGTCAAGCAGGCCTGGCGTGCGCGCCACGACCTCCGCATCATCGTCATGTCGGCGACGATCGATCCGTCGCGTGTCTCGGCTTTCCTGAACGGATGTCCGGTGATTGACGTGCCGGGCCGCCAGTTTCCCCTGGAGGTGTCGTATCACCCAGGCGTCGGGGTCGCGGAGGCCGCGCGGCAATTGGCGGCGTCCACGCGTGGCGCCGTGTTGTGTTTCCTGCCGGGTGCTCGCGAAATTCAGGACGCCGCGCGCGGCCTGGCCGGCGGCGCGTGGCCGGTGTTCCCGCTGCACGGTGGGCTGGATGCTGATGAACAGGACCTGGCGCTGGCACCGACCGGCGGGCCACGCATCGTGCTGGCGACCAACCTGGCGGAGACCACTGTGACCGTGCCAGACGTCACGGCGGTTGTTGATACCGGCCTGCAGAGAGTGGCGCGCTACGATGCCGGTCGGGCGATCGATTCGCTTCTGCTGGAGCGCGTCACCCAGGACTCGGCGGACCAGCGCGCCGGCCGCGCCGGTCGGACCCAAGCCGGCGTCGTCCATCGCCTGTGGGACGCGCGCGACCGGCTGCGCCCCCACCGGGAGCCAGAGATTCTGCGGGTGGACCTTGCGGGGCCGGTGCTCGACGTCGTGGCATGGGGTGGCGCGGCTGACACGTTTGAGTGGTTTGAAGCACCGTCTGGCTGGGCGATTGATGCTGCGCTGGCGCTCTTGCGCAGGCTCGGCGCGGTGGATGAAGCGGGACGGCTCACGTCGGACGGCCGGGCGATGCGCCGGCTGCCGCTGCATCCGAGGCTGGCTCGACTGCTGCTGGCGGCGCGACGGACGGCGCGGGCGGCGCGGGTGTGTGCCTGTCTCTCCGACGGGACACGCATGCGCGCGGCTGCGAGTGGAGAGACGCGCGATTCGGATCTCGAGGTGTTCGGCGACCTGAATGCACTGCCGCCACACCTCCGGCACGTCACACAACAGTTGACGGACCCGAAGGCCGGGGATCTCAGCGACGACGATCTGAGACGCGCCGTCCTCGCGGCGTATCCGGATCGTATCGCACGACGTCGTGCCACCGGACAGGACGCGTGCCTGCTTGCATCAGGCACCGGCGCCGTCCTGGCGCGCGAGAGTGGTGTGCGGCACGCCGAGTTCATCGTGGCCGTTGACGTCGCAGGCGCCACGCGTCAGGGCGGAGAGCCGCGGATCCGTCTGGCCAGTGCCGCTGAGCCGGAGTGGCTTGTGCCCACACACAAAGAGGTCGCACACGAGTTCGTCGAAGCCACCGGCACCGTGCGTGCCGTGCAGCGCGATCGCTACGATGCGCTCGTTCTGCGCGAACGGCCGGTGGCGCCCGACGCCGAGGTCGCGTCACGCCTGCTGTGCGAGGCCTACCAACGGCGCGGGTCGAATGACCACGACCAGCGGCTGTTACGGCGCCTGCACTTCGCGGGCATCGAGATCGACGCTGCCGAACTGGCCGCCTCGGCCTGTGCCGGAGTGACGCGGCTGGACGATGTGCGTCTTGATACGCAGCTTCCCGGCCACGTTCGCGCTGAGATCGCCAGACTCGCGCCCGACGTGTTGCGGGTCCCCAGCGGTCGCGAACACACGATCGTGTATCGCGAGGACGGCGGCATTGAAGTGTCGGTGAAGCTGCAGGAAGTCTTCGGCCTGGCCGACACACCTCGGCTGGGCCCGAAGGCCGTGCCCATCACGTTTGTGCTGCTCGCCCCCAACCAGCGGCCCGTGCAGATCACGCGTGACCTCAGAAGTTTCTGGGCGCGCGGATATCCGGAGGTCCGCAAGGAACTGCGTGGCCGGTATCCCAAGCATCCGTGGCCCGATGACCCGTGGACGGCCACGCCAACGCATCGCGCCCGGCCATCCTCTACCCTCCGCTGACCTGGTTCAGCTTCTGGAGGGCCGTCTCGAACATCGTTCGGATTTTGAGCAATTGATCCGTGCCGAGCCTGGGGACCGTGACTCGCGCCGGGATTCCGGCCTGGAGCAGATACCCGATCGAGCCGGTTGACGTGTGGTACGCGACAAACGCCAGGTTGTCTTTGGTCGTGTAGCGGACTTCAAAACTCATGAACCGCGTCGGGTTTTCATTGACCGCGAGCAGC
>JAHEFO010000006.1:0-36781 GCA_024640135.1 Acidobacteriota bacterium
CGTGACGCCAGGCAGCGGGCACGCCGAAGACCGTGTCACGCGCCATGACCCGGCCGAGCATCGCCATCGCCCGAAGAGGGCGGCCGGACCGCCGAAGCTCGTTCACATACCAATGGGCAGCGACGTCGGGAAACTCCCGGCCGTGGTTCAGGCGAAAGCTGGGGGGGTAGAGCCAGGCAACTGCAGCGGCCAGGTACCGGATGACGGTGATCGTTGTGCGGGCCGGGACAGCGCCCGCCACTACAGACCTCCCAGCAGATTCTGCTTGACCGCGGCGTCCACGAGCGTGCGCATCCGATGAGCCTCCGCCTTCAGTGCGCGGTCGCCACGAGGGGTCGTCCCGTAATAACGTCGCCGCGAATCGTCGTCGTTCGGGTCCGGGGCCTCCCGAAGTTCCTTGATCATCCCGGCGGCAACCAATTTCTGCAGTGTGCCGTACAGCGACCCCGGCCCCATGCGGATCTCGCCTTCAGACGTCTCCTCAACACGATCAATGATGGCCAACCCATGGCGGGGACGGTCGGACAGGGCAAGGAGGATCAGGAACGCGGACCGGGAGAGAGATGAATCGGCTACCATGGCACCTCGCTTAAATATCGAAGGTCAATATATATCACACTTCGATATTAAATAGTCATCTACCGATGACCGAGGCGTCCCCAAGACACAGGCATTTCGGTCCTCGTTGGCAGTGGTCTCGCTGCGTGTCTGGCCCCGGCGCAGCGGGCGACACCATTGAATCCAGTCGACGATAGTCCGTATTCATACGTGATCACTTAAGCCGAGACTGCGCCGCAGGATCGCCAGTAACCCGACACCGGCGAGGAGCGCGGCGACCAAGTCCTTGAGGACATGGTGGGCACACATGGCCACACGGCGGGTCGAGACCGCCCGCCCGCCCGCGCCCGACCTGCTGCTACTAGATTCCGCTCAGCATCACGAGCCTGCGCGTCGCAGCACCAGCAGCGTGATGTCATCAAACTGCGGCGCATCGCCAGCGAACGCATCAATCGCCATCAGGACCCGGTCGACGATGGTCCCAACCGGCTGATCGAGCGCAGCCTGAACGACTGCGGCCAGGCGGGCCTCGCCGAATTCGTCCCCGGCCGAGTTCTGCGCGTCGGCGACGCCGTCCGAGCACAGGACCACACAATCGCCGTGACCAACCGCGACGGATGTCTCTTCGTACGGCAGGCCAGGCGGCAGCAGGCCCAGCGGCGCACCGGTGGACGCGAGCGGGCGAACCGTCCCATCCTGGCTGAAGACCCAGCTGTCGATGTGCCCGGCGCTGACGTATCGCGCCTCGCCCGAGGCCGTATCCAAATCGAGCAGCGCGGCCGTGACGTACTTGTTCGCGGCCGTGGACCCATGAAGCAGCGCGTTGGCCTCGCCTGCCAGGTTGGTCAATGACTGGGTGCGCCCGAGAAGGGCGCGCAACGTGGCCTGCATGTGACTCATCAGCAGCGATGCCGGCAGCCCTTTGCCGGAGACGTCCGCCACGCAAAACAGCGCGCCACCATCGCGACCGACGCCTCCAGCGATCACGTCGTAGTAGTCGCCGCCACACTGCCGTGCCGGACGGTTCCGTGCGGCAATCTCATAGCCGGCAATCGCGGGCATGGCGGGCGGAAACAGGTCGGCCTGTATCTGCGCAGCCAACTCCAGTTCGCGCTCGAATCGCGCGCGTGCCACTTCGGCCTGCTTGTTCAGGGCCAGCAACCGTTCGCGTTCCAGGCCGGCCTCGACCGTGCGCTCGAACAACCGGGCGTTCTCGATCGCCGTGGCGGTCTGCAGGGCCAGCGTGTTCAGCAGCTTCAACTCGCGAGCCTCGTACACCATGGGCTCGGTGCTCGCCAGCGCGATCACGCCGATCACCTTCTCACCCACTTTCAGAGGCGCGCACACCAGTGACCTGACGTTCACGGCTGCGACCCTCCGCGCATCCATCATCACGTCGTCCACGATTTCGCCGACACCGGTGGCCGCGACGGTACCCACGATGCCGTGTCCGTGCCGAAGGCCGGAGAGCCGAGGGAATTCGTCGCCAAACGTCGCGGCGGCGGTCAACATGTCGCCCGCGTCGTCCAGCAGCAGAATGGCGCCATCGGTGGCAACGATCAGATGCCGGGCTTCCTGCAATGTCAGCTGCACGACGCGATCCAGATCGAGCAGTGCTGCCAGTTTCTCCGAAAAGCTGTAGATCAGGTTCACTTCGCGGTAGAGGTGCAACACTTCGGCGCCAAGCGCCTTGCGCTCCGATTCGTTCGCGGCGAGGAACTGCAGCAAATCGGCAATCGCGCCGGCGCCCTCGGTTCCGGTGACCCATCCAAGGCCGACGCCGTCATGGACCACAGGCACGCGGGCGCCCCCAGCCGGACTGCCGTACAGCACCCGGCCAGACTGATCCTCGATCGACACAGACGCCCCGATGGCCTCGGAAAGCGCGCCGAGCATCGACCCGGCGTCTGTCTGGGCGCCGACGATGTGTTTGAGAGAAACGCGAGCCATCAGACCGGCCTACAGGCCGAGTACTTCGCGGGCCTTCATCAGCAGGCCGTCCGGGTCAAAAGGCTTCGTCATGTACAGGTCGGCGCCCACCTCAACGCCCCGTTGCCGGTCGAACTCCTGGCCCTTGGCGGTCAGCAGCACGATGTAGACATCGTTCAGCCCGAGCACCTTCTTGGCCCGCTCGCAGACGTCGAAGCCGCTCAGCTTCGGCATCATCACGTCCAGGAACACGAGATTGGGTCGCATCGACTCGATCGCCGCCAGGGCTTCCTCGCCGTTGGTGGCCGCGTGCAGTTCTACCCCTTCGTCCTCGAGTTCTTCCAGAGTCTGGTGCAACGCCGCCGAACCCGCTGAAGACGGAGTTTCTCAGCCTCCCGCTAAACCGTTGAACTGATTGCAGTTGGAAATGGCTGGGAGGCAGGGATTCGAACCCCGATAAGCAGAGTCAGAGTCCAGCCGGGTTCACGCGCACACCAGATCAGGCCAATGTTTACGGGCCTGATCTGGTGCGGGCCGGGTCAGAACGTGGCGCTTTGCGCGGACGCATTCGCACTTATTCGCACACGGTTTCTGGACGAGGGAGACTGCGTCGACCTCTGGTGAACACCGATCCAACAGGCTTACCTCGATCCTCCGATCTCGGACAGCGTGCAACTGATCGAACGCGTGGGTGGAGCTGCCGGCGCGCCACGCCACCTGGTCTGCGTCGATGAAGAGCTGACGTCCACATTGAACCTCCCTTTTCGTTGACCTCTATCGTCTGGCACAGTGCAGGCCTCTCCCTCTCGACTGAAGAGAGTGACCACCGGACGAGGTCGAAGCCCGCATCCGAAATCTCCGCGTACCGCCAACCATCCCTCGCAGGCATTTGATGGACGCCACAAGCCAGTTGCTGCGCTTGGCCTGTCAACTACCGGATGTCGTCCAGCCGACACAGCATTCGAACTGGCCGGGAATCGACGGCAGCAGGCGTCGAAAACTCCGTTGGGTCTCGGTCGGGATCTTTGTTGCTGCGCGGACGCGACGCCATGATCGCGCCGGCAATCCGCATGCGCTGTGGGCGACCGGATCCTGGACACCCTGGGCCCGAATGGAAGTCATCGAATGTGCTATCCGAGTGATAGAAGCCCATGGTGTGGACGATCTCGTGATCGGCTGTCTCCACGCTCGCTGACTCACATTCAAGGGGATTGTAGATTCCCTGTGCGTCACCGACTGGGTCGTAGCGCAGTTGCATTTCTCCCAAAGCGCCCAGGTAACCCACTGTCGCGGTTCCGGTAAGGCCAGGTCCGACGTAGTGCCAGAACGTCACTTCTACCCACCCGTCTCTCGACGGACGAGGCGCAGGACCCGATTCGAAGCCCGCCAGCTTGCGACGGCCACCTGAGAGCTCAGGGATCGCGTTCTCGAACACGCGCCGGATCGCCGTAATGATGGGCTCAGGCACCATCTCCCCCGTGTCTCGCGTGGTGGTCACCAGATAGAAGCTGGGATCCGTCGGCCAGGGGAGCAACCCTGTCAGACGTCGATTGAGCCAATCCCTCGCGACTTGCCTGTAGAACTCGAGCGACAATGGTTCGCGCTCGGCGATCATATCGAGCTGCACATTGTCTCGCGACTCGACCACCGTGAGGGCGGATGCCCGGTCGAAGTAGCCTGCTGCCACAACGGAGTAGCGCAACAGGCCGGCGGCCACCGGGATGGAGAACCTGCCATCCGGCCCGGTCGTGACGGTGGTCAACGTCGCACCGTTGAAGGTCGCCGTCGCGCCGGCCACGGGCGTACCGTCTTGAGTACTCACGATCGTTCCAGACAGCGTCAAAGGAGTCTCGGCCGTAGCCGGATTCATGGTCGGCGCATTCACCGTCGGACCAGAACCGCTGCACCCAGCCAGGGCCAAGATCAGCAGGCCCACGATCTCTCGTCCCGGGACGGATCGGAAGGGACATCTCTGGAGCGGCCACACATTCTGAAACGAGGCCTCACCTCTGCCGCGCAAAGAATCATTCACGCGGAACATACCGCACCTCCCTGCCCTTGGCCGACGCCGTCCATGCCGGCGCGAGTACCGTCACGCCGTCCTGTCGAACACCGACACCTAGAGTCTGGGAACCTCCGCCCTCGCTGCCATAGGTGAGGAGATACTGCGCTCCGATGATGGTCATCAGTCGGTCGATCGCCGCGCCCAGCCCAGACGGCCGCACCGCCTGATACCGCCCGCCGCTCAGCCGCGCGGCATCGACCATCACGCGCGCTTCGCCACTTGAAGCAGCGCGCCATGTCGGCCCAGCCATGTCAAACGCCCACATCGAGACTCCATCATCGAGGAGCCTCCGAACGATTCGGTTCGGCGCGACAAACGTGTCGCCACCATGGTCACCTACGCTAGAAATCGTGATGATGATCCGTCGCGAGACCGGCAACTCGGCCAAAGTGCCCGCACCGACAACGACCCTCTCGATGAGTGGCGCATTACCCTCAGCCTTGACGAAGTGAGACACATCCTCGTGGAGTCGAGCCAGATCTTCGTTGGCGTGACGCATCACGACTGTACCAGCGTCCGAGCGCAACATCAGTCCAACCATCGATCCTGGGTGCTGCTGGGGCAAGGCGTTTAACAGCTTTCTGACCGCTCCCCGCACCTCTAGCACCGGCGCATCGGTGTCAACGTCGGCAATCACTACGAGGCCGAGAGGGCCAACCGCACGGGTGAGGCCGGTGACACTCACCGGCTCTCCACCAAGGCGCACCAGGAAGTCATTGACCGTCAACTGCGTGACAGCCGTCCCCTTCGCATCAATGACCGCGACAAAGGTCTGGCCATCACCGCTGGCGGCCACTCGCACCCGTTGGGCCATCGCCACCGCGAGAACGAGCAGCACGAGGGCTGGAGTCACGGACTGCTTCCGTCTCATGCCTTAGTCCTCCGGCCTTCAGCTGCCACACTCAGCGCACTTGGCCCAGGACCGCTCTGCACAAGAGTGCTCTCCACCTGGGCGTCCAGCACGGTTCACAGCTTTATTGTTTCGGGTAGCATGTTCCTGTGGCCCAACTGCCATCATGCACGCAGATGCTATCCGAACAGCAGTCGGTCGCATCGTGACAGACCACAACAAAACACGTGGGATACTGCGGCTGCGGACCGTTGCCCTCTGGTAGGCAACAGTGGTCCCACATGCAGACGTCGTCGCCGGTGCAGCCTGTCTGCGTAAACGGGTTGCACTCACCACAGGATCCATACGTTGTCCCACAGTCCTCTTCGCACGTGGCTACGATCTCACCTTCATCGCATCGTGCGTCTCCACAACACACTGCCTCCTCATCCCAGACTCCGTAGTCGTAGCATGTGATGTCGTTGCCGTTCTCGAATTCCATCTGATTCTCGTAGCACGTCTCATCACACGCACTTGAACTCGAACACACTTCTTCGCAGATCGGAGGCGGCGGCGAAGTAGCCAGCAGCGACGCTCCACCGACCTCGGCGTAGGCGAACACCAATCCCAGCAAGACGACGTTCCTCAGGTTCCTAGCTCCAGCAGTCATGATTTCCGCTCCTTTCAAGCACCGCGTGAGTTCGCCAGACGATCACATCTCCTTCTCAGCACTAAGTGCCACATCTATTGCCCTGGCGAAATCCTGCAGGGGCCTCGCCCCACTCAGCCTGCCAGTCACAGTCACGACCCCCTGCCGCTCACCATCGACCCGTCCAATGAAGAAAGTCGGCGTTCCGGCAACACCGAACACTCGTCCCATTGTCTCGTCTGCGGCGACTGCGGCACTTGCCTCGCCATCGAGGCACTTGACGAGGGAAGCGCGAGCGACTCCGACATCGCTGGCGAACTCAACCAGATCCAGGTCCACAAGTTCCTTCTGTCGTTGAAAGAACCCGTCGTGGAACTGCCAGAAGTTGTCCTGTCGGCGGGCGCACTCGGCTGCTTCAGCCAACGCCCGAGCCCGTGGATGAATGCTGTCAAGCGGCATATGTCGGAAGGCGAAGAGAACCTTGCCGGTGTCGACATACTGGCGCTGTAGCTCAGGCCAGACACCTAGCGCAAACGTCCGGCAGTACGGGCACTGAAAGTCGGAGAATTCGATTATGGCGACCTTCGCCGTCAAGTCGCCCGTTAGAGCGGCATTCGCTAGGGGCAGAGGATCTGACGGCAACGGTTCCTCTCGTCGGGTCCCGGCCTGGCTCGCCTTCGTAGGACTGGCTTGAGGATGCGCGCCAGAAGTCAGCCGGACAATCACCATCACCGCGACGACTATCACAAGTGCCGTGGCGGTGACGTCCAGCAGCCCTCTAATGGCCACCAGCTTGCCGTGCGCTGCGGGTCTTTCCAATTCGGCCATCGCGCCCCCAGTGAAGTACGGTGCCTGGTCTTTCGATTCAGGTTGGCGATCTGTCGACTGTGCTGACGACTAACCCATCAGCTCACGATGGCGACGCTGCAAGACGCGTACCGCGTGGATCTGTGCCCGGTCTGTAAGTATGCGCGCGACGAATTCCGTCGCAATCCGGCAAGCGCTGCGCCGTTTCGGTGCCCAAGGCGACTGTGCATCCAAGGACCGCACTACGACCGATGAGGTCCAGCGGCCCCATGACCGCGCATTGCGCGCCCCGATTCAGTATGCGCGCGCGGCCGTGTCCCGAAACTGAGGGCACAGGTTGCGTACAGATCAAAAGTCCAGTTCAGGGAAGCAAGGCGCTGTTGCGCATGGGGTCAGTCATTACTGATCGCAGTGGTCGTGGTGCGGTACGGGCTCGCAATATCCAGTCTGCCCAGGCCAGCATTCATCTCCTGTCCGAAACACACACTGATAGCCTTCGGGACAATCTTCCTCCTCTGCGCAGCAGATTCCTTCGACCGTCTGTGACGCAACCAGTGGCGCCGCGGAGTACGCAATCGCGACCAACACAGACGCTGCAAGAATGGCTCTCGGCAACATGTGGCCCTCCAAGTAAGGCCATCTGGCAAGTTCAGTGCCGAGTGCCATGCGCGTTGCGCCAGTGCGCCAGCTCGGCGCGAGTCCCTGAGCCGGGGCCACGCTGCCCCCGAGACGAGGTCGGAGGACCCCATTTGCAGCGGTCGGAGCGTCGGGGCCTGTTGGCGTGGCTGGCATCACAACCACGAACCTCCGGCACGTCGCTTGCTCTGTCGTGCCGACGAGGTTGAACATGCTCCAGATTGTCGTCGGTCGGTGTCGCCGCTTCTTTGTTGTTCTTGTCAAGCACGGATCTGCTCTGCTGCTTGTGATCTCTGTTGGACTGAATCTCGCTCTGAGCCAGGAGCTGCGAGCTGCGCGGCGGCAGCCTGAAGGTGGCGCCGCGGCCGGCGCAATCCTTCCGCCGATCAGCGGCCTCACGCCGAATGGTGTCCCCTTGACGATTCGGCCGTTGGCAGACTTGCCCACGGTCTTCTACTACTTCAGTGCCGCCTGCGGCTGGTGTGACCGTAACTGGGCCAACGTCGAGGCACTCGTAAAGCAGACGAGCGGACGCTACCGCGTCGTGGGGGTTGCGGCTACAGAAGATGTTCCGGCCGCGATCCGTGACCGGGAAATATCCTTGACGATCCTGACGGCGGTCGGTGCGGACACGCTGGCGGCGTACGGGTTTCGCGGCACACCCCAGACGGTGGTTATCGGCCAGGATGGCCGGGTGCTGAAGAGCTGGAGGGGCGCCTATCAGGGCGACCAGGCTGAAAGCATTGCAGATTTCTTTGGCATCACAATGCCCGGACTGCTGCCAAAACGAGCGCTTCAGTAGCTCTTGGGGCCTCTCCGCCCCACGGTTTGGGGCATGATCGCCCCACCTGTCGAGAGCCGGGCGCCGAGATTGCTGCCGGACAATAATGGCAGTCCTCTTGAGTACGGGATTCGGAGTGGTCGTGTCGAGTGCGGGATCCATCGTTCAGTTTCAACATGTGACTGCCGTCCGGCCCACCGGTGGTATTGCCGGCGTCTCCTTCGAGCTCCGCGTCGGAGAGGTCTATGCCTGGCTCGGCGGACCTGGGTCTGGAAAGACGACGATTGTTGACCTGGTCCTGGGCTTCGCCAAAGCCAATGCGGGGACGGTCCAGGTCGATGGCATCGATCCTGGAGTCGATGCGACGGCCGCCCGGAACACCACAGGCTTCGTGGATGGACGGGCTCGCTTCGCCGGGCCCATGACGCCGCGGGGCTACGTGCATCTGTTTGCCAAGCTCGCCGGCCTCAATTCGCTGCCTGAGGAGCGAACCAACGCACTCCGCCTGATGGGTCTTCAAGACCGCTATCTTGCCCGGTCGATGGCGGGGCTGCCGCACGCGGCGCATTGTTCGGTCATGCTGGCGTGGGCGTGGCTTCGCCGCCCGCCGTTGCTGCTCCTTGATGATCCGACGGCGGGCTTCGACTCGCTCGCGACCGCACGCTTCATCGAGATCGTCGGCGAATTCCGACGTGCCGGGACCTCCGTATTGCTGACCACCAGCGACGTGCTCGTGGCCGCGCAGTTGGGCGACCACATCGGTGTGCTCAAGCGAGGCGAAAAGGTCGCGGAGCGACACCGGCATCAGTTGTTGCAGGAGAGCCTGACCGCGTTGTACTCCGACTATGTCGGCCGGTCCTACGTAAAAGGGCACCGCCCGTGATGGTGTGGATCCGACAAGGCACACTGGTCGCCCTCGCCGAGTGCCGACTGCAGGTGGCGACCGCCCTTTGGCGCGCCATCGTACTGATGAGCGCGGCGCTTGCTGTGGCAGTGACACAGGCTGGCTTGGCGCAGTACACGCGACGCCAAATCCAGGTCGATCTCCTGGTGGCACAGCGAGACCAGACGGCCGAGCACGGTCAACACGCCGTGAATGGCTTCCAGCGTGACGAGGCCCTGCGAGTCATTCGTCGTCCGGCTCCACTGAGTGTGCTCGTTGGCGGCCTGGACACGCGACTCTCGCAATACTGGGATTTCGGCCCGGAAGGCATCAGTGCCGGGGCCACGGTGTCTGGACAGCCCCTGGTGTCGGTGGTGAGTGCGGACCTCGACCTCGAGTTCATCCTCCGTGGCCTGATCGGACTCCTGGCCATCGCGGCTGGTTTCGGGTCCATGGCCGCCTCGAGGCCGCGGGGCCCCACCAAGTCCCTCGTCAGTCTTCCCGTACGGCCATCCGCGCTGGTCGCGGGTGCGATGGCGGGTGGCACAGTCGCTGTCGCTGTGGCCGCCGCTGTCGTGATTGGCAGCGCCATCGTCACGTTGCTGGCAGGCGATGCGACCCTGGTCTCATCGGACGCCATGTGGAGCCTGCTGCTGATCTGGCTCGTCTCGATGTGGTACGGAGTGGCGTTGGTCGGCACGGGTGCCGCCGTCGCCGTCCTGGTCATCGACACGTCACGAGCACTCGCGGTGGCCACAGTCCTCTGGCTGCTGGCCACGACCCTCGGCGGCCCGCTCGCCGGGGCGCTGGCGGAGGGGATATCGCCGAGTCAGTCACGTACGCTTTTTGAGGTGTCACGCAACGCCGAATACCAAGAGTCCTCGTTGCGGGTGGAAACCGACGCGGGCCGCATCGTACTCGAGGCCCTTGGTGCCACCGACGTTCCGGCGGGATTCCAGTTGAGTGGAGTTCTGCTTGAAAGGGTCGCGCAGCATTGGGACCGCAGCCTTGCCACGCTACGCCGCCGTCTCGATCAGTTGGACACCGACTTTCGACACAAGGAGGCCGCGCGCGCCGCAAACGCCTGGTGGGTGGGCGTGGTGTTCCCAGGCACGGCCTTTGGGTCCGCGTTGTCCGAAGTGGCCGACGTTGGAGAAGCGGCTGCCCATCGGTGGATCGATGACGGCGAAGCGTATCAGCGCATACTGAGCGCTGCCGTGTTCGATATGCGAACGAGGCTCGTCGTACGACTTCAATCAGGATCGCGATCCCGAGTGGTGTTCCACGACCGGGGGCCACGACCGACAGTCGGCGAGCTGCCGGCATTCCGTCAGCAGAAGGCGACCGCAGGAACGCGGTTCTCCGACGCCGCACCGTCGATGCTGGTGCTGACGCTTCAAGGCGTGGTCGTCTGGCTCGTGGCCATTGTGGCGTTCATGCGCCGGCCGTCCGGGAAGACTCGATGGCTCTAGGACGGCTCAGGACTCCTCGTCAGCGTCGGCCAGGCCGTACTGCTTCAGCTTGGTGAAGAGCGTCTTGCGATTGATTCCGAGTCGCAGCGCGGTCTGCGTCCTGCTTCCCCGGCATTCGGCGAGTGCGGACACAATCAGACCTCGTTCAAGGCGCTCCACGGCCTTCGCCACGGTCTCGGCCAGGGCGCCATGGGCGCCTTCCGTCATATCCGCGTCCTCCTCGAAGCCGCGGATCCTCGCCGGCAGGTCCATCGCCTTGAGGACCGATCCCTCGGCCATCACCATGGCTCGTCGCAGGGCGTTCTGCAGTTCCCTGACGTTACCCGGCCAATCGTACGCCGCCAGGAGCGCGCGCGCCTCCGGGGACACGGTCCTCACGTCACTTCGAAGTTCAGCCGCCAGCGCCTGCACGATGTGATCGATCAGCACCGGCAGATCCTCAGGGCGTTCCCGCAGTGACGGCAGGTGGATGGCCAGCACGTCCAACCGGTAAAACAGATCTTCCCGGAAGGTCCCCTTCGTCACCTCGGCCCGCAAGTCCCTATGCGTGGCCGCAATCACGCGCACGTCTACGGCGATCGGTGTCGACGAGCCCAACCGGGTGACCGTTCGTTCCTGCAAGGTGCGCAGCAACTTCGCCTGCGCGTCCAGTGGCAGATCTCCGATTTCATCAAGGAAGATCGTGCCCCGATGGGCGCTCTCGAACTTGCCAGGCCGGCTCTCCCTGGCGTCAGTGAACGCCCCGCGCTCGTGGCCGAAGAACTCGGACTCGACCAGGGTTGCCGGAATCGCGCTGCAGTTGACAGCGAGGAACGGCCGGCTGGCCCTGGATCCGCGGTTGTGCAGCGCGCGAGCCACCAGCTCCTTGCCCGTGCCGGACTCGCCGAAAATCAACACGGTCTCGTCCGTCCGGGCCACCTTTTCCATCATCTGAAAGACCCGCCGCATCGGAGCACTGATGCCGACAATGTCGAGAAATCCGTATCGGCTTTCCAGTTCCGTTCTCAACTGTTTGACTTCCGACCGCAGTCGGCGTTGCTCGAGGGCTCGCTCGATGACAATCAGCAGCTCGTCGTTGTCGAACGGCTTGGTGAGATAGTCGAAGGCGCCGGCCCGGATGGCGTCCACAGCCGATCGGATGCTGCCATGCGCAGTCATCATAATTCCGGTTGGCGCGTCGTCGCGCGCGGAGAGTTGACGCATGGCCTCGATCCCGCCAATCCCAGGCATGGCGACATCGAGCAGGGCGACATCGAAGCGCCGCGATTGACTCTGCGAGAGCGCATGCTCGCCCGATTCCGCCTCCACAACGACGTGACCATGTTGCTTGAGACACATCGCCAGCACCTGCCGCAGGCGCGGCTCGTCATCAACGAGGAGAATCGTCGCCATCGTGTCCCGTCTTCAGGGGGAGTGAGACCGACACCGTCGCACCACGCCCCTGTTCGTTGCGTGCTGACATCCTACCACCATGGCGGCCGACGATCTGGCTGCAGATGGCCAGGCCGAGTCCGCTGCCAGAGGACTTCGTCGAGACGAACGGCTCGAACATCGTCTCAATCACGTCGTGTGAAATGCCCGGACCAGAATCCGACACGGAGACCAGGATCATGGTGCGATGGCCGGTACCGTCACGCCGCGGTTCATCGAACAGCGACGTGCGAATGTCGATCGTCCCTGCATTGTCAATTGCTTGTATCGCATTGAGCAGGACATTCACGAAGACCTGGCGTAATTCATCCCGGTCGCCGGACACACGGAGCGCCGGGAACTCGTTCAACATCCTGATCTCGACGCCCTGGCCGCCCGCGACGCTGCCCATCACGCGCACGGCCCCCTCGAGCAGCTCGACAACATCCACAACCTCCTCTCGTAGCGTCGCGGGTCGATTCAAGGACAGAAACGTCGCAATCGTCTCCGAGATACGGTCAGTTTCCTCGATGGCGTCGGTCAACAGCATGTGACGCTTGTCCCAGCCCTCATCGGAATCCCGGACGATTTGAATACTCGAACGGACGATGCTGAGGGGATTGCGAATCTCGTGCGCAAGCATCGACACCAGCTGCCCGGCGATGGCGAGCCGTCGAGCCTGCGCCGCAGTCTTGATGTCGCCCACCTCGGCCTCATGGCGCTCGATGTTTTCGTAGGCAAGGCCAGCGTGCCTGCCGCACACCATCAGGAACTCGCCCAAAGCGGGCGACAGCTCCCAAGACCGAGCGTCGGACTCCAGCATGATGATGGCCCTGAGAGTCCCAACCATGAAGATCGGCAGGCACGCGCGAATGTGCTGCTCTTCCAGCTGGCGCCGTTCCTCCAGGTCGAGGTAGGACTCGATGCCGGACTGGCCCGGATAGACCAGCGGCGTCTCGTTCAGCCGCAGCCAGGTGGCCAGTGGCCCGTCAGCCCTGCATCGGATTCCTCCGGAACCGCTGCCCGGCTGCCCGCGCTCGAACCGTACGGCCTCGAACACTTCACCGCTGCGGTCGAGATCGAGGAACCAGACGGCATCACAATCCGCCAGGGCCTGAAATCGGCGCGCCACGACCGAGCGCAGGCCGCCCGCATCCTGAGCCCCTGCGACGGCACGTATCAACTCTTCGAGCGTCTCGTGACGCACCGCGGGATCGCGCCACGACCGAGTCGGATTCCGGCGCCGCACCAGCACCATGCGGGTATTCTGCCAGAAGTCTGGCACGAGGCATCTCGACTGATTCCCGCATAGAAACGCCAGTATCTTCGATAGTACTGCGTACTCGGCGATGAGGCGTGCACTGGACCCTCGTGGGGTCCTCGCGCCTCAACGTGCCTCTTTGGTAGTTCTTCCCTCTTTCAGGAGGTGGCCCGACCTAATGGCCCGAAGCTTGCAGCGCAGCCAAAGGAGCGGTTCGGCCGGTCCCTCGTCACTTCGGAGCACTGATGGGAGGGCGATTGATGTCAGACAGAACGTCGTCTCGGTGGCAGTCGATTGCTGAAACTGTGGCGCTGGTCGTAGTCGCCGCTGCCGTTGCCTGGATGGCCATCACAAGAACGGCGCCTGGACCGGCTGTCGCCGCCGCCGCGTCGGCGCGCCGACCGGAGGTGCCGCTGCCCGCAGAGCCGATCGCGTTGACCGGCGCCGAACTCGAGGGCAGCCAGTCGGCCCCCGTCGGCTTGGTTGTGTATTCGGACTTTCAGTGTCCATACTGCGGACGGTTTGCGCGCGAAACGCTTCCCGCAATTCGGGAGCAGTATGTGCGAACGGGTAAGGTGTTGCTTGCCTTTCGGCAGTTTCCACTGGCGAACCACTCACTTGCGCAGAAAGCCGCCGAGGCCGCCAAGTGTGCCGGCCAGCAGGGGAGATTCTGGCCGTTCCACGATCAGCTCTTTAGCAACCAAGAGTCTCTGGATGCGGCGAGCCTGAGCGGTCATGCCGCCGCCGTCGGACTTGAGCCGCGCCGCTTCGCTACCTGTTTGAACGGCGAAATGGTCGCCTCGGTTCGGACAGATAGCGAAGGCGGCCAACTGCTTGGCGTGACGGGCACACCGACCTTTGTCGCCGGCCCGCTTCTGTCGGACGGCCGGATGAAGGTGCGGGAGCGCTTCAGCGGTGCGCAGCCTCTTGGTGAGTTTCAGCGAGTTCTCGATCGACTCACCGGAACGTCAGACACCTCAGCCGGCACGGGCCAGAAATAGGACTCCTGGTCCAGATCGTAATCAACGAGGAGGAGTGATGGAGAGACGAAAGCGTCTGTTGTTGCTTGCTCTTGTCGGCGTCTGGTTCGGCATGGCCACGGAGGGAGGGGCGATCGTCAGGGATTCGCATGTCTGTTCGGAGATGTGCGAGGCGAGAACGTGCGAGGCTCAAACCGAATGCTGGCTGACGCAGTTTGAGTGGGAGAACGAGTATCCATCGACGACATGTGAAGCCCAAGGATATGGTTGTTGTGGCGATGGATTCTGTTCCGGTGTAGAAGCATGTGGCGAGTGCGAGGTGGACTGCGGCGGCCAAACGTGCCCGATTCCTCAATGTACGTATCACACTGATTGCGATTACGGGTACGTGTGTAACGCGAATCACGAATGTGTTCTCTCAGGACCATACGTCGAACCGCCAGGTGGACCCGCCTGCGGAGGCTCATGTGAGACCAATGCAAACTGCTGTGGTAACGACCTCTGCATGGGAGAACCGGGCAATCCGAACAAGTATTGTGCAATTCCGGCAACAAACTTCTGCGGAAGCTCGCCATCCTGTACCTATCACAGCGATTGCCAGGAGTGGGTGAATGGCGTCTCCTGTCCTGGAGCAAAGAAGAAGGTCTACTGCGACCCTGGACTCGGCCGCTGCCAGTTCAACTATGAAGCCGCATGTCCTGACTCGAGTAACGTGTGCGAGGGCACCTAGGCTGGCCGTCAGTTTGCCGCTGGCGCAGAGAGCCAGGTTTCCACTCGCGTCGAGGCGTGCGGCCAGGGTGGCTCGTTTGCCTGGTGTGCCTTGCGGCTATCGCTCTCGGGGCGCCCGCCGCAGGGCCGCGCTCGCTGGACGTGCAGGCCGCGCTGCAACATTATGCCCGTGGGGACTACGCCGCGTTCGCTGACGCCCTCAGCCTAAGGGGCGCGGTTGACAAGAATCTCTATCCGTCGTTCGAACGGACAACGACGCGTTGGCTGAGGACAGAGGGTCAGAACCCGGTGTGGCGTCGAGAGCTCGTCGCTGCCTCGGTCGCGTTGGAGTTGGCGCATCTCTTTAAGGAGGAACCGGCCGATCGAGCAGCGCCTTATCTAGTGTGGGCTACTCGACTGGTGCGGGAACGCCCCCACCCTGAGTCTGGAGAAGCCGAACGGCTATGGTACCTGGCGGCCATGGCAGGAATGCAGGAATCTGACGAGCCTTGGGTCTTGACGTTCAACGACACCATTGGCTCTGTCGTGCTCGAACCCTTTCGGTGGCAGCTCGGGGGTGAGGGCTTGGTAGACTCCGCACTCAAGCGCTTTCCTGACGATTCACGGTTCCTGCTGGCTCGCGTCCACCATCAGGACTTCCGTACGAACGACGTCGATTGGGTGCCCGCGCTGCTCGAATTCACCGGAGCGCAAGCGAAGATGCGGGTACGCGAAGACCCGCGTACACCGGACGAGACTCTCGAACTCGCGCGACGCGATGAAGCGCAAAGGGCGTTGAGGAAGTACGCCAGGCTTCCAGCCGTGATCGAAGCGTACGCACAGCTTGAGTCGGTCGATGGCCTCCGCGGCGAGGTCGCGCTTCGACTGGGTTTTCTCGAGGGAGCCCGTTTCGAATGGTCCAACGCCCTCGGACATCTTCGGCAGGTTCCAGTCCTGACCGATGACCCGTATCTCCTGTATCTTGGGCGGTACTTCAGTGGTCGAATCCTCGAAACGCTCGGGGAACGGACGGCTGCGATTGGGGCGTTCGAGGAGGCGCTTCGGATTTTGCCTGGCACGCGGTCGGCATCCACCCATCTCGCAGCCGAGCTGATGATGAGCGAGCATCTTGGCGATCGGGAACGCGCCTATGTTGTTCTACAGAACGCGTTCTCGAAGGCGGCAACCGACGATCCCTGGCGGTTGTACTGGCGGGGGGATGCGCGATTATGGCCGGTGTACATCCGGGAACTACGCGAGGCCTTGCGGTGGCACTGATACGGTTTCTGGGCTTGTCGCTGCTGGGTTGCAGCGTCGTGATGTCAGCAGAGCGCCTGGCGCCGGCGCAGCATCCCGCGTTCTACGCCAGCACGGATCTCGTCACGATCGACACGCTGGTCCAACGTCGCGGTCGTCCGGTGACCGGTTTGACTGCGTCGGATTTCGAACTGCTCGACAACGGCGTGCGGCAGCAGATCACAGTGGAAGCATCCGAAGCAGTGCCGGTCGACGTTACGATGGTGTTCGATGAGTGGTGGTACGCGGTTGGGGGCGGCGGACGGATCGGATCGGACCTCCGCCAGGTGGCCGATCGCCTACGGCCCTTCGATCGTCTTCGCGTTATTGTGTACGCCACTGACGTGCGAGAGGTGCTGCCGATGCAGCACCCGAGCGGGTGGTCCAAGGCTGGCCTACCGGAACTGACGGCCCGAACCGGTACGGCGAGTCTCGCAGCGACTGGTCGAATGTCCCGGGATGGCGAGGACCTCTTGGCCGACCCCGGCCTTGGTAGTCAGTCACTGTCGGAGGCCGTGCTTCTTGCACTCGCCCGACCGTCGGAGGCGGGTCGCCGGCACTTGGTCATCGTGATGACGCACGGTGTGTTCGAGTGGGGCTTGAGGTCAATCCGCTATTCGCTCAGCGCGATTGCTGCGCGGTCGGATGCCATGTTGCATGTTGGATTGTTCCGGTGCCGGATTTGTCTTGGGGCCGTTCCTCCAGCAGCTCTGTTTCTTCAGAAAGATCTCCAGGCGGCCGCCGCCGCGACGGGAGGGGAGGTACGGCTCGCTCCTGACGCACTGACGGCATTCAAAGGGATCTTCGAAGACCTTCGTCGGAGCTACCTCTTGCGGTACACGGCAACCGGCGTGTCGCCAGCGGGATGGCATTCGGTGGTTGTCACCACCCCCAAGTTCCCCGGGTACACGATCCGTGCCCGCAGCGGTTACCTGGGCCGCTGATGTAAACGGAGGCTCAGAGATATGTTGGGAGGCTTCTGCCCGGCGTGACTGGGTTGTCCGACGATTCCCTCGAGACCCAAGAGTTCTCGCAACACCACGATGCGGATCGACGACACGAACACCGGAGTCCCGTACGCGCCCAATCGCGCTGTGGTACGGCGGTTCCGAGCGCCCAACACGTCGAAAGCACAATAGCATATAATTGACACGATGTAATAGCATATAAATATTACAGCCGAATAGCATATAATCGCCACTGCCTGAACGCCTATAGACGGCTCAGCCCACGAGACATAGATGGCGACACCGCAAGAGAAACTTGCCGAATCCCTGCAGGCTCTGCACGAGCTGCAGGCCCGCGGCATCACGGCGATCCGGTCGCGAGACTTGAGCCGTACCAACCGGCAGCGGCTCCTACGCAACGGGTTCCTCCGCGACGTGATCAAGGGGTGGTACATCGCCTCGCGCCCGGACGAGGCGCCCGGCGACAGCACCGCCTGGTACGCGTCCTTCTGGGATTTCTGTGCGAGCTATCTGGCCGCGCGGTTCGGCGAGGCATGGTGTCTCTCGCCGGAGCAGTCGCTGTCGCTGCATGCCGGCAATCGGTCGGTGCCCACGCAGTTGGTCGTGCGCACACCCCGCGGCGACAACAAGCCCACGCCGCTGCCCCACAAGACGTCACTCGTCGATGTGCGCCACGCCATGCCGCCAGACGGCGAACTGGTGGTGCGCGATGGCCTGCGCCTGTTCTCCGTGGCGGCGGCGCTCGCCGCCGTGTCGGAACAGTATTTCCGTCGCGCGGCGACGGATGTACGCGCGGCGATGGCGAGCGTTAGGGACGCCTCCGAGGTGCTCGCCGTACTCTTGGCGGGCAGTCGCAGCACGATCGCCGGTCGGCTGGCGGGCGCGTTCCGCAACGCCGGGCATGCCCGGATCGCCGACGACATCCTGCGTACCATGCAGGCGGCGGGGCACGACGTCCGGGAGAGCGATCCGTTCGAGAACAGGCCTGGCATCGTCCTGCCGGTGCGCGCGGTGTCGCCCTACGTGAGTCGCCTTCGCCTGATGTGGGATACCATGCGCGCGCCCGTGTTGAAGGTGTTTCCCGCGCCGCCTGGTCCAGCCAATCCCGCGGCGTACCTGAGGACGGTAGACGAGGTCTTCGTCAACGACGCCTACCACTCGCTGTCGATCGAGGGATACCGGGTCAGCCCGCAGCTCATCGAGCGAGTGCGCAGCGGTGCATGGAATCCGGATGGCGATCCACAGGACCGCGAGAACCGTGACGCACTCGCGGCGCGCGGGTACTACGATGCCTTCAGCGCGGTCAGGACGAGCCTGGATCGGGTGCTACACGGGGAGAATCCTGGCGCTGTGGCGCGCACCGATCATGGCGACTGGTACCGCCGCCTGTTCGGCCCCAGCGTGACTGCGGGCATCCTCGGGGCTGCCGACCTGGCCGGCTACCGAAACGGGCCGGTCTACATCCGCCGCTCCATGTTCGTGCCGCCGCCGCGCGACGCGGTGCGCGATTGCATGCCGGTGCTGTTCGAGTTGCTCGAGGCCGAGACCGAGCCGGCCGTGCGCGTCGTGCTCGGCCATTTCGTGTTCGTCTACATCCATCCCTACATGGACGGCAATGGCCGCATGGGGAGGTTCCTGATGAACGTGATGCTGGCGGCGGGCGGGTATCCGTGGACCATCATCCCGGTCGAGCGGCGCAACGAGTACATGGCGGCGCTCGAATCGGCGAGCGTTCAGCAGGACATCCGGCCCTTCGCCGCTTTCATCGGCGACCTTGCCTCCTCTGCCCTGGGCGGCGCGCCCGCGCCGGCGGTGCCGGGCATGCGTGGGTGACGAGGGCCGACACGTGCGTACACGCTACAGCAGCTGACGGACCGTGGATGTAAGGTGGGCCTCAGCGTTGGGGCGTAGGTTGGACCATCATGGGGTCTCCATGCCTCAATGTGCGTGATGTGTAGTTCTTCCTGCGCTCAGATCTAACCGCGGCCCTGTGGCGCGAACCTTGCACAAGCCTTCCTCGTGACACCGCGCGCGTCCCGCTGATGTGATTCGCCAGGTGGAGGTCGTTGTGCAGCCGCATCCTGACAGATGGATCTACCTAGACAGACTAACGAACATCTGCTTGGTAATCCTATTGCCATTGGTGGCCTGGAAGATCGTCTGGGGCCAAACGGGCGCGGCTGGCCAGGGTAGGTCGATACCAGTACCGGATTCTCCAATAGTCGTGGAGCAGCGCAACCTCGAAGGCAGCATGGTGGCGCCGGTTGGAATGATCGTGTTCTCGGACTTCGAATGCCCGTTCTGCCGGAATTTCGCTACGCAGATGCTCCCGGCTCTGAGCGCAGCTTATATCGACAAAGGGCAGTTACTCGTTGCCTTCCGGCAGCTACCGCTGCCGGGACACCGGTTTGCCACCGAGTTCGCTGTGGCGACCGAATGCGCGGCCGAGCAAGCCAAGTTTTGGGGGATGCACGATCAGTTGTTCGCGGCGCCGGCCGCTACAGACGCGGGCGCAGTGGAGGAAATGGCACGATCAAACCTTGATCTCCGGGCCTTTCGTGAGTGCACGGCTGCGACCCCCGCGAGGGAGCGGGTGAACGTCGACCTTGCGCTGGCAAGGAGTCTTGGACTGACGGGAACACCCGGATTTGTTGTGGGTGCGCTTGACCACGAGTCGGGCGAGTTGAGCCTTCGCGCTACGGCAGTGATACCCGGGCTGCCGCGGCAACAGCAGATGGTCCGTTCCATCGAAGACGCCATGGATGCCGCGCGATCAAGCCGAGATTGAAGGGGATGGCGGAGAGAGCGCCAGTGCCAGGGAACGACAAACGGCGGTTCGAGAGGGAGACGTGGACAATGAAGATGAATACGAAGAGATGGGCCAGGATTGGCGCGCTGTGCGTGGGCTTGTGGATGCTTACAGCGCCGGTCCGAGCGGAAGAGTGTACCTGTGGAGGGGACGTGTCGAAGTGCGACGGCATCTGCGAAGCGCACGAGGGCACGATGCTCGTCAACTGCACGCCGTGGGATACGGTGCATTGCATTTGCATCGACAACTACGTGGACATCTACAATACGACGTGCGCCTGATCGAGCAGGTGTTCGTCCTGTTCAGCCTTGGTCCTTCCTCCGCAGTCGAGGGAGATTGAGTGAGGGTGTTGGGTGCCCGCTGGCTTGACCTGACCAAAGGGTGCCTCCGTGCTGTGCGAGGTCGGCCGTCCTTGGGCTGGACGTGTCGCTGACGCTCGCTACGGCTGGGTGTGATGTGACAAGGTATCGCGTGCTGTGGTGATCCGGCACGGGAGGCTAATTGCGGATGTTGGGCTGGTTGAAGTGCGGGCTCCGTGCGGTGCGACGGCGGCCGGCCTTGGCCGCGGCGATCGTCGTGCCGCTGACGCTCGCTACGGCTGTAAGCAGTTCCCTGTTCGCGATTGCTGACGGCCTGCTTTTCCGGGCGCCACCCCTGAAGGGTTTTGACCAGACCGTTACGGTCAGCCTTCCCGGTGCCGGCTCCAGGCTCTCAGAGTTGGCCGCCGTCTTCACCACTCCATCGAGAGCGCAGCAGTTCGTGCAGGAGTTCGAGAGCTCTCCCCTCTTCTCTGCGACAGTGAGCGCCGCGATAGGCGCCGGCGGCTTCAACGTGCGATCCATTCGCCAGGCTGGTCTGCACGTGGCTGGTGTCGGCATCAACTTCTTCGACAGCTTCGGATTGGTGACTCGGCTCGGGCGAACCTTCACGAGGGAGGACATGGCTGTTGCTGAGGCCATTGCCCAGACCGGCTCCGGAGCCCTGCCAGTGATCATAAGTGATGGTTTCTGGAGGCGTGAGTTTGGTGAAGGCCCCGATGTCGTCGGGCGACGGGTCCGAATAGCAGACCGAGACGTTGTCGTCGTGGGAATCATGGCTCCCGGAGTGAAGTTTCCCGGGCAGACCGACGTATGGGCACCGCGCAGTCAGGGGCCGGCAAATCGAATTCGAGGGTACGTACAACTGTCCGCGGGCAGGACGATTGATCAGGTCCGTGAGGCGTTTCCGTTGCTCGACTTCAACACGCTGCGAGGAAGCCTACGACCGCCAGGCGCCATGGGTATCGTGTTCATCTTCGGCACTACTCTGGTCCTGTTGCTCCTCGCATGGGTGCAAATCGGCGGCCTTATGCTCGCCGGTGCCTCAGATCGGGGCGCCGAAGTGGCTGTTCGGATTTCACTGGGAGCATCGCCTCGTCAGGTCGCGTTGGAGTTTGCGGCTGAAGCTTTCTGGCTGGCAGGAACAGCCTGCGGTCTCGCGTACGCGATGGTTCCTGTCATAACAGCCAACCTGGTTGCGCTCCTGCCGGAACAGCTCACCGCAGAACAGTATCTCCAACCTGGTTGGCGCCCATTTGCGTTTGCCTTGCTGGTCACCGGCCTAGGTATCTTGGTCGTGAGTGTGGCGTCTGTGCAGGTGGCGGGACTCAGCGCGACCAGGCTTTTCGCGCAACGTCCCAATAGCGATGCAATGCACCTGTTCCACATGCGCAGACGACTCTTGATCGTTCAGGCCGCCTGCACGGCGCTGATGTTGGATCTTTCCGTGCTCGCCGGCCTCAGCTACCTCAACGTTGCTCGCTTCGACTACGGATTCGACGCAGAGCACGTGGTCATCATCGATCCGGCACTCCGGCTGCCACCGGAGCTTCGTGGAGATGCCAGGGACAGGTACTTCAATGCGCACTGGCAACGTATCATGAACCTGGAACAACGGCTCAACCTGCTCGACGAGGTCCAAGTTGCGGCTGCCGTTTCTGACACCCCGATTGCTCGCGCATACACAGAATCGTGGATTACGCTCACCGGCGTCGAGGGCCAAAGCAATGAGCCTATTCGAGCGCGAAACATAACCGGAAGCAGCAGGATTCTCGGGGCACTTGGCGCTACTCTTCTCGGAGGTGCCAGCTTCGAGGACCTGGACCATCGCGGACGTACCGACGTGGCGATCGTCAATCAGACACTCGCCAGGCAACTGTCGCGCATTGCTTCTGTCCTAGGAAGCCGCATCACGACTCCTGCTGGCAGCTTCACGATTATCGGCATCGTGCGTGATCTGGTAGATTCGACGCCCGACGTGCCAGCAGAGCCACTCATGCTGCATCCGCCCCGGTATGCGTTTGGGGGAAACCTGCTGGTCGTCCGGACCAAAGACGACGCCGCTGCCACTATGCCATTGCTCCGGCAGACAGTGGAGGCGGAGTTTGGTACGACACGCATGTCCGAGCTTCGGCTGATGGTTGACGATGTTGATCCGCTCGTAGATCCATGGCGCGGCCGAGCATCCATAATCGGGGTGGTAGCGGCCATGGGCCTGCCGATTTCCATCGTAGGGCTCGCTAGCGGGATGATGTTCTTCGTGCGAAGGCGTGCCCGCGAGATCGGGATCCGGCTGGCTCTGGGCGCTCTCCCATCACAGGCCCGGGCGTTGGTGATCGCCTTCGCCTGTCGGGTCGTCGGCATCGGCAGTGTTATTGGTGTTGGGCTAGGCGCACTGATTGGCCACTACATGTCGAGCCTGCTCTTCGGAGTGAGTTCAGTCGGCCCAGTCGCGATCATGATCGTTGTCTTGGTCATCGCCGTTTGCGCTGGGATTGGTGTCTACCTGCCCGCACGTCACGCGTCTCGAGTCGCACCGGCCGCAGCGCTCCGGGTACCTTAGCTTCTAAACACAGGACTGCTGAACATGGATCCAGCGAGCCCGTTCACGGCGTCGCGCTTTTGATCATCGAGCGGTCACGGTCCGGCTGTAGCTGGTTCCATTCGCTAAATCCGGTCGCGAAAGGGGCCAGCGCGGCCCGCAGGACGTTGGCCCCCTCGGTGGCCCCTGCGTCGGCCCCTGGCGGTGGCCCCGCCGGTCTCGATTCCCCAGGCAATAGGCCGCTCCGCGCGTGATGGCTGGGCGCGAGAGCGTGCCGCTGCAGGGGTCACGGGCGAAGGGGTAGCGACCCCACCTGCGTCGGCCTGCGCGGCGCCCAGCGCCGGCCCTGGCCAACGGACCCGTGGGGTCACTACCCCTTCGCCCGTGGGTCTTGGTGATGGCCGGGGACATGTCGCGAGTGGTGCACGGCTCGCGCCTCGTTCGTGGTCGTCCGCGAGCCGCGAGCCAGGCTCTCTTTAAGGAGAGAGAACGCTGGTGCCACCCACCCAGGGACACCCACACCGAGTTCGCATCGTGCGCCGCACTTGGCGGCTGCAGGACGCCCAGGAGCACCGCGCCCAGTGACTCTCACGTCGTGCGCAATGGCCCGCGCCAGAACGTCGGCAGGTCGCTGCGGCGCGCTCGCACCATGTCGCCTGTCTGTGTCGGACAAGGACACGGTCGGCAACCTGCGGCCGGCGTCGGCTCAGTATGCGCGTGTGCTCGGCGGTGGCCAGGCTCTCGCTCCGCTCGACCCCGCACGCGGGGCCTTGGCCTTGCCGCCGCCTCCGCGCACGCGGGATGGGCATATACGCCGGCCGCAGGATGGCCTGGCCGAGTTTTCGAAGATCAGGGGGTCCGTTCGCGCGGCTGCTAGAGGCGTTACTCCTGCTACCAGATTTGTCTGTCTCCTTGTAGGACGCCTCAAGTGTGTACGGCGCTCGATCCGGGACTCTCGTCCCTTGCTCCGGCGAGGCGTCGTCGCGAAGAGCAGTACCAAACAGGGGAAGGACGATGGTATGAATGACGAACGGATCGACTCGCAGGATCGACGCGCCTCCGGCGCCGTTTGGCTCACGCTGCGCCAGGCGGCGGCACGCGCCGCGGTATCGGAAGGCACCCTCAAGCGTGAGATCCAGCGCGGCCGCATCCGGTGCGCGCGCGTGGGCGGCCGCCGGCACCTGCGATTCCGCGCCGCCTGGATCGACGCGTGGCTCGACGCCAGCACGACGCCGTCCGAGGGCCCGTCGCGTCTGGTGTAACCCCTGTGCCCTCGAGCAAGGAGACGCCGATGCCCACTCGTGTGCACGACGGCGTCCGCAAGCGATGCGCCTGCGGACGTCAACGCTGGTCGAAGTGCAAACACCCCTGGCACTTCCGGTTTCACCACGGCGATCGCGAGTACCGTTACTCGCTCGACGCCATCGCCCGCGCCAGGGGCGAGCCACCGCCGGCGAGCAAGCTCGAGGCCGTGGCCTGGCGCGATCGCCTCCGGACGGAGATTGCCGCCGGGACTTTCACCGATCCAACGACAATACCTGCGGCGGTCGCGGGGATGAGCCTGACCTTTGGCGATGTCGCGGACCGGTACCTCCGCACTTACGTCGGCAGGACCGAGACCGCATCAGGCGAGGTGCGTTGGAGCGGCCGGCATCTCCGCCCGAGGACTGCCAAACAGACGGAGTACCACTTGAGCATGCTCCGACGGATCGAAGTGCCGGCCGCGAATGGCACTAGAATCCCGTTCGGGGCAAAGCCAATCGACGCCATCAGCAAAGCCGACGTAGAGGCCGTGCGGGAGGCACGGCGGCCGCACGGCGCGGTTGGGTGCAATCGCCTGCTGGCGCGCCTGCGACACTGCTTCAACTGGGCCATCGCCGAAGGCTTCATCGAGCAGACGCCGTTCAAGCGCGGCGGCGTCACGGTGGTCAAGATGGAGAGACGTGCCGAGCACACCCGGCAGCGACGCTTGGCACCTGGAGAGGAGGCGGCACTGCTGGCACACGCTGGACCGCATCTGCGGGCACTCATCGTGGCAGCACTCTCGACCGGTTGCCGGCGCGGTGAGCTGCTGTCGCTGCAGTGGTCGCAGATCCGGCGCGACGAATCGGGCGAGGCCACATGGATCGCCCTGCCAGCGGCAAAGACGAAGACCAACCAGGCGCGCATGATCCCGATCGGTCCGCGGTTGCGCGCCGAACTGGCCATGCGGCAGCACGGACCTGACGGCGCCGACCTACCTCCGAGCGCGTACGTCTTTGGCAACGAAGTGGGGGAGCAGGTGGGTACGTCCCATACAGCTTGGATGGCCACCTGCAGGCGCGCGGGCATTACGGGGCTGCGCTTTCACGATCTACGCCGCGAGTTCGCGTGTCGGCTGCTCGAGTCCGGCGCCGAGTCGCACGACGTGCGGGACTTCCTCGGTCACGCGAACATCACCACCACGAGCCGGTACCTTGCCAGCACGCCCGTCCGCCTCGCCCGCGCACTCGCCCGCATGGAAGGCGCTATTCGCACACCCATGGCTCACGCCGCCGACTCGACCGAAGACCGCGCGGCACCACCTTCTGCTAAGTCGTTGAATTGATTGCAGTTGGAATGCATGGCGAGACGTTCTTGCGTCTGGAGGGGTTGAGATGCTGACTCTGTGCGATTACCGCGAAGGCAGGGTGACGCCTACGGCGTTTTGCCGTAGGCTGAGGGAAGGAGTCTGACCAATGGCAGCCATTGACTGGTCCCGGTGCGCGGCGGTTGAGAGCATCCCCGGCAAGGTGAGCGGCGCCTGGGTGTTCAAGGGCACGCGTCTGCCTGTGGCCACAGTCATCGAGAACCTCGAGGATCTCAGCATCGAAGAGGTCATCGAGCAGTTCGACGTGACGCGCGAACAGATCACGGCCGTGCTCGAGTTCGTGGCCGAGAGCCTGCGGGCTGAACCTATCCCGGCCAGTGCTCATTCTGTTTGATCACGGCACCCCAAAGGGGCTGATTCGACTGCTGCCAGGCCACACCGTGCATACGGCACAAGCGAAGGGCTGGGAGACGCTCAGCAACGGAGCGTTGTTGAACGCGGCCGAAGAAGCCGGCTACGAAGTGCTACTCACAACCGACCGGCGCATACGGTACCAGCAGAACCTGCGTGGCAGACATATCGCCCTGGTGGTGCTCACGGGAAGCACGAAGTGGTCCCGCGTCCGGGTGCACTCGGCGCGGATCGCAAGTGCGATTGCTGCCGCGATGCCCGGCAGTTATGCGGAGGTCGACATTGCGTTCGAGTAGAAACCCGGCGGCGTGTGACTTCGCTCCGAGTCCGCGCACTCGCCCGCATGGAAGGCGCTATTCGCACACCATTCGCACACGACGCCGAGTCCGAGAACGACCCCGAATCGGAGCAATCCGCTAAGCCGTTGAACTGATTGCAGTTGGAGTTGGCTGGGAGGCAGGGATTCGAACCCCGATAAGCAGAGTCAGAGTCTGCTGTCCTACCGTTGAACGACCTCCCAGCAAGGGGGAAACGCGCAGTAAGAACCCTGCAAAGTTACCAGCAACTGCCGCGGCTGGGCAAGCCGCCCGGCCGCGACCCTCTTGCGAGGCACCCAAGTCGGGGCACACCGGCCCGCAAGAGGCCTTCCTGACGCCGCTTCCTGCGTAGCTCCGCCACGGCCGCCTCCGCGCTGGCGCTGCCACCGCTCTCCCTGGACGCTGCGTCAGATGAGGCGTGGGCGGAAAGGTGCCGCGGGCAGGGCACCCGGGGCGGAATCTGACGGGGCACCTCGACGACGCTACAGAAATGCCCGCGCCAGCGACGTGATGAATTTCACGCCAGGGACCACCTTGGCCGATAGACGATCGTCACTCGTAATGAACATGTCGATGCCGGCCGCCGCGGCGCACGCCAGTTGCATCGCATCCGCGCCGCTGAGCGACTGATCGGCTCGCAGCGCGGCGTAGTGACGCGCGGATGGCGCATCAAACGGAAGGATGGTGGCCGCACGGGTGATGGCCGCATCGTAGAGGTCGATTGACTCCGCGCCGGCTTCCGTGGGACGGATGAGGACCTCTCCGAGCGTCAGGCCCGACGTGAAGAGCCGATCGCCGCGCGCAATCATTCTCTGGCGCAGCCGCTTCACTTCGTCGGTGCGCGACCCGCCCTCGAAGAGATAGAGAAAGAGATGCGTGTCCCAAAAGACGCGTGTCACCGCTCACCCCGCACACGCTCCACGAAGTCGTCTATCGACTCAGTGCCCCAGAGACTTCTGCCGCGGCCCGATAGCGCCAGCAACGGGTCAACGTGCGCCACGCGAGTGGTCCACTCTTGCTCATACCAGTCGATCAGTTCGTGATAGCCGGCCGGGATGTCCGCACGGCGTGGATGTGTCTTGGAGCCGTCGCGTCGCGGGTGGGCCGGGTCACCCTCGCAGAAGAGGCGGCGCCGGGAAGGACCTGTGGCCACCAGCATCCGGTACCGCCCGGGATTGGGAGGGACATTCGCAACACAGTGGACCGAAATGTGGGGGTAGACCCCGGCTCTGACCGCGCCGGTCAAGTTCTCCTGCCGCAGCCGTTGCTCAATTTCCTTGAGCGAGAATTCCTCTCGTTCTGGCTGCTCGCGATGCAACAAGGCCGTCGCAATCCAGACCTCGTCAGCTACTTTCACGCCGAAGGCCGTTTTAGACATATTTCTAAGCTAACTTAGAAATATACATAAAACCAACAAAACAACAAAATTGGGTGGCCACCCAGAAGTCTGCGCTGCGATCAGACGGATTCTACGCCTGAGTCCACTCCGCCACACGCTCACCGATCATCACGCACGCCGCAATTGTCTGGCAATTCACGACGTTCGGCATGATGGACGCATCGGCAACGCGGAGGCCGTCGATCCCGTGCACCTTGAGTTGAGGGTCGACAACGGCATCGCGCCCGGATCCCATTCGGCAGGTGCCACCGGGATGAAAAATGGTGGCGGACGTGCGTCTGATGAACGCCCGAAGCTGTTCTGGCGTGGTCTCGGAATCCAGCGGGGCCTCGGCGGCTCCCTTCAGGCCGTCGTAGGCGCGAGACGACGCGATGGCGCGGCCCAGGCGCACCGCTTCGAGCGCCGCGTCCATGTCCCGGCTGTCAGTGAAGTACCCGGCGCGAATGATGGGGGGCGCCGTCGGGTCGGCCGAACGCAATGTGATTGACCCCCGGCTGTGCGGGCGGCCGATGGTCACGGACAGCGAGATTGCACGATCTGGCGTGCTCAGCCCCCGGCCGACATAGAACTGCAGGTCCGGTGCCCCTGGATCGGTCCCGCGGCTCGAATGGGTCAACAGGCCGGCCGACACGGTCGATCCGGGCAGGCTGGTGAGCCCGTCCCAGCGCAATCCGATACGAGGATGATCGTGCAGGTTCTTGCCGACGGCTGGCAGGTCCAGCGTGACCGGAATCCCCAGCGATCGCAGATGCTCACCTGGCCCGATGCCGGAGAGCATCAGAATCTTCGGCGACTCGATGACGCCCGCCGATACGATGACTTCTCGATTGGCTCGCACCTGCTGGACCACGGGCCGCGCGCCTGGGACTCCGTCCTGCACGTACTCCACGCCGGTGACGCGGGTGCCGCTGAACAACAACTTCGTCACGAACGCGCGCGGACGCACGGTCAGATTCGGTCGGCCAAGCACGGGCGTGAGATATGCGGCCGCCACCGAATGGCGCCGGCCGTCCTTGAGGTTCTTCTGGTAGAACCCCGCGCCGTTCTCCTGTTGCGCCCCGTTGAAGTCCCACTGGGGATCGGCCGCGAAACCCAGCTCGCGCGCCGCTTCCAGAAAGGCCAGATGGCCGGCATGCGGACCGGTCGTATCAGCCACGGCCAACGGCCCGCCCACACCGTGATACGGGGACGCGCCGCGCACGTTGTCCTCGGACTTGCGGAAGTAGGGCAGCACCTCTTGATACGCCCACGCCGGCCCGGCTGCCTGGGCCCAGGCTGCGAAATCCAGCTGATGTCCGCGCACAAAGGCTGCGGCACCAATCGCGCTCGACCCGCCATAGGTCTTGCCACGCGGCCAGTTAATCGACCGCCCATCCAGTCCGGGCTCGGGCTCGGTGAAATAGCTCCAATCCACATCGGACCCAATGAGCGACGTCCACTGTCCGATCTGCGGGATGAGTGGATTCGAGTCCGGCCCGCCCGCCTCCAGGAGCAGCACGCGCGCCTGCGGGTCGGCGCTCAGCCGATTGACGACGACACAGCCGCTCGCCCCCGCACCAATCACGACATAGTCGAACTCATCGTCGCCTCGCATCGCACGAGGCATCAGAGCCGTGGCGCCAGCAATCATCAGGGAATCCCGCAAGAAGTGTCGACGTGAGCGCGTGCTACCCATGCCTTGGACAATACCAAATACCTACTTCGCAGGGCGAAGTGTGCGGCTCACCCACCACAGGACACCCGCCGCCGCAAAGAGCACCACTGCAGACCGGCCGGCCCGGTTCGTCTCCCCGCTGAAGTGCATCACGACCAGGGCCACCATGGCGAGAACGCCAACCGCGAACAGCCCCAGGTTCCTGGCTCTGACGCCTTCACGCACCGCGCTGATCGTCAAGGCCACCAGTGCAATACTCGGCAGCAACGTCCACGTCCAGGTCCACCACGTCGGGACAACCTCTTGTCCGCCGGCAGCCAGGACTGTCGCAATCCACAGCACCACCAGGCCACCCAACACCTGAGGACGCCAGCGTGGTTCTGGTTGTGCCCCCGCCGGCCATAGTGCGAGTGTCGTCAACGCCACCACCAGCACTGCGCCGGGCAACACCAACCCCAGTTCCCCCCACAGGGTGGGCGGCGCGGCCCCCTGAAGCGCTGCGCCCCCAAGAAACGCCAAGCCGAGGCCCGCCAGCGCGAGGGCGGGAATCACGTGCGCAAACGCCGGACGCCGGTCCGCCGGCAAATGTGCCCATCGATCGATCACGCTCCCAGCCACAATGGCCATCACGCCGGGAGTGAAGGGCGATCTCCATGTATCGAGACCCACCAGCACTATCCAGACACCCAGCGCCAGGCTGACCGCTCCCGCCGAGTACTGACGGGATCGGCGTTCCGCGGCAACGGCCAGGACCGGAAACACCAGCATGAACGCCCAGGGTGCGGGCGGACTGCCCGTGTCGGTAAGCCCCCAGAACAACAGAACCGCTGCGCCGAAAGTCGTGACGATCGGTGACGCCGCCACCAACGCGGTCAGCGCAATCGCCATGGCCCAGAAGAGCACCGGCCACGTGTTGGTTCGCGGCAGGGCCAATAACTCGGTCGTTGCGACGATGGCGGCGCCTGTGGCCAGCGCCCCGGCGAACGCCAGAAGCTCCGCGCGGCGGTCCGCTTCGTGACGGTCCGAATACCAGGAGGCGCCATACAGCACCAGCGCCACCACGGTCGCGCCGCCAACCTTGTACCCGCTGGCGAACAGCGTCCAGTTCCAGGCAACGAGCAGGACGAAGCCGAACCCAGCCACCAGCCACGCCAACCACACAAGCGTGCGAGCGGACAGTTGTTCGTCTTCTTCTTTGCCAGGTTCTTTGTCAGGATACCGGTCGAGGATCGCTTGACGTTGCTCCGGTGAAATCACACCGTCGGCCACCCAACGTTCAGTCTCGCGCCTCAGGTCTTCAGGACGCCCCATCGATCCGACTCTAGCACGCCTATTTGGCTGAAATCCTGCTCAATTCCACCTCGAGGCCACCTGGTTCCGCCCGCCGGAAATTCAACTGAAGTCCGAACCGATGGCACACCTCATGAACGACGGCCAGGCTGAGACCGATGTCACCACGCAGCCCGGCGCCCCGCCCCTCGTCACCGCGGAATCGGCGTACCGCGTTGAGTTCGCGCAGTTCGGCATCACTGAGGTCAGGCCCTGTATCGGCGACGCGAAGTGTCCACGCGCCACTGTCCGGTCGATGCACGTCGAGGGTGACCCGGCCGCCACTTGTCACGCGGAGCAAGGCGTTGGACAGCAGGTTGCGCACAGCCTGCGTCAGGAATGCGGGATCGCCCTTGAGTTCAATCCCCGGGTCGAGCCGCTTCACATCAAGCTGCACACCCTTGCGACGCATGGCTGGGTCGAACTCGCGCGCCGCGACCGACGCGGCCGCTGCGGCATCCACCACGTCCTCCACACGGTCGTGCGTGTCCCGGAAGCGTGCGCCCGTCACCAGATTGCTCAGATGCAGCGCCAGTTCGGTGACTTGTTCAATGTCACCAGACGCCAGGGCTTCACGCAGTGGTTCATCCGCTTCGGACGACACGTACCGGACAAAACGCCTGAGGTCCGCCTCGCGATCGCTCACGTCAGTTTGCAGGCGGCGAATATCAACGGTGGCTTCGTTGAAGGCAAACCCGAGGCTGCTGAGCTCATCCCGGCCCCTCACCGCAGCCGGTTCCCGGTATTCGGTCCGAGCCGACGCCCTCATCAGGCCTCCCACTCTGCGAATGCGGCGATCGAGTGGATACACCACAATCATGATCACCACGAATGCGCCGGCCGCCAGCATCCCGAACATGCGTGCGCGTTCTGCCAACTGCCCGGGGAGCGGATGCATCCGGAAGAGCAGCGCGACACACGGACCACTCCATCCCGTCGCAAACACCGTCTGGACGCCCGTGCCTTCAGGCGTCTCGAACGGCGCGGTCGCCGAAAGGGCGCCACCGCGCAGTGCCGCCCGCATCTGCTGCGGCAACCGGGGCGCTGCGGTGCTCTGGCCGATGTATTCGACGTCGTACGCGAAGAACTCCACCGGCCTGGGTTTGGTGTCGGGCCTGGGCGCCAGCACATCGGCATCGGGCTGGGCCAGCAACGCGGCACTGGGCGCCCCCTCACGCGGTCCCGCCAGAAACCAGTTCGGATTGGCTTCGCACCGTTCCCGGGTCAGATCCGTCGAGAATGACGCGGCGATCCGCTCGATCGTCAAGACCCGTTCGTGGGCCCGCATGCGCTCGATGGCGCACGAGGACACCGACGCAAATGCGATTGCCAACAGCAGACTGAGAATGAGAAGACGACGAATAAGCATAAAGACCTATTCCAGTTCCAGACTGCGCCAGACATACCAGCAGGCAATCGATCGATACGGCTTCCACGGCAGGGCCGCACGTTCCATGGTCCGCTCCGCGGGCCGGCGTTTCATGCCCAGCACGCGTTGCATTCCCTTCACGATTCCAAGATCACCCGTGGGCAACACATCCGGACGACGCAGGCAGAAGATCAGAAACATCTGGGCGGACCACACGCCGAAGCCTTTGACCGTCACGATCTCGGCGATCACCTCATCGTCGGACTTCCGGCGAAGTGATGACAAGTCCAGCCGGCCATCGGCCACACGTTCGGCCAGGTCACGAAGGTACGTGACCTTCTGGCCGCTCAGGCCGGCCGCGCGAAGGTCGGCGGGACTGACCCGCAACAGGTGTGGCGCCGTCAGCGCCGGCATCAGCTGCAGCACACGAGCGTGGATCGTGTCCGCGGCCCGGGTGGAGAGTTGCTGCGACACCAGCGCGCGGACCAGGGCGGCCAGAGGATCCCGAGGCGCGAAATCCGGCCGCGCCCGGCCGACGCGCTTAATCACGTCCGCCAGCCGGGGATCGGCTGCCAGAAGGGCGCGGCGGCCCCGGTCAAACGCCGCAAGGGAATTGATCGAGGTCACGGTTATTGAGTGGTTTACGACGAGTGCGTTCGCAGTCTTTCAATGACGCGGCCTCGTCCGACAAGCTCCAGCACCTCAAACAAGCCCGGGCTGACGGCCTGACCGACCACGGCCACCCGGGTCGCGTGAATCAAAACCCCGGGCTTGATTCCGCGCGCGTCCGCCAGCGCACGCAAGGCCGCCTCGGTCGGCGCGGGTTCAAGTGTCGGCAGCGCCTGAAGCACCTCGCGCCAGGCGGCCAGGTGATCGGCCACACCGTCACCCTTCAGGTGCTTGATGACGGCCGCCTCGTCGTACACCACTTCGTCAGACACGAACGGCGCGAGCGCGGGCACAAGTTGACCGAGCTTTCTGGCGCGCGGCTTGAGAAGGTCGATGACGCGGGCTATCCAGCCCGCTTCGGTCGTCAGAAACGTGTCGCGCCAGAGGCCGGCGGCGGTCAGGGCTGGCCGCAGACGCCTGAGGATTTCCTCCGACGGAAGCCGCATGAGGTGTTGCTGGTTGAACCAATCGAGTTTCTCGGCGTTGAAGACGGCATTGCCGCCGCTGATGCCGGCCAGCGTAAACCGCTCAACTAGTTCGTCGCGCGAGAAGACTTCCTGATTGCCGCCAGGCGACCAGCCGAGCAACGCCAGGAAGTTGATCATCGCTTCAGGCAGGTAGTCCTGGGTTTCGTACTCACCCACAGACGTGGCGCCGTGACGCTTGCTCAAACGCTTCTTGTCCGGGCCCAGGATGAGCGGCACGTGGGCGAACTCAGGAACCGGCGCCCCCAGCGCTTCGTACAACAGCACCTGCTTGGGGGTGTTCGAGATGTGGTCGTCGCCCCTCACGACCTGCGTGATTTCCATCTCGACGTCGTCAACCACCACGGAGAGGTGATAGGTCGGATGGCCGTCGGAGCGGATGATCACGAAGTCTTCGATGTGTTCGCGCGCGAACTCGATGTGGCCGCGCACCAGATCCGTGAACGTGGTGATGCCGGGTGGCACGAGGAAACGAACCGCACGGGCCTGACCATCGGCTTCGCGGCGCGCGACATCTTCAGGTGAGAGCGCGTGGCAGGTGCGGTCGTACGTCCAGGCCGAACCCGCGGCCTGGGCGGCTTCCCGTTTCGCCGCCAGATCGTCCGGTCGGCAATAGCAGTAGTACGCCGCGCCTGCTTCGACCAGGTGGCTCGCTGCCGCGCGGTATGTGTCGAGACGCTCGGTCTGGAAGTACGGCGCGTGGGGTCCGCCCACTCCCGGGCCCTCATCCCACGACAACCCGAGCCACGTCAGGCTGCTCAGAATGCCGGTGACCATGTCGTCCGACGACCGTTCGACGTCCGTGTCTTCAATTCGAAGAACAAACGTCCCGCCGTGGCGCCGCGCGTAGAGCCAGTTGAAGAGCGCCGTACGGGCGCCCCCGACGTGCAGGAAACCCGTCGGCGACGGAGCAAAGCGAACTCGGGGACGCATTGCCAGAGATTCTGTCACGTCAGGCGTCGCGCGGCGCGAGTGGCCCGTCACTAGTTGGCGGACTTGGTGGCCCTCACAAACGCGCTGCCGAACGCGCCGTCAACCGTGGGTCCGATGGCATCGGCGTCCAAACCCGCGTCGTTCAGGAATTGCCGGGCGTCGGCCGCACGATATTCCCGGACGATTTCGATGTCGACCTGTTCGAATCCCGCCTGTGTCAGTTTGTCGCGAAAGTCGTCCCGGTAGAGTGCGCCGGCCACACAGCCGACCCACAGCTCGAGGCTGCGCCGGATCTCGGCGGGCACGTCGCGGCGGAGGCTCACCACGTCGGAGACGGCAAACCGTCCGCCGGGCCTGAGAACCCGGAATGCTTCCGCCAGGACCTTGTCCTTGTCGGCCGAAAGGTTGATCACGCAGTTGGAAATGATCACATCAACCGAATTGTCCGGCAGGGGAATCGCCTCGATGTTCCCCTTCAGGAACTCGACGTTCTCGACGCCAGCTTTGCGCTGGTTCTCACGGGCGAGGGCCAGCATGTCGTCGGTCATGTCGAGCCCATAGGCCTTGCCGGTGGGCCCAACGCGCCGGGCTGAGAGCAGCACGTCAATCCCTCCGCCGGAGCCGAGGTCCAGAACAACCTCACCCTCATGGAGGGTGGCCAGGGCTGTGGGATTGCCGCAGCCCAGCGATGCCACGACGGCATCGGCGGGCAGGCCCGCAATTTGAGCGGCGTCATAGAGGTCGCTGCTGATAGGGTCGCCGCACCCGCATTCGTTGGGTCCGCAGCAACTCGCTTTGCTGCCAGCGGTCACGGTGCGCGCAATCTTCCCGTAGCGGGCTTCGACGGAGGAGTGGATGTCTGTGGGTTGGGACATGGGCATCTCGAATCTGGAATCTGGAATCTGGAATTGGTAATCGAGATCGATAATCTGGAAACGGGTCATCGAAATCGGGGAATCGGGGAATTGGGCTCCTTGAAACATGTGCTTAGGCGAATATAGGCGGTCGTGGTATATTCGTCAAGCCAAATATGAAGACCTCCGAATTGCCGGCGCTGGAGCAGTTGTTCCGCGCACTGTCGGACGACACCCGGCTGAGAATCCTGGGCCTGCTGGCCTCCGGCGAAGTGTGTGTCTGCAACATCCACGGGGCGTTGGACCTGCCGCAGCCTACGGTGTCCCGGCATCTGGCCTACCTTCGCAAGTCCGGACTGGCGGCCGCGCGCCGCGACGGGCTCTGGATGCACTATTCGCTGCAGATGCCGTCCGATCCTGGTGCGGCAAAGGTCCTCAGGGCCGCGCTCGAGGCGATTGGATCCGTGTCATCGGCCGACGCCGACCGGAAGAAGCTCAGCGGCCTGGTCTCCATTCCGCTCAAAGTCCTCAGCGCCGCCGCCAACAACTGTTGCAAGCCCTGATCGGGCGCGAGTACGGTATTCTTGTCTTTCGTTCGACCCCGCGGTGAGGTGGCTGAGTGGCCGAAAGCGGCGGTTTGCTAAACCGTTGTACGGGCTTAAACCTGTACCCAGGGTTCGAATCCCTGCCTCACCGCCAGTTTTTCGTCGTTTTCCCTAACCTTTTTTCAACTTCTCGGTTGGCACCGGTGGCCGTTGCCAACATGTTGCCACGCGTTCATTAAGCTCACGGCGAGAACTCGTGAAATTCGGCCTGAATCTGAAGGCCGCTCAGCCGCGTCGCGGGCCTATCCCTGCGTAATTGCAATAATTGCTGAGGATTTTCGATGGAGGCAGGGCTAGGTTCCCTGCGCATTCCGCCGACGAATTCGCGATGGTGGCGGGTGACGTCTGGGGTCGCACGCCTCGGCGACCGCGGTCGTACGACGATAGGATCGTCTCCTCGCGTGGCGCGCCAAGTTCCAATGGAGACGATGCGGCTTCTCGTCGATCAATACGCCTCTGCAGAGGCGAAGATCGCCTTGTTCCGTTCGCTGTTCCGTGGTCGCGACGACGTCTACCCCCGTCGATTTGAGAGCCGCAAGACCGGCAAATCAGGATACGCGCCGGCCTGTTCGAACGAATGGGTCCGCGGGGTCTGCGAGAAGCCGCGGTCAAATGTGCGGAATGCCCCAGCCGGCGGTTCATCTCCGTCAATGAAACCGTCATTCGATGGCACTTGTCCGGCCACGACGACGCCGGACAGCCGTTTGTCGCGGGCGTGTATCCGATGCTGCTCGATGAAACGTGCTTCGTCCTTGCTGTCGACTTTGATAAGGACGGATGGGCTGACGATGCCCGAGTATTCCTGGACACGTGCGATCGCCTGAACGTTGTGGCGGCTCTCGAACGATCCCGATCAGGTCGAGGCGGACATGTCTGGATCTTCTTCGAGGACGCCATTCCCGCCGTCCTCGCCCGTCGCCTCGCCGCGTACGTCCTGACCGAAGCGATGGACGCGCGTCTCGACATCGGTTTCCACTCGTACGATCGGTTCTTCCCGAGCCAGGACACGCTGCCGCATGGCGGTTTTGGGAACCTGATTGCCCTCCCGCTGCAGAAGCGAGCACGTGAGCAAGGCAACAGTATGTTCGTCGATGACCACCTTGTTCCATATTCAGATCAGTGGGCATTTCTCTCTTCGATTCGCAGGCTGACTCGCGCACACGTTGAAGGAATTGTCGCGGAGGGTGAGCGCCGCGGCCATATCGTGGGCGTTCGGCTTCCAAGCGTCGACGGAAACAGGACGATCGCCATTGGTCCTGACGGAGCGGCAGGAGCACCTGGAGTGGC
>JAHEFO010000006.1:36791-46367 GCA_024640135.1 Acidobacteriota bacterium
CCGAACTCACTGGAAAGGTCCCCCACCTGGTCGTCATGCGCGGGGGAAGCGGGAAGAAAGTCCGTCAAGCCGCTGCCCAGCAGTTGGCGACCATTCCCGCGACCGAAGGGCGCGTGCTACTCGGCACGGGCAAGTATGTCGGCGAGGGCTTCGACGACGCGCGCCTTGATACGTTGTTCGTGACACTGCCGGTTTCATGGCGAGGCACGATCGCGCAGTATGTCGGCCGGCTGCATCGTTTGAGCGACGGGAAGCGCGATGTGCGCGTGTACGACTACGCGGATCTGAACGTGCGCATGCTATCGCGCATGTTCGACCGCAGATGCCGGGGATATGAGGCGCTGGGCTACGAGATCATTCTTCCGGCCGGTGCCATTCCCGGCTGGCCTGCCGATGTTCCTTTGCCGTCTGATCCGTTGTGGAAGCGCGACTACGCCGCCAGCGTCCGGCGCCTTGTCAGAGATGGCGTCGATCTTCCACTCGCGAGTCTCTTCGTGGCCGCCGCTCAGCCGATTCCGGCCGATGCAGAGGGCGCCAGCCGTGCCCGGAGTTCCAGTGAAGCATTTCTTTATCGCCGGCTGGAGACCCTGGAACGCGGTCGAGGACGGTTCCACCTGAATGCGGAGCTCGCCATCCCATTCGACCGCCGCAGTTAAATGGAAGTCGATCTCCTGCGTCCTGAGGCCCGGCTCGCCATCGAAGTCGATGGAGCGCTCCATCTCGGGGACGCCGAGGCGTACCGCCGCGATCGACGCAAAGACCGGCTGCTGCAGGAGCACGGGTACACAGTGCTGCGGTTTCTCACCGAGGACTTGGCGAAGGACCTGGACACGGTTCTTGACGCGATTCTGAGGGCGCTGACGAATCCGGCCATTACGAGGCGCTCTACTAGCATGCGTTCATAGTTCTTCGCCCTTGGCGGGCTGGCCTCGGAGCAGGAACGTCTTCGGATACTGACCTTCCCCGCAGATCTTGAAGGTGCCGAAGTCCTTGTACCAAAGACCCTTTGGTGCGTCGGGCTCCGTTTCCCTCCAGAGCTTCAACTGGAACAGATCCTCGGCCGAGATCCTGCGCTCGCGGAGTCGCTCGAACAGGTGATCGCGAAGCGCCGGAGGCAGGTCGCTCCACTGGATCTTCGGCATCAGTTCCCGAACGTCATGCGAGCGAGTTCTTCCTTGAGTCGTGTCTGCTCGCCCGGATCTGTGGAGCGAGCAAGGCGATCTGCGAAGTCGAGGAAACGTTGTCGCTCCTGGTCCCGAGCATCCAACCCCGATTCAATTAGATTGACGATGACGCGGCTTGAGCTCGTTCTGGTCGTGTTCGCGAGCGCTTTCACTCGGCGCGCGACACGGGCGGGAAGACTGACGGTTTGACGCACTGGCTTGGCGGTGGTCGTCATGACGTCAGTTTACACCACTTCGCACCATATTGCACCACCGCGCTGTTCGCGCAGCCGGTCACAAGTCGGCGCAACGCCAACGCACCCCCGCGACGTTCCGCCCGGATCAACGTGGGGCGTTGCCAACATGTTGCCACGGTCCTCGAGCAATTGAATGGCCGCGTCGCGCGCTGCAGGACTCAAGTGCATGTACCGCTGCGTCGTCCCCAGTTCGCTATGCCTGGCCAGTTCCTGCACGGCCCGAGCCGGCGCGCCGCACATTGCCAGGTGCGAGCAGAACGTGTGTCGAAGCAAATACGAACTCGCGGTTGAGAAGCGCAGGCCGAAGCGACGCCGATCGTAGGCGGGCTGGTGAATCTCTCGTCGCTGGTACATCAAAGTGCGGGGCCGCCTCGCCAACGCCGGCCGACGATGGTATCGTCGTCGTCCCGGTTGCAGGAGAGAGCAGATGAACGAAGTTCTCGAACGACTCGAACGAATTGAGCAGAAAATGGATGCTCGCTTCGAGCAGGTCGACAGGCGCTTCGAGCAGGTCGACAAGCGCTTCGAGCAAGTCGACAAGCGATTCGATCAAGTCGACAGGCGCTTCGAGCAGGTCGACAAGCGCTTCGAGCAGGTCGACAGGCGATTCGATCAAGTCGACAGGCGATTCGAGAAGGTCGACGAGCAACTGCACAGGCAGGGCCTCTTGCTGGAGTCGTTGAACGGCAACGTACAGCTCGCCCTCGAAGGCATCAGCGGTAATCGCGCCGTCATGGACGCGAGATTCTCCGAAGTGCTCGCGAAACTCGACGAACGAATCCAACCCGTCGAAGCGGCGAGCCGTCACTTTGCCAGGAGCGTCACTGCCCTCGCCCAGGGAAAACCGGGGCGCAAGAACCCGCGGGGCTGACGCGCGGACGGACCGCTCGCGGACCACGTCCATGACGGCGGCGTGCATCAGGAACAGGAACAGGTGGTGCAGCACGTTCCCGTTTTTGCCTCGAATGAGAACGCCGGGATGCGCATTAAGGATGTTCTGCAGCAGCGTCGAGCCCGACCGTCCATGCGCGGCGATGAAGACGTCGGCGGGCGAAATTGCCGACATTGTCCGCAGCGTAGCGGTATCCTGGCTTCCAATCAAGGACCAGGAAGCCTGTCCGAGGTCCCAAGCCCGCAAACCCGCGTACCGGATACACTAGTGCTGCATGTCCCCGACCGTCTGGGCGGTCATTCTCGTCCTGATCCTCATCAACGCGCTGTACGTCGCGGCCGAATTTGGCGCCGTCAGTGTGCGCCGCAGTCGCGTGAGGCAACTCAGCGATGACGGCCACTGGCTGGCCCGCGTCCTGCTGCCGTTCCTGAACGACCCGGCCAACCTCGATCGCTACGTCGCAGTTTCGCAGGTGGGCATCACTCTCTCGAGTCTGCTGCTGGGCGCCTACGCCCAGGCCACGGTCGCGGTCGCACTGGCGCCCCACCTGGCGGCATGGTTCGGGCTCGATTCGCAGGCGGCTTCATCCTCGGCCGCCATTGGCGTCCTGGTCGTGCTGACCGCAGTGCAGGTGGTCGCCAGCGAACTGATTCCCAAATCACTGGCGCTGCAATTCCCCACCCAGGTGGCGCTGGCCACCGTCCTGCCGATGCGCTGGTCACTCGCCGCGTTCCGGCCCTTTATCAGCGTCCTCAATGGATCGGCGACGGGCGTGCTCCGGCTCGCCGGGATCGAGACATCCGGACATCGTCATCTCCACTCACCGGATGAAATCGAACTGCTGATCGTTGAGAGCCGCGACGGCGGCCTCCTGGAGCCTGACGAACACAAACGCCTTCGACGCGCGCTCAGGCTCGGCCTGCGTACGGCTGGCGATCTCATGGTGCCGCTCTCGAAGCTCACGATGCTTCCGGTCGAGACACCATGGTCCCAGTTGGTGGAAGTGGTCGCGGCCAGCCCGTTCAGTCGAATTCCCGTGTATCGCGATGCACGAAGCAACGTTGTGGGCACCCTGCGCGTCAAGGACCTGCTCTACCACTACGTGGTCGACGGCGTCGGTGCGCCGCTGGAGAAACTGGCGCGCCCCGTCGTCAGGGTGCCACACGACCTGCCGGCCGACCGCCTCATCACGTTGCTGCGTGATCGTCTCGTGCATCAGGCCATGGTGACTGACGCGTCGGGGGTCGTCATTGGCCTGATTACGATTCAGGATGTCATCGGCGCCTTTCTCGGAGCGACGCCGCTGAGTGCCGACGAGGTCCACCGATGATCGTCGTCCTCATCGTGACGTTGCTCCTGCTGGCCAACGCGCTGTTCGTGGCCGCGGAGTTTGCGATCGTCGCGGTGCCGCGCACCGCGGTGGAGAACCGAGCGAACCGGGGCGAAGGCCTCTCAGTGCGACTCCTCGCGCTGCTGTCGTCGTCGCACCAGCGCGACCGCTTCATCGCCACGGCGCAGTTCGGCATCAGTGTCGCCAGCCTCGGCCTGGGGATGTACGGCGAACATACGCTCGCGGTGTGGGTGGAGCCGCACCTGGAGCGCCTCGTGGGATCGGCCAGTTTCATCACCGCGCACGCGGCATCAAGCGTGGTCGCAGTCGCGGCGCTCACCTATCTTCATATCTTCCTCGGTGAGATGATCCCGAAGGCCCTGGCCCTCAGTCGCGCGGAGGCAACCGCTCGTGCGGTCTTCTGGCCGATGCGCATCCTGCTTCTCGCGCTGTACCCGGTTGTGGTCGGGTTGGACGGTGTGGGAACGCTCTGTCTGCGTCTCGTCGGCATACGACGTCAGGTCGATACGCACGAGGAATCCTACTCACCCGAAGAACTGCAACTCATCGTTGAGGAGAGCGAGGCCGGTGGCGCCCTCCGCGCGGAGTCGGGCCGGCTCGTCCGCGAACTCTTCGAATTCGGCGATCTGACTGCCGATGAAGCGATGGTCCCGCGGGTGCGCGTGGTCGGTATTCCGGTCGGCGCCTCGCCCGATGACCTGCGAGTCGTGATTTCCACGCACCGGCACACGCGGTACCCCGTTTACGAAGGGGACCTCGATCACATCGTCGGCATGCTGCACGTGAAGGACCTGATGCGGCATCTGATTCACAACGTGCCCGTCACCGCTGCTGACGCGCGGCAACTCCCCGTCGTCCCGGAAACAGCGGCGCTCGACGACGTCCTGACAACGATGGAGCGTGCGCGGGCACATCTCGCGGTGGTGATTGATGAGCATGGCGGGACGGCCGGCGTGCTGAGCCTGGAAGACCTGTTCGAAGAGGTCGTTGGCGAACTCGACGAAGGCCCGCCGGCGGCGCCGGGATTGGTCGTGCTGCCGGACGGGTCGGTGAAAGTGGCCGGGACGCTTCGGCTGGACGAACTCGGCCAGCACTTCGAGGTCGAACTTCACCACGATGAGGTCGACAGTGTCAGCGGACTCGTGATGGCCCTTCTGGATCGGCCTCCGGCCGTTGGAGACGTGGTCCAGTACGGGCACTTCCGTTTCACGGTGCTCACCGTCTCTGGCTACGGCGCACGTGAAGTACGAGCAGAGTTCATCGGCTCGTAACGTGACCAAGGACCCCGCGACGCGCCGGAAGCGCGCTCCCTGCACCGCAGCAGCGAATCGAATGTGGCGGAGGGAGAGGGATTCGAACCCCCGGTACGGTTTCCCGCACAGCGGTTTTCAAGACCGCCGCCTTCAACCACTCGGCCATCCCTCCGCATCCGTCCGCCTGCGGCAGACGGGCCTTCCAGTGTAATTGCTTCGCGCCTGTGGTGGAAGTCGGCCGTGGTATCGACTCCGGCTGACTTTGTGCGCGGGCTGATAGTACGCTCAGGGCTCATGGTCAAGTTGACACGCGTCCTGAAGGTGATGGGCCTGGTTGCCGCCGCGGTCGGCGTGACGGGCGCACTCCTCTACCAGTTCTTCGGACTGCGCATCGTCGTCTACGGCGGAGGCTCGCCTCGCCTGGCCTTCGTCACGCCTGCCGGCGTCCAGGCTGAAGCGATTGAGCGCGATCGCCAGGCCAAACGTGCCGACGCGCCTGTCGCTGACGTCACGGCGCCGGACACTCCTGTGGCGCCTTTCCCAGCCGACGCCCCGGCCTCGACGGCCGATGTCACATCACCCACGAGCGCGTCATCAACCGCGTCCTCGACAGCGCCATCGGCATCGCCAGATTGGGCCGACTTCCGCGGCCCGGCCCGCGACGGTCACTACACGGCAAGGCCGATCTTGACCGACTGGCCCAACGGCGAACTGACACTGCTCTGGAAGCAGCCTGTCGGAGGCGGCTATGCGTCGTTCGTCACCGCACGAATCAATGAGCTCGACCTCGCCTTCACCATTGAGCAGCGGGGCAATCAGGAGGTGGTCGCGGCCTACGACGTGGCCACGGGCCACGAGCGCTGGACCTCCAGGTGGGCGGCGGAGTTCAGGGAATTCATGGGTGGGAACGGTCCCCGGGCCACACCCACGTACTTCGATGGATACGTCTACGCGCAGGGCGCGCTGGGAGAACTTCGCGCGCTCGACGCCGCCACGGGCCGCACGGTCTGGCGTACGAACATCCTCGACGATGCACGCGCCTCGAACCGTCAATGGGGCATGTCCGTGTCGCCGCTCATCGTTGATGACAAGATCATCGTCCTGCCGGGCGGGCCGAACGGACAAAGCGTGGTCGCGTACAACCATCGCACCGGCGCCCGGGCGTGGTCCTCGCTCGACGACACCCAGGCGTACGCGTCACCGATGCTTGTCGTCATCGATGGTGTGCGCCAGATTCTCGTCGTCAGCGCCGCTCGAATGATGGGGCTGGATCCGGAGGCTGGAGCACTGTTGTGGGAGTACCCCTGGGTCACGATGTACGACGTCAATGCTGGACAGCCGATTGTCATCGGTGACAACCGTGTGTTCGTCTCGTCGGGCTACGACAAGGGCGCGGCCGTCATTGAAGTGTCGATGCACGGTGCGAGTGGAGCCGTGCGCGAGGTCTGGAGGAACAACCGGATGAAGAACCAGTTCACCAGTTCCATCCTGCACGAAGGCTACCTCTACGGTCTCGACGAGAGCATCATGGCGTGCCTGGATGCCGAAACCGGCGCGGTGATGTGGAAGGGCGGCCGATACGGCTACGGCCAGATCGCGCTGGCCACCGGCCATATTCTCGTGCTGACCGAAGACGGCGACCTGGCCCTGGTGCGCGCCACCCCCGATAGGCACGTCGAACTCACCCGGTTCCCGGTTCTCGATGGCAAGACGTGGAATCACCTCGCGTTTTCAGACGGACGTCTGCTGGTCCGCAATCTGAGAGAGATGGCAGCATTCGACCTGCGGCGTTGAGCGGCGGGAAACCCACCCGTGCGGGGCGCATGACTGTGCGATACTCCGGGAGCCAGCCCGCCTGAGGGTCGATCCATGTTGCGACGCACCGCCGTCATCATCGTTGCCAGTCTGGCCTGGGCAACAGGTCACAGCGACCCGTCAGCTCAGACGCAGGGCGTAGTGCCGCCAGCCAGGCCGGTTTTCCGCGCCGGCGTCGAGGCAGCATACGTGGCCGCGGCCGTCGTCGTCACCGACAAGAACGGCAAACCTGTCCAGGGCCTGACGCGTGCTGACTTCGAGATTCTGGAACGCGGCGTGCGGCAGACGATTCTCGACTTCGACTACATCTCGATCCCGGTGAACAACCGGTCTGTCGATCTTCGCGCCGAGCCTGGGCCGGAACCGGATGTGGCGTCCAACCCGCCGGCGACCAGAACCGGTCGAGTCTTCGTGTTCCTCATTGACGACGGCGCGTTGAAGGCGCAGGACCTGGTGCCTTTCAAGCGGGTCATGACGGATTTCCTCAAGAAACTGACGCCTGACGATGAAGCGGCGGTGGTGTACGTGAAGCGATCCGACCTGGGATCGGACTTCACGCGCGACGTGGGACAACTCATCCGCGGCGTCAACGACATCACCGCGGCGATCGGCTGGGGCCCTGATGCCCATGCGTCGAAGCTGGTGCTGGACAATGTCATCGGCACGCTCGCAACGGCGCCCCAGACTCGCCGGGCCATCGTGTATGTGGGCGGCGGATTCGCAATCTGCGCCGGCGCCCAGCAGCCGCCGTGTACGACCGGGAACAACAGGTGGGCGGCCGAGGATCTGGTGCGCCTGTTCGAACGTGCAAGGTACGCCGACGTGCCTATCTACACGATTGACCCCCAGGGACTCGAGTCAGCCGGGGATCCCCTCATGTTCAGCGGCTCCATGGAGAACCAGACGCCAGAGCGACGGAGGAGCCAGGTCACGCGCAACATCAACCGCGGCTGGCAGCAGTTTCTCCTCACTGTGGCGGGAGCCACGGGCGGGCTGGGGTTCGTTCAGCAATCGAATCTGAGTTCTGCCGTGAACAAGATCATGGCTGACAACGGCAGCTACTACGCCCTCGGCTATTCCCCGTCGCCGTTCGTCGCCGATGGCAGGTTTCATCCCCTCAACGTCAGGATCGTTTCGCGCCCTGACCTGCAGGTCAGAACCCGGCAGGGCTACCTGGCCAGTCGGGCCGCGGTGGCGTCGGACCCCGTGGCCGCGGCCATGGACCTGCTGGCGGACGGACAACCACAGAGCGATCTCGCCCTCCGCGCGTTTGCCGCTCCTGTCGCGATTACTCCTGACGGCACCCGAACGGTCGTAACGGTTGATGTCGAGTACCCGGCGCCAGCGAGTGGCGAGGCGCGGGAAGACGACCAGCTGCAGGTCGTCTTGCTCGCCATTGACACCGAGGCCGACGTGAAGTTCTCCGCCGCGCGCACGCGAGGTGTCGCGTTCACTCAGGCCGACACTGGCGCAATCACCGTCTCTCTTGGGGAGATCGTGGATTTGCCGAAAGGACGATTGACGCTCCGCATCGGCGTCTCCAGCCGGTTGCTCGGCAGGACGGGCACCGTCCATCTGCCCGTCGAGGTGCGATCGTTGTCCGGGAAGGGGCCGACGCCGACGCCGCTCGTGGTGGGACTGGTGGACGGCCCGGCGAGCCTGAACACGGTGGCGCGGCCTGACGCCTTCGTGGGCTTGGTGCCGTTCGAACCGAGCACACGCCGAACGTTCTCTCGAGATGAAGACCTGCGGCTGTTCAGTCGCGTGTTTGGGGAGAACCCAGCCGGGATCACTGCGGAGTTCCGCCTCAGGAGCGGCAAGAAGGTTGTGCGGGCGGTCGCCGCTCGGACCGAGTCGGCGCTGGACATGACGAACGCGCTGGACTGCGAGGCCGAGTTGAGTCTGAAGGATCTGCCGGCCGGGAGCTACATCCTGGAGTTCAGCGCGCGTCGTGGCCGTGACGAACCGGCAGAACGCGCGGTGGCCATTCAAATTCAGTAGCAGCACGCGCAGATGGACGCCGCCTGGCGCCGCGCCTGGCTACTCCGGTGTGATGCGGTCGAGCCCGCGCATGTAGGGACGCAGGGCCTCCGGCACGACGACCGAGCCATCTTCCTGCTGATAGTTCTCGAGGATCGCGATCAGGGTCCGTCCGACGGCGAGCCCAGACCCATTGAGCGTGTGGGCGAACTGCGTCTTGCCGGTGCCGTCCGGCCGGAACCGGATCTTGGCGCGGCGCGCCTGAAAGCCCTCGGTGTTCGAACACGACGAGATCTCGCGGTACGTATCCTGGCTCGGCAACCACACCTCGATGTCATAGGTCTTGGCTGACGCAAAGCCCATGTCGCCCGTACAGAGCACGACGCGTCGATAGGGAAGACCGAGCCGTTCAAGCACGGTCTCCGCGTTGCGCGTCAGTTGTTCCAGCTCATCATGCGACTGCTCGGGCGTCGTGATCTTCACGAGTTCGACCTTGTCGAATTGATGCTGGCGGATCAGGCCCCGCACGTCGGCACCGTAGGACCCGGCCTCGCTCCTGAAGCAGGGGGTGTAGGCCGTGTACTTGAGCGGGAGCATTCGACCGTCGAGAATCTCGTCGCGGTGCAGGTTCGTCAGCGGAACCTCAGCCGTCGGGATCAGGAACAAGTCCCAGTCGCCCGCGATCTTGAAGAGGTCCTGTTCGAACTTCGGCAGGTTGCCGGTCCCGGTGAGCGCCTGGCGATTTACCAGAAAGGGCGGCTCGATTTCGCGATACCCATGCTCGGTCGTGTGCAGGTCGATCATGAAATTGATGAGGGCGCGTTCCAGCCTCGCACCCGCACCCATGAGCACCGCAAACCTGGCG
>JAHEFO010000102.1 GCA_024640135.1 Acidobacteriota bacterium
AGATGACGTTATCAACTCCCAGGACGATCTCGAGAATAGTGAGGGTGACGAGGGCGATCAACAGTTCGGGGGAAGTAAACAATTCCATATGCTGGGTGCTCTGTGCTGGGTGCTGGGTGCTGGGTGCTGGGTGCTAGCGTTTCGTGAACTTGACCTTGAGTTCGGCCCATCCGGTGGCCTCGAAGTACTCGAGCCGAATCCGGTGTTGACCTCCGGTCAACGGCAGACGATCGACGGTTGAGCCATGAATGTCCCAACGTTCGAGCACCAGCGTGTCGTCCACCCACACGCGAATACCATCGTCCGTGATCATGACCAGTTCGTAGTTGCCGGACGGCAGCGTCACCGTACCCTCGGCGCGCATCGCCAGCCGGTCGGCCGGCAGGTCATCCATCATCTTGCCGCCGCTGATGAGGTCGAACCGAGGCACGATTTCGATCTTCGTCGGCGTTTCCTTCAGGCGCGCCTCGAATGCGTCAGCCGACGTCAGTGGATCCGCCTTCTGCTCCCACGTCCACCACCGGGTATTCCAGTCAATCGCCGGCTCGAACAGCTCATAGCTGAATGTGTGAGGCGAACCGGCGGGCGTCCTGCGACCTCTGGGGTCAACGATTTCTTCGCCGATGTACTCGAACTCAAGCCGCAGATTGAGCCCCTTTCCTGATGGCGTAACGACGATCTCGGTGCCGACCGCGCCGGTACTCACGTTCGAAGAGCCGCCGCTGGCGGAGAGCAATCTCCACGTGCCTTCGGGCCCGAGGATCCGCAATTTCAGGGGCCGGTCCGAGGTCGTCCCTGCCGGCCAGACCTTGGGCGACTTGTAGTCGTACGGTCCCCACTCATCGACGATGATCGTGGACCGGCCCCGGCGGGCGCCTTCGGGCAGCATCGCGTTCATGCCGCTCGGAAGCGGCTGCCAGGCCGCGACAGGAGTCTCCCTGGGCGTCGCCGTGGTGGCGGCCGCGGGTGCGGCATCCCAGTTCAATCCGGCGACCTCGGCGCCACCCTTGATGAGCGCCCCGATGGTCCCCTGAACCTCGCTTCCCGACATCCGCAGGCCGCTCGTCCTGATGACATTCAGCACCGTGTCGTGGTTCTCGAAGGTGTTGCCGTCAATTACGTAGTCGCGGCTCCGCGTATCACGCGCCTTCGGGTATCCCCAGTTCGGATCCTGACTCGCGTTGGCCCAGAGGCGCAGGGCCACCTTGTCGCCACTGAAGCGATTGCGAACGATGGAGATGTTCTGGCCGTGCTCGATGGCAATGGCTTCGTCATTGCCCTTGAAGGTGTTGCCCTCGAACAGCGTGTCGAAGCTGTACCCGCCCCACACCCCATGCCAGCAGTCTTCGATCCGGTTGCTGATGAACCGGTTTCGACTGAACGTGGCCTCGATGCCATTCGCCACGGCATGGCTGAAGTCGTTTTCGAAGAACACGTTGTCGTTGGCGCCTCCCTGACCGGTGTCCATCGTGGACTGGCCGGCCCAGAGGAACAGGCCATCACCGCCGTGGGTGACCGAATTGTGGTGAAACGTGTTCCGGCTCGATTGTTCGTACATCAGGATGCCGGTGGAGTCCTGGCCGCGATAGTAGAAACCATCGCTGTAGCCGCGGACGTCGTAGTCGAACTTGTTGTGGGCGACGAGGCTGTCGGTGGTGCGATACAGACCGAAGCCGATGGATGACAGGTAGGAGAAGGTGTTGTTCCACACCTTCAGCCGCGCCGAACGCGTCACCATCAACCCGTTCTGCCCCTGGACCGCCGTGTTGTGATCCACTTCGGCGTCATCACACGCACTGAGATAGATGGCGGCCCCGAACTCCAGCCACTGGTCCTGCTCGTTGTCGTGGTACGACATCCAGTCCACGAGGCTTTCCTTCTCGATTCCCGACCAGAGACGCTGCTTCCAGTTGTAGCTGACATCCAGGCCGGTGAGGTGCAGGAACGGCGACTGGCGCGCCAGGACACCCACCTTGTAACCGCGAATGACGCCACCGCGAACGGTGACGTGATCGCCACCGTCAATCGCGATTCCAGTGCCCACGTAGCCGTCAGGATCAGCGTATGGATCGGCGCCCTCGATGGTGACGCCGGTCAGGTCCAGGGTGATTCCAGAACCGCGGACGGTAATGGCGGACCGGCCGTCGGCACCGGGCAGGCGATACACACCCGGCTTGACCTTCGCATTGGAGGTGATGACCTGGCCTGGAGTCAGGGTGACTTCAGGGAATTGGAGTTCGCTTGTGGCGACCGGGAGCGCCAATGCAGCAAAGATACCGAGGATGAGGCCGGCGCCAAACACTCCCCTCATCTCGTCACCTCCCCCTTCTCCCCTTCTCCTCATTCCTCACACGGCGAAGACATCCGGCTTCCAGGCAATGCCCAACTCCTCCGGCCCTGCCATGTATCCGAGCATCGCCGAGGCGGCGACGACCGACGGGCTGGCCAGAAATCCCTCGCCGCCGTAGCCCATCCGGTTCTGCCAGTTCCGATTGAACGACGTGATGGCGCGCTGTCCTGCTGACAAGGCGTCTTCGCCCTGGCCAAAACACGGACCGCACCATGACCGGCGAATCACCGCGCCAACCGAACGGAAGACCTCCGCAATGGACTCGCCCTCGAGCCGCGCGTCGGCCGTTTCGATTTGCCGTCCCACGCCGCCGCTGCCGGGGAACACCTTGAACTCGGTGGCGGCCTTCAGCCGGCCGAGACCACGCGCCGCGCGGATGACCAGCGCCGCCTGGAGCAGGTCGTCATAGCTCCCATTGGTGCACGATCCGATCATGGCCTTGTCGAACGTAATCCTCTCGCGGGCCACCTCGTCGGCGTGAAACGCATTCCCGGGACTGAACGGCTTCGCAATCATCGGCGCCACATCCGACAGGTCGAACACCTCGTCAATGTCGTACACCGCGTCCGCGCCAGGCGTCACCATCGGATACGGCAATTCGGTGATGCCTTTCGTGCGATACCACTCACGCGTCGTCTCGTCGGGTGCAAAAATACCGTTGAGGGCCTCCGCCTCCGCCATCATGTTCGCAATGGTGTTTCGCGAAACCATCGGCAACTGCCGGGCCGCATCCACGAACTCCACAGACATGCCCTGCGACTGTTTCGCGCCCCACCGCCGGAGCAACTCCAGGACGATGTCCTTGCCGCCGACCCAGGGATTGAGACGGCCGACAAACGACACGCGGCGCTGCTTCGCCAGCGTGAAGTAGATGTACCCCGTCGACCATCCGAATCCAAGGGTCGTCGAGCCCACGCCGATCCCGACCGCGCCATAGGCGCCGTACGCCCGGCTGTGGGAGTCCGCCCCCGGAATGAACTGCCCCGGCATGACCAATCCTTGTTCGGGGAAGTAGAAATGGAAGATGCCGTCGCCGGGTGTCGCGTAGTACGGCTTCTCCATCCCGTGGATCTTCGCGAACGCGCGGCCAATCGATGTCTGCTTGTCGTCCTCGTCCTTGCCGGTGAACACGAAATGATCGTTCGCCACAGCCGCCTGACGCGGGTCGATCGTGTGTCCACCGGTGATCTGGTTGAACGTGTGGATTGAAAACGGCGCGGTGCCGTCGGACGCCGGCAGCAGGTCCGCGTAGGCACGCAACGTGGCGCCGGGCTTGAAGTCCCGGCGCGCCAGATCCCGATCCACCCGATGCGCCCAGATGATCTGCTCGGTGGTAGTCATCCCTTTGGCCAGCACCTCGTCCGCCCAGTCCAGCGTCGGCGCGGTCTCGACAGACGCCCGGAACTCCCGGCGCCCGACCGCGAAGATGCCGCCGCCACGGCGGATTTCTTCTTCCTTCACCGACAGCGGCACGGGCGTGTAGGTCTTGCCCTGAGTCACATTGGCGATGGCGCGTGACACGGGGTCAAACGTGAACTCGTCCTCATCCTTCGCGTCGCTGACCGCCTCCGGACACTGCACGACATGCAGGCCGAGGTTGAACGAATTGCGGCGGAAGATGTCTCCCATGTTCTGGCCGCAGATCACGACCAGTTCCAGTCCAACCTCTTCGGCGACGCCCTTGAGTCCAGCCGGGCTCATTTCCCGTGAGGAGCCAATGGCGAACCTGTCACCGGCGATGAGGAATGTCTCACCCCGGTGCACCCGTGCCCGGAAATCCGGCATCAGATGGCGGAACGACCCGGCTTTCCACTTCTCATCCAGGGTCTCGAGACTCTCCGACACACAGTCGGTCGCCGGTGTGATCTGGTCCGTATCGATGGCGTCGAGCTTCTTCGTTCCCGCAGGGGCCTTTGAGTCCCACATGATCAAGGCGCGACCGCGAATGAGCGTGGTGGAGCCGGCAGCTTGTGGCACGGGCGCGGGAATCTCGGCGACGGAAACACCGGGTTTGAGACGGGCGGGCTGAATCGTGTGCATCGCGTGCATTCTACTCTGCGCCGTCTCCCGGGGCTCGAATCCCTCGCACGCCCGCACCGGCAAGACGGGAAACTTCTGAAATCGCGGATCGGCATCCGACCAGCCACAGCGCAGGAAACGCGAGCCCCGGTCGTTCTGAATCCACTGGCCGTGGAGGCAGCCGTCGCAGAGTCCGGCTTGCCGTTCGGCCTCTGCATGGTTCATCATCAGTTCATGCTCCAGAGGGTCTATGTTCACATCTGAAGCCGTCAGTCGCAACGTGCGCGTGTCGGTCACGGCCGAGTATTCGCCCGACCGCTCGAAGCCGTCGGAGACGCAGTGGTTCTTCCTCTACACGATCACCATCGCGAACGAAGGTGAAGACACCGTGCAGCTCTTGACGCGGCACTGGATTATCACGGACGGCGCCGGTCACGTCGAAGAAGTGAAGGGCGAGGGCGTCGTGGGCCAGCAACCCACACTGGCGCCCGGCGAGACGTTTACGTACACGTCGGGCTGTCCCCTTTCCACCCCGTTCGGGCTGATGCAGGGCACCTATCAGATGACCACGAAGGACGGCGAAGCGTTCGACGCCACCATCGCGCCGTTTACGCTGAGTGAACCGTATACGGTCCACTGAGAAATCTGTGACCGGCAATTTGTGATTTGCAACCTGCAGTTCCTGGCTTGGCTGCCGCGCCCGTTCGTTGAGCTGCGCTCCTTCTCAGAGCGACTCCGCACGCTGGGCGCCGCGGCCGGGACTTATGGCCCGAATCACGGTTCAAGGACACCAGGAGGTCTGGTACTTCTATGAAATCGACACCTCCGAACAACCCCATTGGCACATACCTGACCGGCGTGAGTGTTGTGTCTTTGGCCTATGTGGGAATTGTCATGGTCACGGGAACGACGCCGTCCTTTCGCCCCGTGGCTACGCTCCTGGGGTTCCTCTGTGGATTCGTCTTCACCCTCTGGACGCTCTTTGCGATTCGCATCGGGAGGATTTCCGTGATTGGGCAGCGTGGACAGGTCAGCACGTTCGAGCGATCCAGACAACCCGTGCTCTTTCTTGTGACCGCAGCGCTCTATCTCACCCTTGGCGTCGCGACTGCCGGCTACCTGGGGTCCGTTCTGCTGCGATGAATCCGGGTACTGCCACCCATCGCGTCGAATGGTGCTGGTGACTACAATCCCCACCGGCCTCGTCTTGCCGCTCGAAAACTCCTGATCCCGACGGCCAGGTACAGGACGAGTATTGCGGCCATGACGCTCTGGGAGATCACCGCAGCCGGTCGGGCGACAGCACCGCCGGATATCAGGGTCGGCAACGACAACAGACCGGAAACCGATCCGGCCAGCCCGACCAGCGCGACACCCATCGCCAGGTGCATCCCGGTCTTGCGAGTCGCCTCAGATCGCCCGTAGTACCCCAACCCGGCGAGTACGATGCCGAAGCCGGCCGGGATCAGCGCGGTCAGACTGGCCATGCCAGTCGTCACATACCCCGTGATTCCGAGCACCATCAACGCCATCCCGACTGTCTGACTGAGTCTGCTCATGCTGTCTCCTCATCCCCACACACATGGTCGCACAATCGCCGTGGCCAATCGGTCCAGGTACTCTGATCTCGGAATTTCGATGGCGCCAAATCGTCTCAAGTGAGGCGTGAGCCATTGAATATCGAGCAATGTCAACTCGCGCTCCCGCATGCGGGACACCAGCGCGACCAGTGCAACCTTGGAGGCATCCGTCTCGTGATGAAACATTGACTCCCCGAAGAACGCCCCGCCAAGATGCACACCGTAGAGCCCGCCCACGAGACGCCCCTCTCGCCACGACTCCACTGAGTGCGCCACGCCGATCCGATGAAGCGCCACATACGAGGCGATAATTTCCTCAGAGATCCAGGTGCCCTCGCGCCGGTCAGCCGCGCACGCCCGCATGACGCCCTCGAAGTCCCGATCGGTCACCACCTCGAAGCGCCCCGAGTTGACCACGCGCGCCAACCGGGAGGACACGTGCATCCCCTCCAGCGGCAATACCCCCCGCGGATCCGGGGAAAACCACCCAATTTCGTCGTCCTCCATCCCCATCGGGAAGAAACCCTGACGATAGGCCTCGATGAGGAATCCGGGCGCGATCACTGTAGAAGGACGGCCCTCGAGGTGTCGTCACGATGTCCGTCCCTGGTGGCATCAGTGCTCATGGCGTTTCTCTTTTCAGTCCCGAAAAGCTTAGCATCTGAATTCAAGCCGCATGCCGCGTTCTGTGTCTCCTTGGGCCCCCAAGTCGATCCTGTCATTCCGAGACTACAACCGCAGTCTGTTGCGCCACGACCTCGTCGCGGGGGTCACGGTTGGTCTGGTCGCGCTGCCTCTGGGCATGGCGTTCGCCATCGCCTCTGGCCTGTCCCCACAGTCCGGCATCTACTGCGCCATTGTCACGGGCTTCATCATCTCGGCGCTGGGAGGATCGCGCGTGCAAATTGGCGGCCCGACCGGCGCGTTCGTGGTCGTCGTCGCGGGCATCATCGGGCAGTACGGCGTACCCGGGCTGTTCATGTGCACCATGATGGCGGGCGTGATGCTGATTCTGCTGGGCGTCACCGGCATGGGATCGGCGGTGAAGTTCATCCCCCGCCCGGTCATCATCGGCTTCACCAATGGCATCGCCGTTCTGATCGCCAGCACCCAAATCAGCACGTTCCTCGGCATCAGTGTCACGGAGAATGTCGGTGAATTCCTGGAACGCATGGCGGCAGTGTGGCGGCACCTTGACACCTGGTCCATCGCATCCGTGTCCGTCGGCACGGGGTCCCTCGCGATTATCCTGCTGGTCAATCGCCTCTGGCGGGCCGTACCGGGCACCATTGTCGCGCTGACGGTCGGAACGTTCGCAGCGTGGGCTCTTGATCTGCCGGTCGAGACAATCGCATCGAGGTTTGGCGGTCTTCCGTCTGGACTGCCGGCGCTCCACATTCCGGCGTTTGATCCGATGCTCATCACGAAGCTCATTTCGCCGGCGGTGACCATCGCGATGCTGGGAGCCATTGAGTCCCTGATGTCAGCTGTCGTCGCGGACCGCATGAGTGGCGATCGTCACAACCCCAATGTCGAATTGATTGCGCAGGGCGTGGCCAACCTGGTTTCGCCGATGGTCGGGGGGTTGCCGGCCACGGGCGCCATCGCGCGGACGGCGACCAATATTCGTTCCGGCGCGAAGACGCCCATGGCCGGCATGATTCACGCGGTCACGCTGCTTGTGGTCCTGCTGGCTGGCGCTGAACTCGCCGGAACGGTCCCCATGGCCGTGCTCGCCTCAATCTTGTTCGTCGTCTCCTGGAACATGGGAGAGTGGCACGAAATCCCCGAACTGATCAGGCAATCCAAGGCCGATGTAGTGGTGTGGGCCGCGACGTTCCTGCTGACCGTGCTGGCCGACCTCACCGTGGCCGTCGAAGTGGGCATGGTGCTCGCCGCGCTGCTGTTCATACGGCGCGTGTCGAATACGACAACGGTGTCCAGGGTGACCGAGCATTATGTGGATGAAGGCCGCGTGCATGTTCTGCAGAACAAGCCAATCCCGCCGTACGTGGCGATCTTCCGCGTCCATGGCCCCTTCCTCTTCGGCGCCACGGACAAGATCACCCAGGTCCTCGATCAGATCGACCAACTCCCACCTGTCGTGATTTTCCGGCTCCGCAACATGACCGCGATCGACGCCACCGGCGTGCGCGCACTCGAGGAAGTCGCTGAGGGACTGCACGCGTCCGGCCGAGCGGCCCTCTTCTGCGGCGCCCTGCCACAGCCACGCGCGATCATGGAGTCCGGCGGGTTCTCCGAGCGCGTGGGCCGGGACAATTTCTGCCTCCACGTGGACGCGGCGCTCGAAAGAGCGCAAGTGGTCCATGAGAAAATGAGGGACTGAGAAAAACGGGGAACGGGAACGATCTTCGCGTCTCCTCAGATCCGACCCGCGCGGCACGACAGACGCGCCGAAGCGTACCCCTACGGTTCAATCTCGTCTGCCGGTGTGCGCCCTGCGTCCGCTCGACCGGATCCCGCCAGACGACTGATCGCACGCACGCTCATGTCATGGTCACACAGAATCTGACAGGACAGTCGCACGCCCGTCAGCCCCTTCGCCGCCATCACCGCCCGTTCGGCATCTGTCATCGATTCGGGTTCTCCCGCCGTGAATTCCACCCTGCAGGTCGTGCAGCGCGCCTTTCCGCCGCAAGCATGCAATTGATCGATCTTCGCATCCTGCTCGAGCGCCAGGACCAATCGCTTCCCCTTCGCCACCTCGAACGTACCTTCACCCTCAACTGTCAACAGAGGCATCTTGTTTGAATCTCCAATCTGGAATCGTGAATCTGGAATTGCTTATCGGCACATCGACAAGCGGTAATCGGCAATCTAGCGCACCCAGCACCCCGCACTCAGCACTCAGCACTCAGCACTCAGCACTCAGCACTCAGCACCCAGCACCCAGCACCCAGCACCCAGCACCGAGCACCGAGCACCCAGCACCCAGCACCGAGCACCCAGCACCCAGCACTCAGCACCGAGCACCTAGCACTCAGCACCGAGCACTCGACCGTCACTTGACGACCCGATTGTCCCGCGGGTGAATCGTGATCGGCCACCCCTCGTACTGGCCGGTCGGGTTTCGGGCCGGGTCCGTGCTGCGCGGCCAGCACTCGATACGGACGGTGCCGCTGGGCCGGTCGAACACTACGATGCCGTAGCCGGTGGCGCGATTGTGAATGATCGCGGGTTCGAGTCCCGTCTGCCTGGGATTGGCGGCCGCGTACATAGTGACCCGGTTTCCGAACGCATCCTCGAAGTCACCGGTGTAAGGCGCGCCGCCGGGAAGCGGTGTGTGCTCCGGCGCCAATGGCGGCCACCAGCGCCGCGGCCAGATGTTGTTGAGCGCGGGGCCCGTGAACGCGAAGCCGCCATCGCGGTGGTCATCAATACCGTATTGAATGACGGTGCCGAGGTGCTGGTCGCCGGCCAGATGCACGGCTGACGCGCGTCGTAGCGTGCGCAGCGCCTCGTCGCGTCGATTCTGCGGCCACGCGTTCGTGTCCATGTCGCCGGCGGGTTCGTCGCCGGTGACGTATTCGCCCAGTGGGGGAATCGGCAGGCCCGGCACCATGTTGTCGTCCGTGCTGCCGGCCGGCAGCGTGTGCACCGCGGCAAAGGGAGACTGCGAGAGTACGACCTTGAAGTCAGCATCCGCGCTCAACTGTGTTGCCCACTGCTCGAGGAACTGCTCCTGGCGCTCCCCGAGCAGCTTGGCATCCGGATGGTCGCGATGTGCACGATGGTCGAAGGCACTGTTCGTAGCGAACCCGTTGACGACCCTGGCGCTGGACGGCAGCACCTGCAATGGCGCCGACTTGAACTTTCGATCTTCGAGGACGGCAAAACTGATCCCCGCGTAGCGCCAGTGCGTGTAGTACACGCCGATGCCCTGCTCCACCGGTCTTGGATCAAAGGGATCGGGCAAGTGACTCGTCTGGGTCCGCTGGACGACGTTCACCCAGGCCGGCTCCATCTTGTATCCGCCCTGATCCTGCGCGACGTAGCCCCAGCCCTCGTCGGTCGGCGCCGCCTTGCCGCCCTCGCCCCAGATGTTGCCGTGGTAGACGTCGTGATCGTCCGGAATCATCGCCGATGGAATATGCCGGAAGAGATCGCGGTAGGACCAGCCGAACATGTACCACTTGCGCAGCACGTCAAGGCTGGACTTCTCAAGGGGGCTCCGTTGAATGCCGAAGCCGCCCTGGCTTTCGTAGAACTGATCGCCCAGAAATACGGCCACGTCCGGCTGATGGACCAGCACGTGCTCAACCACGTCGTTGTCCGGGAACCCGTGGTCGGCGTTGCAACTGAAGGTGGCGACGCGCACCTGGGCGCGGTCGGCAGGTTCGCGGGCAATCGTGCCCTCGTAGGTGAACGTTCGCGACCCGCCCGTCAGCGGCAGGACCACGCGCACGCGATAAGGGACCGCTGCATCGGCCATCCAGTTCGTGACCCGGACATGCGCCGTTCTCGACAGCGGCTCGATCCGCGGTTCCGCCACGGTCCGCCACACGCCACCGTCCCGGAGTTCGAAGAAGATCCGATGGCCAGCCAGGGCTTCGAACGGCGTGAGTTGCGCGGTCAGCTTCAGCGTTCCCTCGTGAAGCGTGTACTGCGCGAATGCGACAGGGCCGAACGTCGCATCCTCGTCGTGCACGACCTTGTCGCCGGAGAGCTGCCAGTCCGCGAATCGAACGAACGCGCTTTCCACCTCTCGGTCTGCCTCGTCGACGTGGCTGAGCAGCGCGATGTTTCCGACCAGCGCGTCCTCGGCGATGGCATCGGCCTCGAGTGAACCGAGCACTCGATTCGTCGATGGATCGTGCGCTTCGAGTCGCACGTGATATCCGCCCGGTCCCGGCGTCGTCGTCACCACCAGCCGCACGGCTTTCGAAGTGTCCACTGCCGCTGTACCAACCTGCTCACCGATTCGCAGGCGTCCTTCGCTCGAGAGGCCGACATCCAGCCCCCGCCCGTAGACGGCTGCCGAACGGTAATCGTCGCGCGGCCCCTTGGCGCCGAGTCGGAGCCCGACACAGTCGTTGCCCGATGCACTGTCCGATGTGGAATCGGCTGAGTTCGTTCGATCGACCGTCACGCTGGAGGTGAATCCAGCCATGGCCGGACCAAGTCGGTACGTCAGCAGGTGCAGCGCCCGATGCCGTCCGGCCAGGAGACACTCGGCCTGGCCACCGGAGAGCCGCCAGTCCTGGAGTCGGTTGGCCCAATACTCGGGTCCAATCCAGAGACTGTCCGGCCACTGCTCCCACGCGCTCGCAAATGCCGCGCCGGGCGCCGGCTGCGCCTTTGCACTCCAGGGTCTGAGCCAGCGCCAGGCGACGCCTGTCGCGGCCAGGGCCTTCAGCAGGTCTCGACGATGCATCCGGAGAGTCTAGCAGGCGCGTGGAGGTGTCAGTCGCGGCATCGGGCGGGAGCGTTTGACGGGGCTGAGAATCGACCTGCCTGATGAACAGGGCGTCGGCGACGACACCGATGGGTGACTTCAGGCGAGGCGGCAGGATGGGCCGGCGTCGACAGCCCGGGGCTGCGATAATGGTCCATGCTCCGCTTGAAGACGTCAGCGTTTCTCTGCTGTTTCCTCTTTGCGGCCACCGGCGCGGCCGCCCAGGTCGGTCAAGAGAAGGCAGCCGAGTATTTCAAGGAGGCCGACGCGCTCTGCAAAGCTGAGGGAGGTCGATTGTGGGGCATCTCGCTCTGCGGTCCCATCGTCATCGCGGACGCTACGACGGGGACCATCGCCACCAGTCGCCCGGCGCCGACGGCGTCGCGGCCGCGTGCCTTGGGATTCGCAAATGCCGCGATGATGTGGGGCGACACGCGATGGACCACGGTTGTGTGGCAGCTGATTCCACAGGATCGTGCGACGCGCGCCAGGCTCTTCGGGCATGAACTGTTTCATCGGGTCCAGTTCGATCTCCAGTTGATGGTCAACGAGGGCGACAATTCGCACCTCGACACCCTGGACGGCCGATACTGGCTGCAGTTGGAATGGCGGGCACTGGCCGCTGCGCTGACGATGACGGGGGATGCCCGGACAGAGGCCATTCGTGACGCGCTGGCGTTTCGACACAGTCGGCACGCGGCGTTTCCCGGCTCGGCAGATCAGGAACGTCGCCTGTTGATCAACGAAGGCCTTGCCCAGTACACCGGAACGGTCGTCGCGTTTTCCACACGGGCCGACGCGACGGCTGACGTGACGCAGCAACTGGCGGAGGCGGCAGCGGCCGCCACCTTCGTGCGGACGTTTCCGTACTCCACCGGTGCCGCCTACGGCCTGCTGCTCGACGAGACATCGCCTGGCTGGACCAGGAGAATCACGTCCGCTGACGATCCGGTGGACGTCCTGACGGAGGCCGCGTCGCTGACGGCGACGCCGGATGTCGCGGAGGCGGGAGCGCGATACGATGCGGCCGCCCTGCGAGCGTCCGAAGTCGCGCGCGACGTCGAACGTCAGGCGCGGTTGGACGAACTCACGCGCCGCTTCGTGGACGGTCCGGTGCTGATCCTGCCGGCGGGACGGAATGCCGCGTTCATCACGACCGGGCTGACGCCCATTCCCGGCGTGGGCACGGTGTACCAGCAGTACCGGGTCTCCGGAGACTGGGGTTCGGTGGAGACCACCGGCGTTCTCGTCTCCACCGATCGGACTCAATTGACGCTGTCCGGACCCTTCAAGACCGACGGCTCCACGCTCACCGGTGACGGCTGGACGGTGTCCGTCGCCAAAGGATGGCAGGTGAAGCCCGGCGAACGGCCAGGTTCATTCATCCTCGCGCGGGTGCAGGAGGTCGGCGTCCGTGGAGACTCAGGCGCCCTTACGAACCCCCGCCTCCTTTTCGTCGGATGCCCCACGTCGGAGGAGCGGGTTCCTTACTGAGGCGGTCCACCGGATTGGCCTCCAGCAGCTTCATGGCTTCCTGCACCGCGCGTTCGAGTTGCGGGTCGCGGCCGGCGATGACCTCCTTGGGATAGTTCTCGATCTCGATGTCGGGAGCGACGCCTTCGTTCTCGACGGCCCACTTGCCGTCGCGAGTGAAGAATCCGCCTCGAGGCGCGATCATGGAACCGCCATCGATGAAGCCGGGTGTGTCAGCGGTATGCACCAGGCCGCCCCACGTGCGCGTGCCGATGAGCGGACCCAGACCGCGCCGGCGGAACATGTACGGCATCAGGTCACCTCCCGAGCCCGCCATCTCGTTGATGATCATCACCTTCGGGCCCCAGATGCCCGCCGACGGACTGGTGAATGGGTAGCGATCGCCGGCGACGTTGTTGAAGTAGCCGTCGAAGTCGCGGCCCAGCACGTCAATGATGTAGT
>JAHEFO010000330.1 GCA_024640135.1 Acidobacteriota bacterium
CAACAAACATCAGACTCGAGCTGGTGATCACCGACACGCTCACGGGAACGCCCGTCAAGAAGTCCGTGTCACTCCTGCTCCTCACGGGCAACAGCGGCATGATTCGGACGACAAACACAAGCATGGGCGGCCGTGCGACCCTGGATGTCGATGCCATCGCTGCGGCGTACCAGAATGGCCTGGTGTCGACGCGGATCACGTTCCAATACCAGCCCGCACCGGAGACGGAGGGAACCATGGCCGGCAAGGGTCCGCCATCCCTCAATGAGTCGATTACGGTCGCGCTGCAGGACGGAAAACCGATGATGATTTCGCAGTCGGCCGATCCGGCCACTGACCGGAAAGTCACGGCAGAATTGACGGCGACAATTCTGAAGTAGGACGTCAGTTCTGGCTCGACGCCAGCGCCGAGAGCGCCTCATCAGCGGCGTTCCTGGCGCTGCTGTCGAGCGACACTGCCAACCGCTGGGCCTCGCGCAGGTGGGACAGCGGAATCTCGAGGCGCCCCGCCCGCTCCGCCTGCCCGGTCTCACGCAGCGCCACCTGCACCCGCTCAATGGCCGCACGTGCCGCTTCATATCGCTGGCTTGCCGCTCCGAAGTTGACGAGGAATATCTGTACCTGGCCATCCAGAATCAGTGCGCGGGCCTCACTCAAGTCCGCAGCCTGGACCGCGGCCCGGCGCGCCTGCTCCACCTCCGACCGTCCGGAAGCACCCCACACCCAACCAGAAAGGAGGGCCACAAGGACCGCAACAGCACACCAGGACAGCGTTTTCAGGGGCAAGGGAAGGATGGGGAAATTGCGGACTGGCGAATTGCCATGCGGAGCCGATTACCGATTCCAGACTCCAGATTAATGCAGCGTTTCCGAACTCGTCCAGGCTGACAGATTCGTGACCAGGTCAATCTTCATCAGAAGGCGCGCAATCACATCACACGCATCTTCCCGCTGACACAGCTCATCGATCTCCGCCAGGATTCGGCCCAGAGCATCTTCGGCTTGCGCTATCGCCCGCTCGGAGTAGTACTCGCGCTGCTGCTCCAGACATTGATGGTGCTTGATGAATTCTTCGCGGAAGAACGCGGCAAAACACTTACATGAGGCTCCCGACAGGGGCCAATGAAATCCGGGAGCTTCGACACTAGTCAGGCGGGTCTTAATAGCCATGCGTGGGTGAGCAATTTCAGTCTAGGCAGTACATACCTCCAGTGTCAATTCCGACCACTTAGCTCCCGATTCGGGATTTCAGGATTTCGCCGGCTCGTGCAGGGTTCGCTTTGCCCTTCGAAGCCTTCATGACCTGCCCGACCAGAAAACCAAACGTCTGAGTCTTGCCGGCGCGATACTGCGCTACAGGTCCGGGATTCGCGGCCACGACGGCGTCGACCATCGCTTCGAGCGCCGCGACATCACCAATCTGAGCCAGCCCCTTCGCGTCGACGATCGATCGAGCCGACCGGCGGGACTGCCACATCTCTTCGAAGACGTCCTTCGCCGCCGAACTACTGATGACCTGACGGTCGACCAACTCCGTCAACTCGGCGAGGGCCGACGGCCCGAAGGGGACCGCCGAGCAGTCCTCGCTGCCGATCTCCTTCAGCTTTCGACGGATCTCGCCCTGAATCCAATTGCTGGCAGTCTTGGCGGCAGCGCCGGCCGCGACGGTCGCCTCGAAGAAATCTGCGGCGCCTGGAATCAGGCGCACCAACACATCCGCGTCGTAGTGGTTGAGACCGTGCGCCGCCATCACGCGAGCGACACGGGCCTCCGGCAACTCCGGCAACGCCGCCCGAACGCGCTCCACCCACTCTGGCTCCACGTGCAAGGGCGGCAGGTCGGGCTCTGGAAAATATCGATAGTCGTGAGCCCCTTCCTTGCTCCGCATGGACTCGGTCGTGCCGGTGTCACTATTCCAGAGCCGGGTCTCCTGTGCGACCCGCCCACCGGACTCCAGAAGCGCGCGCTGCCGATCGATCTCGAACTCCAGGGCCTTTTGCAGAAAGCGGAACGAGTTGACGTTCTTGACCTCAGCTTTTGCCCCAAAGGTCGTTTCACCGGCTGGACGCAGCGACACGTTCGCATCGCAACGCAGACTGCCTTCATCCATGTTGCCGTCGCTGACGCCGATGGCCACGAGCACTTCGCGCAGGCGACTGAAGCAGGCGGCCGCGTCGGCGGCCGTCCGCAGGTCTGGCTCCGTCACAATTTCAATCAGCGGGACGCCGGCCCGATTGAAGTCGACGAGCGTCTGGCTGTCCGACTCGGGGAAGCCATGATGGAGAGATTTTCCTGCGTCTTCCTCCATGTGGATCCGGGTCAGGCGCACCGCAGTCTCCCCCGCTCGCACCAGGCCGCCGGTCGCCAGCGGTTGATCGAACTGGGAGATTTGATAGCCCTTCGGCAAATCGGGATAGAAATAGTTCTTCCGGGCAAAGACCGATATCGGATTGACCGTGGTTCCCAGGGCGACCGCCGCGCGCAACGCGAACTCCACCGCCTGCCGGTTCAACACCGGCAACGCCCCGGGCAACCCCAGGCACACCGGACACGTCTGCGTATTCGGCGGGGCCCCAAACGTCGTCGAACACCCGCAGAATATTTTGGTCGCCGTCAGCAACTGACAGTGGATCTCAAGACCGATGACGGGTTCGTACTGAATCGGCAATCTGGAATCTCCAATCGGGAATCGATTATCGACAGATCCTAGATCGAGCACTCGGCAATCCATCGGGCAATCGACAGTAGATCGCCGATTCCCCGATGGTTACCGATTCTCCGATTACCGATGTTCCGATAAGCGATTCCAGACTACCGATTACCGCCTACCGATCAAACCGCCGGTCCGGCATTCTTCACCGCGGCCGTCGAGGTCGCTTCGAACGTCTTGAAGTTCTCGATGAACATCTGGGCCAACTGCTTCGCCTGCACGTCGTAGGCCTGCTGATCCTGCCAGGTGTTGCGTGGCCGCAAGACCTCCGCCGGCACGTTCGGGCAACTCGACGGCACGTCGAGATTGAAGATCGGATCCCGGTCGTAGCCCACGTGGTCGAGCGCGCCGGACAGCGCCGCATTGATCATCGCCCGCGTATGGGCAATCTTCATCCTTGACCCGACGCCATACGGCCCGCCTGTCCAGCCCGTGTTCACCAGCCAGACACGCGCGTTGTGCTTCGCAATTCGTTCACCGAGCAGCTTCGCATACACATTGGGGTCCCACACCATGAACGGCGCGCCGAAACACGTGCTGAACGTCGCCTTGGGCTCGGTCACGCCGCGCTCGGTGCCGGCCACTTTCGCCGTGTAGCCGGACAGAAAGTGGTACATGGCCGCTTCGGGTGAGAGGCGCGAGATCGGCGGCAGGACGCCAAACGCGTCTGCCGTCAGCATCACGACATTCGTCGGATGACCGGCCTGACCGGACGGCACGGCGTTGTCGATGAAGGTCAGCGGATACGCGCCCCGCGTGTTTTCCGTCAGCGCGGCGCTGTCCAGATCGAGCGCGCGCGTGTCCGGATCGATGACCACGTTCTCGAGCACGGTGCCAAAGCGGCGAGTGGTCGCGTAAATCTGCGGCTCGGCCTCGGCGGACAGCTTGATCATCTTCGCGTAGCAGCCCCCTTCGAAGTTGAAGACACCATGCGCGCTCCAGCCATGCTCGTCGTCGCCGATCAGGTTGCGGTGCGGGTCACTCGACAGTGTCGTTTTACCGGTGCCGGACAGTCCGAAGAACAGCGCCACCTCGCCGTCCTCTCCCA
>JAHEFO010000331.1 GCA_024640135.1 Acidobacteriota bacterium
GATCGTGTCGCGGCCGCCCGGCCAGGGAGCCCGGAGGAATTTGCTTTTCGCGCGGCGCTGGCTTACGCCGAGGGCCGGGCGCCGGATGTCGACTTGTGGATCGGACGGGCTCTGGCCGCCAATCCGCTGTTCGGTCGAGGCTATCGCATCCTTGGTGAACAAGCCGAGCGGCTGTACCGGTTCGATGACGCGGTCGGGTTCGTCACGCGCGGGACGGAGATCGATCCTGAGGATCCGGACAGCTATGCCGCGCTCGGCGTGTATCAGATGCGGGTCGGCGACGAGACCGCGGCGCGCGTTTCTCTCGAACGTGCGTTCAAGATGGACCCGTTCAACGGCAGCACCTACAACATGCTGTTGTCGCTCGACCTGGTGGACGGGTTCGAGACGGTGGAGTCCGGCGAGTTCATCTTCAGGTTTGCGAAAGACGAAGCGCCGGTCCTGAAGACCTACGCGCTGCCCCTGGCCGACCTGGCGTACAAGACGTTTTCTGCGCGCTATGGCTTTACGCCGGAGGGACCGATTCTGGTGGAGGTGTTTTCCAAGCACGACGACTTCGCCGTGCGGACCCTCGGATTGCCGGGGCTCGAGGGCGCGCTGGGCGCCTGTTTCGGGCGGGTCATCACGATGGACTCGCCCAGAGCGCGGCCACCCGGAACGTTCAGCTGGCAGGCGACGTTGTGGCACGAGATTGCGCATGTCTTTTCGCTGCAGGCCTCCGACTATCGCGTGCCGCGCTGGCTCACCGAAGGCATTTCGGTCTTCGAAGAACACCGCTACAACAAGGCGTGGGGCCGGGAGTTGATCCTGACGTACGCCGAGGCGCTGTCCAGGAACCAGACGTTCGGCGTCAAGGGGCTGCCGAACGCGTTTCAGCGCCCGCAACATCTGTCGCTGGCCTACTTCGAGGCCTCGCTGCTCACGGAGCATCTGGTGGCAGAGCATGGCGACGAGGGGCTGCGTCGATTGCTGGCGGCCTACGGCGAAGGCGCCAAGGATGAAGAAGCGTTCGCGAAGGCGTTCGCACAGTCCGTTGACGACGTCGAGGCGTCGTTCAAGACGTTTGTCGACAAGGAATACGGTGCGCTGGCCAAGGCCATGGCCGACCCTCGGCCGACGACCGACCGCGAGGTGCCGATGTCCGTTGAGGACAAGCGGGCACTGGCGGCCAAGTTGCCCGGCAGCTATATCGCCCAGTGGAGCCTGGGCGACGCGCTCATGGAGACGGGCGACATGGACGGCGCGGTTGAGGCGCTTGAACGTGCGGTCGCACTGGCCCCGATGGCCAGCGGCAACGACAGCCCGAGGGCGCTTCTGGCCCAGATCGCGGAAAAGCAGGGCGACTCCGCGCGGGCGCGTCGCGAGTTTCGGGAATTGCTGACGTGGGATCACGACAATGTGATCGTCGCGCGGCGTCTGGTGATCCTGGCGCGTGAAGCGGGCGACGCCAGGAATGAAGCGTTTGGACTGCGCGTGGTGGCAGACGTCGATCCGTATGACGTGGAGGCGCATGTATTGTTGGGGCGCCGCGCGCTCACCGACAAGGACTATGGGGCGGCCGTGATTGAACTGGAGGCGGTCCTGGCGCTCGGTCCGGTGAATCGGGCCGAGGCGCACGCGGACCTGGCCGAGGCCTACCTGGGCCTCGACCGGAAGGAAGAAGCCAAGGCCGAGGCACTCAAAGCGCTGGAGCAGGCCCCGACATTTGCCCGCGCGCAGGACCTGCTGCTGGCCGCGATTCGACGCAATTGAACGCACACCATGACACGAGCCTTTCTCGGACTTTGTTGCCTCTGCCTCGTGCTGGCGCCCGCGGTCGCCGTGGCGCAACCTGCCCGGCATGCGGTCCTGATCCAGGGCGCGTCGGGTGAGCCGCAGTTTGCCAAGCAGCATCGCGGCTGGCTGGACCAGCTCGCCACGACGCTCCGCGACAAGTTCAAGATGGACGCTTCGCATGTGACGGTGCTGGCGGAACAGGCCGGCGAGGGGGAGTTGCGAGCCACCGCCGAAAACGTGCGGACCACGTTCGACCGTCTGGCCAGGACCCTCCAGCCGGGTGACGTGTTGTTTGTCATGTTGATCGGCCATGGCACGGGGGACACCGAAACGGCGAAGTTCAATCTTGTCGGTCCCGACCTCACCGTGGCCGACTGGAAGGCGTTACTCGCGCCAATTGCCTCACGCGTGGTGTTCGTCAACAGCTCCAGCGCCAGCTTTCCGTTCGCCGCGGGGCTGACCGGCGATCGCCGCATCATCATCACCTCGACGAGCACCCCGGCGCAGAAGTACGCCACGATCTTCGCGGACGGATTCGTCCAGGCGCTCAATGCGGACGCGGCGGATCTCGACAAGAACGATCGGATCTCGATGTGGGAGGCGTTCTTCTACGCGTCCCGGGTCGTCAGGCAGCACTTCGAGCAGGAGGGACTGCTGGTCACCGAGCGTGGACTGCTTGAAGACAACGGAGACGGAGTCGGACGTGACGCCATGTCGGCGACGGGCGAAGACGGCACGTTGGCCACCATGACGTACCTGGACGCGGTGGTGGAAGCGAAGCCGACCGATCCGGCCTTGCAGATGTTGTTTCAGCGGCAGGAATTGCTCACGATTCAGGTTGACGAACTCAAGCGCAAGAAGGCGACCATGCCGGCGGAGGAGTACGATGCGGCCTGGGAGGCCCTGATGATCGAACTGGCCACCGTCGGAGCCGAGATTCGATCAAAAGGCGGATCGGTCCCTGCGCGCCCAGATGGAGCGTTCCCTGCGCCGCAGGAGGCGTCCGCCGGCGGCGCCGGCGATGAAGCCTCCCGCATGCGCCCAGAACGCCACGCCTCCTGTTGAGGCGGCGTCAGCTGAACGCCCGACCCCCCCGACGACCTGCAGGAGAAACCAGAACGCGAGGAAGAAGAGCGCCGGCACTTCGATGACATCGACGTAGAAGATGACAAACAGCAGTACCAAAACCCGCGATCGCGGGAACATGACGAAATACGCTCCCATCACCCCGGCGATCGCGCCACTGGCGCCCACCATGGGGAGCAGCGACGCCGGGCTGGCCCAGGTCTCGGCGAGCGCTCCGGTGGCGCCGCAGGCCAGGTAGAACAGCAGAAAGCGGCCGTGACCCATTTGATCTTCCACGTTGTCGCCGAAGATCCAGAGGCTGACCATGTTGCTGCCCAGATGCAGGATGTTGGCGTGCACGAACATCGAGGTGACCACCGAAAACCACGAAAATGACGCGGGGGTCAGGCCCCATGCGCCGATGGCGGCGTACGCCCCTGGCCCGGCAGTGGCGATCCAGATCTGAATCGCAATGTTGATTGCGATGATTGTCCAGGTGACAATCGGCGTCGTGGGCGAGGGTATGACGTCGCGGATCGGAAAGAGCATACTGAGACGGCCAGTATCGTAACCCCAGTGGCCTGCCCTCTACCCTATTGGAGTGATACGTGACGTGTCGATCGTGTGGAACCAGCATTGCGGACAAGGCCATTGTGTGTTTCAGGTGCGGGATGCCGACGGCGGACACGCCGGTCGTCACCCGTTCTGGATTCTCATGGCCCCGGTTCCTGGGCATGCTGACCGCAATTGCCACGATTTGCGGCCTGGGTGTCTGGCTGATTCCCCAAACTCCTGAGGGAACCTGGCTGCGCGGCCTGGCGTGGGCGGCGGTCCCAATTGTGACCTTCGTCACTGTCCGGCTGATTCGGGGGCCGCGTTCCGGTAAACTGCTTCGGAGATGACTACCGGCCA
>JAHEFO010000332.1 GCA_024640135.1 Acidobacteriota bacterium
GTCGCTGGCGAAGACGATGCGCCGACCATCAGGGAGCCATGCCGGACCGCCTGGCAGCGGAGTGACCGCGGCTTCAGTCCGGCCGGTGCCGAGGTCGTGCCAACCGACACCGAAGGCCACGCCTGCAGGCGACATCGCCTGGCCAACGAGTCGCGTGCCATCCATCGAGATGCCCATCAGGCGCAGCAGTCCACCGTCCACCTCAATCGGGGGACGGTCTTCACCGGCCTGTGGGGTCACCGGATCGCTCGCATCCAGCCGAAGAGTGAACGGTCCTGGCCTGTCATTGTCGTGGCCCCACAGACGCTCGCCGGACGGCTCGAAGAAGGGAAACATCAGATCGCCGGAAGGGCGATCCGTCAAGCGGGTCAGTCCGCTGCCGTCACGCCGGACCCGCCAGATCTCATAGCTGCCACTGCGATTGGAATAAAACACGAGCGTCTTCCCGTCGGGTGACCACACAGGTGTCCGGGCGCGAATCACGTCGTCAGTGACGCGACGGAGTTCGGTGCCATCGATCCGGCTGACGTAGATATCCTCCACGCCTCCGCGGCTCGAATACGCCAGCCACTGCCCGTCGGCAGACACCGACGATGGCAACAGGATGCCGTTCCGCTGGAACAGGTACTTCGGCTCACCCGTTCGCTCGGCGACAGGGTCGAAGGGGATCCTCGCCGGATTGATCGACACGCTGGACGCGCGAAACACGATGCGTCGGCCATCGGCCGACAAGCTGGGCAGCGCTGCGGCTGTCTGAACCCCGATGGTGACCGGCTCGGGCTCTCCAGTCGCACGGCCCGATACCTCGTCGACCGACACCCGCCACAGGTTCATCGCGCCGCCGCGATCGCTGGAGAAATACAGGTAGCCGTCGGGCGACCAGACCACGCTCCAGTCCAGGGCAATGTCATTGGTCACCTGAACGGGATCGCCGCCCGATACCGCGATGGTAAAGATGTCGCGCTGCCCCCCGTTCGCTGTCCAATACGCCAGTCGCTGGCCTGAAGGCGACCACGCCGGTTGCACGGCGTCACCAGCGGTCACGACACGCGCGTCGCCCGTCTCGAGATTCACGACCGACAAAGTGCTCGTCACGTTACGGTCGGCCGGGTTCCCAACCCGTTCATCGCAAAACGCCAGGAAGCGGCCATCAGGAGACCAGGCGGGATGAAACCCGGCATCGGTGACACGCCGGACCGACTCGCCTGTGGCGCCCACGATGAAGATGCCGCCATCGGCGTCCGACTCATGGAAGGCAATGAAGCGGCCATCCGGAGAGAAGGCCGGCGAGGATTCATCGCGGTCCGGGTCGCCGGCGACCAGCGTGGCGGTACGACCGCCGATACGCCGGACGTAGATGTCCCAGCTGCCGGCAGCCCGGCTGGCATACGCGATGGAATTGCCGTCAGGCGAAATGACCGGGGTGTCTTCCGACCCGGCCTCATCGGTCAATTGCGTCAGGTGCGCCCAGGGCTCGGACGGTGCGCTTGCGGCGCCCGAGGCGGCCCACCAGCCCAGGCCGGCGCCGGCTGCCAGCGTCACCGCCGCGACGGCGAGCAGCCGGGAACTGCCCGTGCGGCCGGAACCAGCCTGTACCGCCGCCTGCCCGCTGGTCGTCTGGCAGTGCCGGATAACCTCGTCGAGCGCGGGCGAGACCGTTCGCCCGTCGGCAGCCGGCTCGGGCGGATCTTCCCGCAGGATCGCGGTCATCGTCTCGGCGACCGTTTCGCGAGAGAACGCCCGCCGGCCCGTCGACATTTCGAACAGGACGCACCCCAGGGCAAAGATGTCGGATCGCGAGTCGGCCGGCTCTCCTCGCACCTGCTCCGGCGCCATATACCCCACCGTCCCGAGCACAACGCCCGGATCCGTCTGCAGTTCGGTCGGGGTGTCAGTGCTTGTCGAGGGGACGACGGTCTTGGCCAGGCCGAAGTCGAGAATCTTGACCTGCCCATCGGCCACGAGGAACACGTTCTCCGGCTTCAGGTCGCGATGGACGATGTGCTTGTCATGAGCGGCGGCAAGCCCTCTGGCAATGTCGGCGGCGATCTGGACGACCTTCTTCGCGGGCAACGCGCCGGCGTGCTCGAGGCGCGCCCGCAGCGTCTCGCCCTCGAGCAATTCCGTGACGGCATATGCCACTCCGTCGTTGGTGCCGAAATCGTGAATCGCCAGGATGTTCGGGTGCGACAGCGCGGCCACGGCCTTCGCTTCACGCTCGAACCGCTCGAGAGCCGCCGTGTCCGACGCCAGGTGCGAGGGCAGCACCTTGAGCGCCACGTCGCGGTCCAGCCGGGTGTCGCGCGCGCGATACACCTCGCCCATGCCGCCCGCGCCAAGCGGAGCGAGGATCTGGTACTGGCTGAGCCGCACACCCTGCTCGAGACTCATGGAGTGCGGTGATTATAGGGCACGGGTGGATGCGCAGGGTGCCTCAATTCAAGCCCGCGGTGGATTCTCCCTGTCGCGATGAGCATCGAAAGAGGGTGGAGTAGAATTTCAAGTGTGATCATCAGGGGCATCCACGAGTTCGTCTCGCGCGATTGGCGTGCCGTGCGCCGCAGCAAGGACGCCTATTGGGGGGCGCGCATCGCCAGCCTGGGACCGTTGGAGGCCTTTCGTGTCGGCGAGCTGCTGCGCCAACAAGCGCTGTCGAGCGTGGCCTCGTGGCCGGATGACGCCAGCCGCGCCGATGATCTCTCCGCGCACGTCAGACTGGCCGAACGGCTTCGCCATGCCGATCCCGTCCGCCGCGCTTGAACTGCTTGCCACTCTCGCGCCGGTCGCCAACCGGTGGGGGCGTTGGTACGTCTTCGGCGCTCAGGCCGTTATCTTCTACGGTGTTCCACGGCTCAGTGCCGATGTGGATGTGACGCTCGCCCTTGAACCTGACGCCCCCGAGCGGTTTGCCGAGGATATGACCGCGGCGGGATTCGTCGTCCGAGTGGACGATCCGGATTTTGTGCGTCGCACACGCGTGATGCCCTTCGTGCACACGGCCACAGGCATGCCGGTCGATGTCGTGCTGGCGGGGTCCGGGCTCGAGGACGAATTTCTCGCGCGCGCCCGGCCGGCGAACCTGCTCGGCATGGTGGTGCCCATCATCGATCCGGCTGATCTCATCATCGCGAAGGTACTGGCCGGCCGGCCGAAAGACATCGATGACGCCCGCGCGCTGTGGACGTTGCATGGCGATACGATGGATGCCGATCGCATCGTCCAGCTTCTGGCGCTCCTTGAACAGGCGCTGGCCCACAGCGATCTGGTCGCGACGTTCGAACGTCTCCGCAGGCCCGGCGGCTAGTCACATCCGACGTCGGGTGGCTCCTGGGCGACCTATTTCGCCGGTGCCCGCTGGCGCAGTGATTCGGCCCAGTTGAGGATCACGGTCAGTGGATAGGGATTCGCCTCATCACTCACGTTCTTGATCATGATGAACCGCTGGCCGTCCGGCGACACGTCGTAGTTCCGCCCGACACCGGCCAGAAAATAGGGGGACGCATCGAAGAGCATGACCGGCGCCGCCGGCTTGAACCCCTGACGCGTGTCGATCACCACTGACATCAGCTTGCCGTCGGGCGCCAGGTAGATCACCTCGTGCCCCTTGGGCGACCACACCGGCTTCATGCCACCGGCCGTGGAAATGGTCACTTGTGTGGGGTTGGCGTCCTGCCCCTCGTACGGTCGGACGTAGACCTCAAAGTGGCCAGACAGGTCCGACTGGTACGCAATCCAGCGGCCGT
>JAHEFO010000103.1 GCA_024640135.1 Acidobacteriota bacterium
CCCGGCCTCCCTGCTGGCCATGGTCGATGTTCATGGACGGGGCCATCTTGATCGAGCGCTTGCCAGTGGCCGGGGGATCTTCATCGCGTTTGCGCATGTGGGGAACTGGGAACTCCTGGTCGCAGTCCTGCCGGCCATGGGAGTCCCCCTGCACGTCATCTTTGAACCGATCACGCCCGAGCGCGATGCGCTCATGGCGACGTGTCGAGCCAAGCCCGGGGTGACGTTGATTCCCGGTGTGCCCGGTTCCGCCCGGGTCGCTGCGCGGGCGCTCGAACGCGGTGAGGTCGTCATGACCGGTGCCGATCGCGCCTTGGGCACGGCACGGTCTCTCACGGTCAGGTTCGGCCTTGGCCGCCGGCCGGTTCCGACTGGCCCGGCATGGATGGCCCTTGAGGCCGGGGCCACCGTGATTCCCGCGTTGGTGGTGCTGAACGACTCTGGTGGACGGCCCTACCGCCTCATCATCGAGCCGGCCATTGAAGTGCCTGCGGGTACCGGGAACAGTATCGAGGCGCTGGCTACGGCCATCGGCGCGCGGCTGGGCGGCGCCGCCGCTCGTTATCCGGACCAGTGGCTCGTGTTCAGTCCGGACTGGCAGGACAGCGTGCCGAAGACTACTTCCACTTCTGGTCCATGATCCAGACCTCGCTCTGGCGCACCTGTTCGCTGATCCGGGCGAGCTCGGCGTCGGAAACGTGATCGAACCCGAAGGCGGCGCGCAGCAGCTTCGGCAGCTCCTTGCGGTAGTCGTGGCCATGTTCGGTCCACACGCCCGGGCGTTCGTTGTTGGCAGTGACGAACATCATCGTCACGGTGCTGAGGAACGTCAGGACGGGTCGCCAACGGTCGGTGGGCGCAACGCCGGGAGGATTGTTGCCGTCCTTGGGCAGCCAGTGCGGTCGGCGCCAGATGGTGGCGACGTCAGCGCGGTACACAGGGTCGTCGAAGTGCGAGAGTTCCCACGCTCGTGCACGTGAGCGGTCCTCGGCAGGGAGTGATTCGAGCTGGGCGACGCTCGACAGCACCTGCATGCCTCCGGGGCCGAGTCGGTCGCGTCGAAATCGACTGAATCCCGGGATGCCGACCCAGACGGCCGTGTCGATACCGGTGGCGCGCAAGGGGTCCGCGGGCTGGCCCGCTCGCTCGGCGCGGCGCGCGGCTGCCTCCAGCGCGCCCTGGCTGGCCCAGCCACCGAGGCTCTCGCCGTACAGCAGCACGTCCGGTCCGCCGCCGTTCGGATGGTCGGCAGCGATTCGACGCTTGATCCGGTCGAGCAGCAGCTCGAGCACGTCACGGGCATCTTTGACCTTGTCGAAGCTCAGGATGGATGGCCGCGTGCCGTACTGGATCGACACGCTTGCGACGTCACCGCCGCTCAGGCGCTCGACGAGTTCCACCGCCACCGGATTGACGTGCCCGCCACCGGTCGCGGCGCCGACGAAGATCCGTGACCGGGAGAACGCACCCTGGCGCTCGAGCTCGCGCATCACCAGCTCGATTCTGGCCGCGGGCGTCGGGGCGCTCCTCAGGGCCGCGTAGGCGCGAATCGGGCGCATCGGCAGGTCGTGCGGGACCGCGAGCAGAAAACGCGAACCTGCATGGCCGAGCCCCTCGCCGCGTACGAGGGCCGACGGTTCTTGTGGCATCCGTCGATCAACGTGCGCGAGCACGCCGGGGATTCCATGAGCGGGTGTGTGGCCCGAGGTCATCGCGAAATCGTCGCACAATTCGCCCTGCCGGCCCTGGGCGCGCGAAGATCATGCTCACATTGGGACGTGGTCAGCCGCTTGTATCGCTTTCGCTGGCAGATCGAGCTCTGCTTCAAGGAGTGGAAGTCGTATGCCAACCTCCATCAATTTGACACGGGCAATCCGCACATTGCGGCGGGCCTGATCTGGGCGAGCCTGTGCGCCGCCGTCCTCAAGCGATTCCTCGCGCACGCCGCGCAGCAGGTCGGGCGCGGGCGGGCGGTCTCGACCCGACGCGTCGCCATGTGTGCCCACCATGTCCTCAAGGACTTGGTCGCCGCGCTCCTCGCCGGTGTCGGGTTACTGGCGATCCTGCGGCGCAGTCTCGCATACTTACTCGCCAATGCCAGGCGATCGAATTCCGATCGCGATCGGCGCAGGGGCCGTCTCCGCGCGGGACTCCTCGTGGCAAGCGCGGCTTAAGTGATCACGTATGAATACGGCCTATCGTCTCCCAGCAGGTTTTCGACGACGCGCCGCGCGCGCAGGTGCTGGACGGCTCAGCCCGCGCAGCGGCAAATCGGGTGGGAAGTGAATTGTCCGCGATTGTTCACACGCCGGAAGGCGTGGAACCCGCAGACGACTGAGGAGTATGGTGCGCCCTGCACGATTCGAACGTGCGACCTCCTGGTTCGTAGCCAGACGCTCTATCCAGCTGAGCTAAGGGCGCCCAAGTGGATGAGTATATCAGGGGACGCGGCCGACTCGATCGCGAACCAGCCCATATCCTGCGCTGAACGAGCCCGGAAAGGAGATAGGCAGACGTCCCCCGATGGGGTTGTCCCCCACCAGCGCGGCCACCGCCGACGCTTCCGCCAGGTCGTAGAAATCGTAGGTCAGCAACACGGCCGGCAGGTCCGGCAGGAACATCGGCACGTAGGGATTGCCGAAAAACATCGTCACAAACGGCTTCGAGGTGTTGGCGGTCAGCCGGCCCAGATCACCCAGCAACTGGGCGAGCGAGGGCGGCAGGTCCATCCGGCCGCTTCCCGACGACGCCCGGACGAAGACTGAAACCACAATGGCGTCGAAACGGAGCGCCATGGCACGCACGAGGTCAATTTCTGAAAGCGTGGACCGGTCCGAGAGCTCAATGGCGGTCACGGACGGCCATCGGAGCCGCAGCTCCGGGATAACGGTCCGGCTTGGCGCCGCGATTCGCCAGCCCGATGGATAGTCGAGGACTGACAGGTACAACACCGCGGACTCGCGCGGAACGCGTAGCGGCACCTGATTGCGGTCATCCTTCAACAGGGTGATCGAGCGCTGGCTGACCGCCTCGGCCACTGCGGCGTGCTGCCGTCCGCCGACCACAGACGGAAGGTTGTCCAGGTCGACCAGCCTGGTCTTGTGCAGTCCCAGTCTCGCCTTCGCCGTCAGGATGCGCCGCACGGACGCGTCGAGCTGCAACAGGGAAATGTCTCCGCGCTCCACCGCCGCCTTGATGCCCGACACGGCCGCTTCGTCATCTGGGGAGTGCAGGACGATGTCGTTGCCGGCCTGAATGGCGCGGACGGCCGCGTCACCCGGGGACAGGCGCTTCGAAATCGCGTCCATGCCCATCGAGTCCGTCACGACGAGACCGTCGAACTTCAGGTCGCCTCTGAGCAGCCCGGTCACGATGGGACGACTCAGGGTGGCGGGACTGAATTCCGAGGGATCGAGCGCCGGCAGCTGGACGTGCGCCGTCATCACGGCGGCCGCGCCGGCCGCGATCCCCGCCTGGAAGCTGGGTAACTCGACGGTGTCAAGGTGCTCGCGCGGATGCGTGATGATGGGCAGACCGATATGCGAGTCGACGGCGGTGTCACCGTGGCCGGGGAAGTGCTTGAGCGTCGCCAACATGCCGCCTGACTGCAGACCGTCCACGTACGCGGCGCCGATCCGGCTGACATCGGCCGGCACCTCGCCAAACGACCGTGTGTTGATCACCGGGTTGCGCGGGTTGTTGTTCACGTCGACGACCGGCCCGAAGCTCATATGCACGCCAATCGCCCGGCCTTCCTCTCCGGTGATTCGCGCGGCGGAGCGCGCCAGTTCCTCGTCGCCGGCTGCGCCAAAGGCCATCGCGCGAGGAAACGTGGTGCCACCCGCGATTCGGAATCCGACGCCGGTTTCGAAGTCGGCGGCCGCGAGCAGCGGAATCGAAGACGCGGCCTGCAATCGATTGAGCGTGGAGGCCGCGGCCAGCGGCTGACCAAGCGTCACCGTGCCGTAGGTGTTGTTCAGCAGGACGCCGGGTGCGCGCTCGGAGCCGCCAAACACGACAAATCCTCCAAGCCTGAGCGCCTTCACTTTCTCCAGCAACCGGTCGAACTGCTCGGTATCCGACGCGAGGTACATCGAGTTGATTCCCGACATGACGACCTGGCCCACTTTGTCGTCGAGGGTCATCTTCTTCAGCGTGTCGTCCACCCAGCGCGTGGCCGTGCGATCGAGCACCGCGGGCAACGCGGTGGACGGCGCCGGCGTCCTCGCCTGCCCTGCGGACAGGATGGCGACAGACAACGCGCTGGCGACGACTGCGAGCGCCACCCTCATCGGGAGATCTCCCGGACCACGTGTCCCAGTTCCGGCAGGATGAGTTTCTCCATCGCCAGCCGCACGGCCGCCTCGGACCCGGGCAGCACGAAGACCACGCAGCCGGTGACCACGCCCGCGCAGGCCCGGCTCAGCATGGCGGCTGCTCCCACCTGCGCGTAGCTCAACATCCGGAACAGCTCACCGAATCCATTCATGTGTTTCTCGAACAGGGCCGTCACCGCCTCATAGGTGGTATCGCGAGAGGTGATCCCCGTGCCACCGGTGGTGATCACCGCCCGCACGTTCTTGCGGCCCAGATGCGCGCGAATGGCCTCGGCCACCTTGATGGGGTCGTCCGGTACCAACTCGCGGGCAGCGACCGTGTGCCCGGCGGCCTCGAGCAGGGCGACGATAGCCTGACCACTTGTATCTGTCTCAACAGTGCGGGTATCGCTCACCGTCAGCACCAGGCACGGCACGGATGAAGGTGCGGCAGTTCGATGGGTGGTGACAGACATGAGTTGGATGATACTTGAACGCATGCGCCCCTTCACGGACACGTTGCCTTTTGACGAAGCCCTGCGGATGGTGCTGGCCGCGCCCACGCCGACCGGCCGCACGGAGCGCGTCGCCCTCGACGCAGCTGACGGCCGCGTCCTTGTTTCCGAGGTGGTGGCGACACTCGACGTGCCTCCTTTTGATCGCGCGGCAATGGACGGGTACGCGGTCATGGCAGCGGACACGACGGGCGCGACAATGGCGGCACCGGTTCCGATCAGGCTGAGCGGCCAAGTATTTACGGCAGAACAACCGGCAGTACGGGTCCGGCCAGGCAGCTGCGTGCAGGTGGCCACAGGAGCGCCCATGCCGGATGGCGCAGACGCGGTCGTCATGGTGGAACATACGGCGCGCCAGGGAGACGACACGATCCTGGTTCGCCGAACCGTCACGGCAAGCCAGCATGTCGGCTCGCGCGGGGGAGACATTACGGCAGGCCATCTGGTGCTCGACGCGGGCTGTGTGCTGACACCCGCACGGATCGGTGTGCTCGCAGCGCTGGGGCGGACAGACGTCGAGGTCTATGCGCAACCACGTGTCGCAATTCTCTGCACGGGTGACGAGGTGGTGGACCCGGGACACTCCCTGGGCCCTGGGCAGCTCTATAACGTCAACCGCTTCACGCTTCAGGCGTTGGTACGACGCCACGGCGGCGATCCGGTCGCGCTCCCCACCTCACGCGACTCGATCGACGCCCTGTCGCACACGCTCTCTCGAGCGGGTGGCTGCGACATCCTCGTGTTCTCAGGCGGCAGTTCGGTCGGCGAGCGAGACCTGGTCATCGACGCGTTGCGCCAGCACGGCGACGTGACGTTCCACGGTGTCGCCATCAAGCCCGGCAAACCCACGGTGTTCGGGCGCATCGGGAACGCACCCGTCCTCGGGCTCTCAGGCTACCCGACCTCGTGCCTCTCGAACGCCCACGTCTTTCTGGTGCCGCTGCTGCGCGCGACAGCACGGCTGCCGCGCTGGCAGCCGCGCCAACTGACGTTACCGCTGGCGCGCCGCATCACGTCCACGCCGGAACGAGTCCAGTTCTACATGGTGCGCGTCGTCAACGGCCAGGTCGAGCCGGCGTTCAAAGCGTCGGGGGACATCACCAGCATGGCGCACGCCGACGGCTACCTCACCATTCCGGCCGCCACGGAAGGTCTCGACGCCGGAACCGACGTCGTCGTCACACTCTACGAATGACTCACGCGAGCCATGAAGGCCATGAAGGAAGGAGACCGGGCACCTTCTCCTTCACGACCTTCACGACCGCCGTGCATTCTTCTTACAGGCGCTTTGCCACTTCGTTCCAGTTGACGACGTTCCACCAGGCGGCGAGGTAGTCCGGCCGGCGGTTCTGATACTTCAGGTAGTACGCGTGTTCCCACACGTCGACCCCCATGATGGCGCGCTTTCCGTCACTCATCGGGTTGTCCTGGTTGGCCGTGCTCTCGACGGCGAGCTTGCCATTGGCCTCGACGAGCCACGCCCACCCGCTGCCGAAACGCGTGGCGCCGGCCTTCTGCATCAGGTCCTTGAAGGCCTCGAAGTTGCCGAAGGCGCCATTGATGGCATCAGCCAGCTTGCCCGTGGGCGCGCCGCCCTGGCCGGGGCCCATGATCTGCCAGAACATGGTGTGGTTGACGTGACCACCGCCGTTGTTGCGCACTGCCGTGCGGATGTCTTCTGGAACCGCACTCAAGTCCTTGAGAAGGTCTTCTGCGCTCTTGCTCGCAAGTTCCGGATGTTTGCCGACCGCGGCGTTGAGGTTATTGACGTACGCGGCGTGATGTTTGCCGTGATGAATCTGCATCGTCTGGGCGTCGATATGCGGTTCGAGCGCGTCAAATGCGTACGGGAGCGGTGCCAGTTCGTAAGCCATCAATCAATCTCCTTGAATACAGGTGTCAGCAACAGTCTATCAATGCCCTGGAGGGCAGGCGGACCTTGACGCCCGCCAATCATGCGGCGTCGGACGGGGTCACGACGTTGTAGAGCGTGTCGCGCTCCACCGGCAGGCGACCCGCATTGCGAATCAGGGCGCGAATACGCTCGGTCGTCAGAATCTCAGGCGTCCTGGCGCCGGCCATGTGGTAAATCTTCTCTTCCTGCACGGTCCCATCCAGATCGTCAACGCCGTACCAGAGCGAAATCTGCGCGACGTCCACCCCGGTCGCGATCCAGAACGCCTTGATATGCGGAATGTTGTCCAGCATGAGGCGAGCCACGGCGTGGACGCGAAGCGTGTCGCTGGCCGAGGGCGCGGGCAACTTCTGCATCTGGTTGTTGTCAGGATGAAAGGCCAGCGGAATGAATGCCTGAAACCCGCCCGTCTCGTCCTGCAAGGCCCGGGCGCGCAACATGTGATCGACCCGCTCTTCCATCGTCTCGATATGCCCGTAGAGCATCGTCACGTTCGAACGCATGCCCAGGCCGTGAGCGATGCGATGAATCGACAGATACCGATCGGCATCGGCCTTGTCGTGACAGACCTTCTGGCGCACGCGCTCGGAGAACACCTCGGCGCCGCCGCCAGGCAGGGAATCGAGGCCGGCCGCCATCAACTGCCGCAGCACCTCCTCGTCACTCATCTTGTAGAGCTGTGAGAAGAACGCGATCTCCACGGCCGTGAAGCACTTCAGATGAATGCCGGGCCGGAGCGCCTTCAGCCCCCGGAGCAGGTCCAGGTAGTAATCAAACGGCAGGTCCGGGTGGAGCCCATTGACCACGTGGACCTCGGTCAGAGGCTGGTGGGCCCGTTGCCGCAGCTTGTCGAGCACCTGATCGAGCGTCATCGTGTAGGCCTGCGCGTCGCCGGGCTGGAGCCGGGAGAACGAACAGAACAGACAGGTCGCCACACACACGTTGGTGGCCTCCAGGCGCAGGTTGTAGTTGTAGAACGTGTCGCCGCCGTGGCGCTTCTCGCGTTCGCGGTTCGCGAGCCAGCCCAGCGTGTGGAGATCCGGACAGGCGAACAAGCGCACACCGTCGTCCAGGCTCAGGCGCTCACCAGCCGAGAGTTTCCCGGCGATGTCACCCAGTCCAAGTGTGGAAAGCCGTGCCTGCACTGTCAGACCCGTCCTCAGGCGACGCCCATGACCTGCAGCCGCAACGTCCGCGTGCGTGGTCCGTCGAGTTCAGCCATCAGCAGGCGCTGCCACTGCCCCAGCACGAGTTCCCCGCCGCTGATCTGCAGGGTCACGCTGGGGCTCATCACCAACGCGCGCAGGTGCGCACCGGCGTTTCCCCGGTCGCAGTCGGAATGTTCCGGATCGTTGTGCAGCCACGGCGTGGCGTTGTCCACGATGTGCTGCAGGAACTGCTCCATGTCTTCGCGGAGCGCGGCCTGGCTCTCGTTGACACACAACGAGCACGTGGTGTGCAGCGAGACAAGCGTGGCGGTTCCCTCGCGGACGCCAAGCGCCTTGACCCGGGCCATCACCTTGTCTGTCAGGTCGAACAGCTGCAGAGGCTTGTCCGTGGAAATCATAAAGGTCTCGGCCTTCAGGTGCATCGGACCGGAGACCGAGACTTCCGCGGCCAACGGCTCCGACCGGACCGTGGCCTGCGAACTCCGGCGTGCTTGACGTGAGACTGGCAGAGCGTCCAAGCGCTCATTTTGCCATGGTATAGTCGAGCCCGACAACCGACGCTTGCCCGGCGGCCACTGGGAAGTGGGTGTGAATCCCACACGGTGACGCCACTGTCAGCGGGGAGTCAGTGTTCGGCTTGATCAGAGTCCATCGTTTCATCACGGGAACTCTGACCGTCACTGGATCATGAGATCTGGCGTTGCCAGGTTGATCTGGGAAGACGCGAACGTTGGCGATAATCCGCAAGTCAGGATACCTGGTCACCGAGCTCCGTCCTTTGCTGACGCAATCTGTCCGTCAGCACCGGCGCGTATCACGCCGGAGGAGGAATATCGTGGCCCTGACGCGTCCGCGCTCCCGTGCCTGTTCTGCCGTCCTTTCGCTCCTGTGCTGGCTTCTGCTCTGGCCTGCGGATGCGACGGCTCAACCCCTCATCCGAGGCCGCGTCGTGGACGCATCCGGGGCGCCGCTCACGCGCGTCCTGGTCACCCTCGAACGGCCGGACCAGGCCACCCTGGCCACCACGATTACGGATGCCAACGGCGGATTCCTGTTTGATCGCCTCTGCCAGGACTGCCGGGTGGTGGCCGCGCTGCCGGGCTTCACGAGCGCCGCGAGCGCCCTTGCGCCCGGCAGGCCCACCACGCTGACGCTCCTGGTTGCACCGGTGCAGGAATCTGTCGTGGTCACCGCGACCCGCGGCGAAGCGCCCACAAGTCAACTGGGAGCCAGCGTGACGGTACTGGACGCAGACACCATGACACGCCGTGGCGATGCGCTGGTCGGCGATCTCCTGCGACAAGCGCCGGGAGCGGTGGTCGTGCAAACCGGCGGCAGAGGCAATGTCACCTCACTTTTCGTGCGCGGCGGCGAAAACAACTACACGAAGGTACTGCTCGACGGCATCACGCTCAACGAACCCGGTGGCTCGTTCAACTTCGGCGGCCTCACCACTGGACACCTGGATCGGGTCGAGTTCGTCCGCGGAGCCCAGTCGGCGCTCTTCGGATCGGACGCCATGGCGGGTGTCCTGCAACTGGTCTCCGCCCGCGGCCGGCCAGGTCCCCGTCCCACGCTGACTGGTGAAGTCGGCGGCGGCGGCTACGGCACGACCCGCGCCTCGGCCACGGTCTCCGGCGGCACCTCGCGTTGGGACTATTCGCTGCACGGGGGGCGGCACGACACCGACAACCAATCGGCGAACAGTCACTTTCGTTCGTCGACACTCTCGCTGACCGCCGGAGGCACACTTGCGGCGGGTGTGACGATACGCCTGGTGGGGCGATACGAAGACGGCCGCGCCGGCACGCCGGGTCAGACGGCATTCGGCCGGCCGGACCTGGATGCCTTCTTCACGCAGTCGCATCTCATCGCGGGCGTCACGCTCGAACATCAACCCGCACCGGCACTCACACAACGGGTGACATATGCCCTGGCGGCCTCGGAGCAACGGTCAACCAACCTCAGTGTCGACCCGCCCTATATCCCGTCATATCAGGGGCGACGGGCTCCATTCGAGTTCTACGACTTCACATACGACACGGGGTCCGAATTCACACGCCACCAGGCTGGGTATCAGGCTGACCTCCGTTTGACTCACGGCGGGGCGCTCGCCGGCGCCGAGTTCCTGACGCTGGCACTGAACTGGGACGGCGAGCGCGGGACATTGTCGGATTTCCTGTCGCGATCGGCCCTGTCGCCGCGCCGGGACAACTTCGGCGTTTCGCTGCAGCACCAACACGTCAGCGGGAGGTTCGCCCTGACGACCGGGCTGCGACTCGAACACAACGGACAGTTCGGCTCGGCCATCGTGCCGCGGGTGTCAGCCGCGGTGTTTCTTCACTCGGGCACCGGTGTCGCAGGGGCGACAAAGCTCAAGGCCAATGCGGGTCATGGCGTGAAGGAACCAACGCTGCGCCAGTCGTTCAGTCTGTCGCCGTTCGACCTCGGCAATCCTGACCTGAAGGCCGAGCGATCGCGGGCGGTTGATATCGGAGTGGAACAACGGCTGCTGGGCGACCGCGTCAAGATTGAGGCGATCTGGTTCGACAACCGGTTCGAGCAGCAGATCTCCACGCGCACGATCAGCGTCTCGCCGTATCAAGCCCGGTACTTCAACGTCGGCCAGACAAGGGCGCGCGGCACCGAGATTGTTGTGGAAATCGCCCCCGTGGACGGCCTGTACATATCTGGCAGTCACACCTTCACGGACTCCCGGATCGTCGATGCCTCTTCGGAATTCAGCGACGTCCTGGCGTCTGGAAACTGGGCGTTGCGACGACCGCGTCACGCGGGTCAGGTACAGGCATCCTGGGAGCGCGGCCGCTTCTCCATGGATGCCGGGGGCGCGTTCCTGGGGGAACGAAGTGACAGCGATTTTTCCGCCCTCGTGCCCGCCGTCACGTCAGCCGAGGGCTACTGGCTCTGGCGGGCGCAAGCGCGCGTTCGCGTGACGACGACGGCCACCGGCTACGTTCGCGTGGAAAACCTGATGGACGTGCAATACATGGAACCCCTGGGATACCCGGCGTGGCGCCGGACCGTGCATGCGGGACTCCGCTTTCATTTCTGACGGGAATCAGGGACAGGAACGACGACATGCTGCGTGCCCTCGACATCACCGTCGCCTTTGGCGCCAAGTGCGTGCTCGATCGCGTCTCCCTGCGCGTGGCGCCGGGCACACTCGTCGGTATTCTGGGACCCAACGGATCGGGGAAGACAACCCTGCTACGCGTGCTGGCCGGCACCCTGGCACCACACACCGGACAGGTCACACTCGACGGGCAGAGCCTTTCGCGTCTCGACCGCCGCGCCGTGGCCCGGCGTGTGGCCGTCGTGCCCCAGGATACGCACCTCGCGTTCGACTACACCGTCATGGAAGTGGCTCTGATGGGCCGCTATCCCCATCTGGGTCCGTTCGAGGTTGAGGGTCCGGCCGATTTGGCCGCTGCCGCCGACGCCCTCAAAGCGACGGGAACCCTCAACCTCTCGGAACGCGCCTACCAGACACTGAGTGGCGGCGAGAAGCAACGGGTCGTCATTGCGGCTGCCCTGTCACAACTCGACCGCCGCAGCGCGCCGGAGGACCGCTCGTCCCCGCTGCTCGTGCTCGACGAACCCACCGCTGCGCTCGACTTGCGCTACCAGGTGGAAGTGGCCGCGCTCATCGGCCGGCTGCACTCAGCCTCGGTCACCGCGGGCACGCCGCTCACGGTCGTTCTCTCGACACACGATCTGCACTTCGCGTCCGCGGTGTGCCACACCGTCATCCTGCTCTCTGAAGGACGGGTCGTCGCTCAGGGGTCTCCCGCCGACGTTCTCACGGTTGACGCCTTGTCGACCGTGTATGGGATCTCACCCGAACTGGCGGCACCGCTCCTGCCGCGGGTGCACGCATGACGTCGCCCCTGCGTCGCGGCGTCCCGTGGGTGTCTGCCAGCGCCGGTCTCGCGGTCCTGGCTATAGGGATTGCGCCATTCATCGGCCAGACGCCGCTGGAGTTCGGCCGGGTGTTTTCGTGGGCGCTGCCATTTGCTGACAATGTCGACGCACAGATCTTCTTCCTCGCACGGCTGCCGAGGTCATTGGCCGCGGCGGTTGTCGGGGGGACGCTGGCGGCCGCGGGTGTGGTGTTTCAGGGACTCCTGCGTAACCCGCTCGCCACGCCGTACACCTTGGGGATTTCCGCCGGCGCGTCATTCGGCGCGATGGCGGCAATCACGTTTGGCAGCCTGTTGCCCTTCGGGGGCGTGACAGGCGCCAGCCTTGCCGGCGCCCTGCTCGCGGTTGTGGTCGTCTACGCCCTCGCCTCGGCGCGCCACTCCGGCCTGTCAACCACGGTCCTGCTCCTGGCCGGCGTCACCATGAACTCGTTCTTCTCCGCACTGATTCTCTTCGTGCAGTACCTGAGCGACTTCACCGAGACCTTTCGCGCGCTACGCTGGCTGATGGGAGACCTCGACGTCGCGGGCTATCGCCCGCTCGTCGGCGCATTGCCTCTCATCATGGTCGCCCTCGTCGGCTTTGTCTGGCTGGCGCGTCCACTCAATCTACTCAGTCTCGGTGCGGATGCGGCGGCCACGCGCGGCGTTGACGTCAGGCGCGCGCAGCGGGTGGCGTTCTTCTCAGGGTCGCTCGCCACCGGCGCCGCTGTCTCGGTGGGCGGACCGATTGGATTTGTCGGCATCATCGTGCCGCATCTCGTCCGGCTCATCGTCGGCGCCGATCATCGCCTGGTGCTGCCCGCATCGTTCTTCGTCGGCGCGGCCTTCCTTGTGGTGTGCGATGTGGTGTCGCGCATCGTGATGGCGCCTCTCGAGTTGCCCGTCGGAATCATCACCGCGCTGATCGGCGGACCGTTCTTCTTGTGGATGCTGATCAGAAAGACAGGGGGGCACGCATGACTACAGCCAGGAGGTCCGCAAATCCGTGGGTGCCCGGGCTGCGGGCGATCGTCGTGTCGCTCCTCGCCTCCGCGCTGACGGCGGGGGTCGGAGCGCAGACGACGCCTCAGCGAATCGTCAGTCTCATTCCTGCCGTGACCGAGATGCTGTTTGCCATTGGCGCCGGACCTCAGGTGGTGGGCGTCTCGACCTTTGACACCTATCCCTCAGAAGTCACGACGCGGGCGAAGATTGGCGGGTTGTTCGACCCGAACTTCGAGGCGATTCTCGCGCTCCGGCCTGACCTGGCCGTCGTCTATGGATCGCAGGAGGAATTGGTCGGCCGCCTCGACCGGCTGAAGATCCCGATGTTCACCTATCGCCACGCGGGTCTCGCGGACATCACGCTCAC
>JAHEFO010000104.1 GCA_024640135.1 Acidobacteriota bacterium
ACTCGCGATCGCATAGTCGAGCACCGCCGGATCCCCCGGGCCATTGCTCAAGAAGACACCGTCCGGCCGCGACGCGAGCACCTCGCTCGCGGGCGTCGTCGCCGGGTAGACGCGGACCTGGCAGCCATGAGCCGTCAGCCTGCGCAGAATGTTCCACTTCATGCCGAAGTCATAGGCGGCCACCTTGAGAGGACGCGTCGCGCGATGATCCGGCACCACCACGAATCCCTCCGGGCCCGCGCCCCCCGACCCGGCGCCAGCGTCCGTCGCGGGGCCCTCGGTCTGCGGCCAGTCGAACGCTTCGCCGCAGGTCACCGTCCGCACCAGATCAGTCCCTTCCATCTTGGGAATCGCACGGGCCCGCTCGACCAAATCCTCGGGCTTGTGATCACGGCCCACCGCAATGACGCCCCGCATCGCACCAGCTGACCGCAGCACACGCGTGAGCGCGCGGGTGTCGACATCAGCGATCGCCACAATGTTGTGGCGAGCCAGATAGTCACGCAGCGTGCCGTCCGCCCGCCAGTTGCTGGCAAGGGGCGACTCGTTCCGAATGACAAATCCGGCGATGTGCGGCGCGCGCGATTCATTGTCCTGCTCACTGACACCGTAATTGCCAATCTCCGGGCACGTCATGGTCACAATCTGCCCGGCGTAGGACGGATCCGTGAGGACCTCCTGATACCCGGTGAGACTGGTGTTGAACACGACCTCCCCCGCGGCGTCCGCAGGCGCACCAGCCGACCGCCCACGAAACCACTTTCCATTCTCCAACGCTAGCAGTGCATCCATACCCTTGAACCTATCCAACCTCTAGTGACACGCGCAGCGGTGTCTGTTGCCCGGCACGCACCACCACCGGCGTCGTCACCGTCTTGCGCCCGGCCAATTCGATCCGTACGGTGTAGCGGCCCGGCGCCAGTTCCGGGACACGCAACGGTGTAACGCCGACCACACGGCCGTCAATTGACACGGTGGCTCCGGCCGGCCGGGTTTCGACCATCACCCAACCCGTACCAACAGCCGGCGCTGACGCACCCTCGCTCTTCAATTCAATCGTCACCTCGCCCGAGGGAACCGCCCGGCTCACCGTCATTTGTCGGGTGCCACGCTCATAGCCGGGCCGCGACACAGCAATGTTGTACGTGCCGAACGGCAAGTCACGAATCACCGCCGGCGTCGTCCCGCGCGCACGTCCATTGACCTGCACCACCGCACCAGACGGCACCGAACGCACCAGCAACCGCCCGTTCAGAGCCGGTGACTCGGAGACGGGTGACTCGGGCACCGATGGCGCGGAGACCGGTGGCACGAATGTCGGCGTCGCCGGCAGCGGCGTGGCGTCCTCACCCACCACCGACACTTCAGTGCCGATGGGGCCCTGATCAGTGGCCTCGGTCGCCGATGACATCCCAGCTACATCCGGCACCGCCGGTCCACGCCACCAGTAGCCGAGCGCGATCCCCCCGACGAGCGTCAGGCCGACTGTCAACGCCATCGCGCCTCGTCCCAACGCCGGCGTCGGCGCACGCATGGGCATGGGCGTCGGAAGTGCTCCGCCGAAGGGCTCTCGCGCACGCGTCCGGGGCGATGCCATTACAGGCACGGCGTCGACCTCGGATACCGACTCCGCCTCGGATTCCAACGGTTCCTCGTCGGCGATGTCGAAGTGGAGCTCAGGTTCTGACGTCGCGCGCCGAACAAGCCCTGGCTCCGCCGCTGGCGAATCCACGTCTCCCTCAGTCGAACGCTCAGACCCAACCACCGCTTCGGGCGGATCTCCGTGGGTCAACGCGGCAACGAACGCCATCGGCGTCGCGAACCGGTCGTCTGGATCCATGGCGAGCGCAGCGGACAGCACGCCCCGAACGGTGAACCACTGTTCCGGCGTCATCCCGGCAGGCAACTCACCGTCCTGTCCGCCTGGCCCGGCCGGACGCCGGCCCGTGAGGAGCTCGTGCGCAATCACGCCGAGCGAGTAGACGTCCGCCCGGATATCCCAGGCCTTACCCTCCACGCGCTCAGGTGCACTGTAAGGACGCCGGACCGGGACGCGAAGTCGCAGCTCCTCGAGCACGGACACGACGCCGAATCCGGCGACGCGGATTTCGTCGCCGCCCCTGGTTCCATTTCCGGCCGGTGCGCCGACGAAGATATCGCGGGGATGCAATGCCCCGTGGCCCAGCCCCACGGCCCACGCCGCTTCAATGGCCTCTGCCACCCGACCGATGATGGGCAACCCCGCGTCGATCGTGGTTGGAGCCTCCCGGCGAAGCGTGACGTCGAGCGTCTCGGCCGCCACATACTCGAACGCGAGAAACGCCGTCATGCCCTCGCGCCCGGCGTCCACCATCTTGACCACGGCCGGATGTTCCAAAGGCGTCGCCGCGAGACGTCGCAGACCGCCAGCCAGCAAGGCCGTCACCTCTGGAACCACGTCAAGGCGAAACGCCTTGACAGCCACCAATTTGTCCAGTTGGGGCTCAAACGTCCGAAAGACAGGCCCCAGGGCGCCACTGCCAATCTGGTGCAGGACGCGAAAGGGGCCGAAAGCGGGCGGCGCGGGAAATCCAGCCGGGTCGTCGAATGGCAGCGCAGAAACTCCTGAAGCGATCACGACACTTTAGCACGCGACAACACGCGCTGTAGTAAATTGACTGCCGTGCCCGTGCAATCTGATTCAGCCACTGACGCGCTGATCCGCGCAACAATCGACCTCAGGCGGTTTCCATGGATCCGGCCGTTGGTGGCGGCGTATTCCTCGGATTTTTCAGGCGTCTCCAGTCTCTTCGCCGGGAACCCGGCGGATCCCACGGCCTGGAGCGAGACGATTACCCGCGTCCAGCGGTCGCCCCGCAACCGGGCGGGCCTGACGAAAGTCATCTCCGCGCAGCTCGAACGGCGTCGCGCTCCGGCGCACGCGCGATCGTCCGCAGCCCGTCTCGCTGACGCCAGTACCGTCGCCGTTGTCACCGGCCAGCAGGCCGGCGTTTTTGGCGGCCCCCTCTACACCCTGCTCAAGGCGGTGACCGCGATTCAACTGGCGCGCAAGGTCTCCGCCACGCACGGAATCGCCGCGATTCCCGTCTTCTGGGTCGAAGCCGAGGATCACGACTGGGATGAGGTGCGCACCGCGCGGGTGCTGGACGCCGGCCTTGCACTACGCGAAATTACGCTGGGCGACATGGAGGGCGCGGGCACCAGACCCGTGGCATCGCTGGTCTTCGATGAGGGCATTGTTGAAGCGATTGGCGCCCTCGAAGCCGCGTTGCCCACCACCGAATTCACCGGCGAACTGATCGAGCGCCTGCGCGCCCACTATCGTCCGGGCCAGCGCATGGGCACGGCCTTCGCCGGCTGGCTTGATGATCTCCTCGGCCGGTATGGTCTGGTGGTCTTTGAGGGGTCAGATCCCGCGGCCAAGCCGTTTGTGGCCGACCTGTTCGCCCGTGAGTTGCACGCGCCGTGTCGCACGGCGAGGTTCGCCACGGAAACCGGCGAGACCATGCGCGCGCTCGGTCACGACCCCCAGGTGCAACCGGGCGACGACAGCGTGGCGCTGTTCTACCTGGGTGACGGCGGGCGCCACGCGATCAAGCGGCGGGACGACGCCTACGCACTCGGCGACACCCTGCGGCCTCAGGCCGAGGTCGAGAAGGAAGCCGCCGAACACCCTGAGCGTTTCAGCCCCAACGTCCTGTTGCGCCCCATCGTGCAGGACCGCCTGTTCCCGACGATCTGTTATGTGCCTGGCCCGAGCGAACTTGCCTATCAGGCGCAGCTCGGCGCGATCTATCGGGACTTCGGAGTCGAGGTCCCGCTGCTGTATCCGCGAGCCAACGCCACCCTGCTCGACTCCGCCGCCGTTCGCTTCCTCCAGAAGTACGAGCTACCGCTCGAAGCGCTCCAGCCGCACGACGAGGCCGCACTCAACCGGCTCCTCGAAAACCAGCTGCCGGCAGGAGTCGAAGACGCGCTCCATGCCGCCTCAGAGGAAGCCCGGGCACGGCTTGAGATGATCAAAGCCATGATGCCGTCCATCGACCCTACGCTGGTCGGCGCCGCCGATACGACACTGGAGCGCATGCACGACACGCTGAAGCACCTGCACACCAAGATCATCCACGCGAGCAAACGCAAGCACGAGACCCTGCGGCGTCAGTTCACGCGTGCCCAGGCGCTGGGGTTTCCCGAGGGACACCCCCAGGAACGCATCGTCGATATCGTGTTCTTCTTGAATCGATACGGCCAGGCGCTCTGCGACCGCCTGATCGAAGGCCTTCCTCTCGACATGGGGCAGCACTACATCGCCCAGCCGTAGGAGGAACAGCCCCTCCCTATCCCATCGCCACCGTTGCGGCCTTCAGCGCCGATTCGGCCGACAGCAACCGGCTTCTGGCAGCCCGGACCCAGGCGACGTCTTCGGCCAGCAGGGTCCGCGATCGTTCGACGGCAGCCCCCGTTACCTCTGGCGCCGGCCCCCCGTGGGTGCGGCGGACGGCCACGAAGTGTTCGGGGCTCAACAGGGTGGCCAGCGCGTCGTCGGTGTAGATGACGGCGGTGCCGGTGACGTCCTGCGAGAGTTCCGCAAGGACCGCCGCCAGCGACGCGCCCGGCTGCGATTGTCCATGCTGCACCAGCCGGGCGGCAATCGCGTGACCGGCCTTGAACGGCAGGCCGTGATCGCGGGCCAGCGTGTCGGCCAACTCGGTCACGGAGATCCAGTTTTCACCGGCGCGACGACGCATTTTCTCCACATCGAATTCCGCGTTCTCCAGGGCCGCGGCCACCAGCGACACCGCCCGGATCGCGTCCTTGAACATGCCCGCCACCAGGGGCTGCAGGTCGTCCTCTGTGTCCACGATGTCCCCGAACGGGGTGTTGTGCACGGCGACGGGAATTGCACCCGCCTGCGCAAACGCCTTCGACGCAATCGCGCGGGCGTGCTCGAGCGCGACGGGGTTCCGCTTCTGCGGCATGATGCTGCTGACCTGCACGAAGCCGTCGGTCAGACGGAGGTACCCCACTTCCATCGTGCACCACAGCAACAAGTCCTGCACCAGGCGTCCCACCCCGACCAGCGTCACGGAGGCCGCTGAGGCGGCCTCCAGGAGATAGTCCACGGTCGCGATGCTGCCGTAGGTGTTCCCGGTGGTGCCATCAAACCCCAGCAGTGCGCTCGTGCGGTCGCGGTCGATCGGAAACCCCGTGCCGGTGATGGCGCAGGCACCCAGGGGGTTGACGTTGATCGACGCATACGCGGCCTTCAGCCGCGCACCGTCGCGCTCGAGTTGCTCGACCGCAGCCAGCAGATAGTGCGCCACCGTGGACGGCTGGGCAGGCTGTGTGTGGGTGTGGGCAGGAAACACGGTATGGCGATGGCGGCCGGCGATCTCCACCAGCGACCGACGCAGCGCCACCGTGGCCTCCAGCAACTCGCTGACGAACTCGCGAAGTCGCATGCGGTACATCGTCATGTCGATGTCATTGCGGCTCCGCGCCGTGTGCAACCGACCGGCGACGGCATCGCCGCACGCCGCCACGACCTGGCGCTCCAGGAAGAAGAAGAGGTCCTCACAAGTCCCGTCATACGGCGTTTTCCGCACGGCATCGAGGTCAATCCCGTCGAGCGCTCGCCTGATCGCCCGGGCATCCTCCGTCGAGACGATTCGCGTGTCGTGCAGCATCACGAGGTGCGCGTAGTGAATCGCCATCAGTGGCTCGAGAAACAGGCTCTTGGCGTCCTCGAAGTTTTCGTTGAGCACGATCCGAACGTAGTCGGGAGAAAAAGGCATGTGATCCTATCGGGTCCCCGTGCGGCCCACCGCACGGCGAGGGAAAGACGCCGCACCGAGCCAGGTGGCCAGGCGCGATTCCGCAATGTCCATCGCGGAAGAGACCGCTCCCAGGAGTTGAGCGTCATCGCCAAGTGTTGAAATCTCGAACCGCGGCAGGTTGGGCACGATGCGGGACACAACGCGACGAACCCGTTCAATCAGCAGATCACCGGCATGACTCACGCCCCCGCCAAACACAATCAGCGCCGGGTCGAGCACGGCGACAAGGTTGGCCACAGCCGTGCCGAGGTAGACCGCCAGTTCATCGAGCACCGCGAGCGCGCGCGCATCTCCCGACCGGGCCGCCGCAATGATCGTGGCGACCGCTGCGCCGCGCTCCTGACCGGCGCCAGCGGGACCGACGATCGACCGCGCGCGCTCCCCCTCAGCGATCGCGACGGCTCCCACATGACTCTCGAGGTAACCGCGCCCGCCGAAATCCGACCGCCACTCGCGAACATCGAGATTCATGTGACTGATTTCACCGGCGTACCAGTGGTGTCCGCGGTGCAGTTGCCCCCCGACCACCACGCCGGCGCCCACACCAGCGCCAAGCGCCAGGAACACGAAGTCCTTGACCTGCCTGGCGGAACCTCTCCACCGCTCGCCCAAGGCCGCCATGTTCGCGTCGTTGTCAACCCTGACCGGCGCCCCAAGGCGCGCCTCGAGCAGATCGCGCAGAGGAAGATCCACCCAGCCAGGCAGATTCACTGCCCGGATGACGCGACCACTCTTCACATCGGTCATGCCGGGAGCGCCAACCCCCACCGCATACAGCTTTCCGCGGTCACGACCGGTGGCCGTGAACAACTCCCCGGCGATGGTGCACATCTGGTCGACGAGGATCTCGCCCCCTGCGGGATCGGTCGGCACCTGTTGACGCGCCAGTACCTGACCCTGCAGATCCGTCAGGGCCACCCGTAGAGTGCGCGATCCCACGTCCACGCCCACCAGATACCCGAACTCGCGATTGAACTGCAGCAGAACCGGCGGCCGCCCGCCACTGGATTCGCCAATTCCGACCTCACTCATCAGCCCAACTTCGTGCAACAAGTCTTCGACCAGCGACGAAACCGTCGGGGGGCTGAGCCGGGTGGCCTTGGCCAACCCGGCGCGCGAAATGGGCCCGGACCGCCTGACAGCTTGGAGAAGCCGCAGGCGGTTCGAGCGCCGCATACTGGGAAGGCCGTCTGGTTCGTTCTCGACCGCAGATTCAGGTGACATGGTCAGGACTGACTTCGTTCAATCAATTAACAAAGTGAAAGTATGTCCCGGGGACCAGCCTGTCAAGCGTTGGTCGCGTCGAAACCGGCCTTTGCTTTACACTCACGTGCAAATGCCTCCACGCTCCTCCGCCCGGTCTCGACCGGCGCGTCCGTCCACAGGTCGTGCCAGGTCCCGGCGCCGATTCTGGCTCATCGCCCTGGCCGTCACGGCGATACCGGTTGTGGCAGCGTTGGTCTTTGCCTCGAACCTGTGGTCGAAATACGCGATCCAGATCGACGCCAGACTCGGGGGCGAACAACGGGTGATTCCCCGGATCTTCGGGCGGGCGTTCGAGCTGCATCCGGGTCAGGGTCTGACACCTGCCCAACTCGAGCAGCGCCTGAATGACGTCGGCTACGCGTCGCGCACGATCGTGGAACGGCCGGGGGAGTACTCAGTCGGCAGCAGCGTGATCGTCCTGCGCCCGCGAGGCGACGAGGCCGCGACCGTTCGTGTCGAGTTCTCCAAGGGCGCCACCTCCGTGGTTGCCAAGCTCGTCAATCAGGAGACAGGCCGCGCGGTACCTCAACTGACGCTCGAGGCACCGATGCTCACGGCGCTTGCCAGCGGCGAGAAGCGGCGCTTCACGGCGCTGGGGACGATTCCGGACCGCATGCGGGAGGCGGTTCTCGCGATTGAAGACCGCCGCTTCTACGATCACCCCGGGGTGGACGTCATCCGGTCCGGGGGCGCGCTGCTCACCAACGTCTTCGGGGACAAGAACTACCTGGTTGGCGGCAGCACGCTCACCCAGCAGATCGTGAAGAACACGTTCCTCACATCCGAAAAGACCATGCGCCGCAAGCTGCAGGAACAGTTCATGGCCCTGGTCCTGGAGTCGCGGCTTTCGAAGGATCAGATCCTGGAGCTCTACCTCAATGACGTGGTGCTGGGGCAGCGTGGTCCGTTTGCCATTCATGGCGTGGCCGAGGCCGCCCGGATCTTCTTCGGCAAGGACGTGCGGAACGTCACGCTGGCTGAGGCCGCCACGATCGCCGGGGTCATTCAGTCCCCGTCGCGCCTGTCACCCTTCCGCAATCCGGAGCGCGCGATTGACCGCAGGAATGTCGTCTTGGGCGCGATGGTCGAAGCGGGGTACGTGACGAAGGAAGAGGCGGACGCCAGCCGCCTGTTGCCGCTGGGGCTGGCGACACGAGCCCTGGAGAACGAGGCGCCCTACTTCGTCGACTACGTCAGCCAACTGGTCAACGAGCGGTACACGGGCCTGCTCGAGAAGGGCATCGGCGTGGACGTCTTCACCACGGTCGACCTGCAATTACAGCGCATCGCACAGGAGGCCGTCGCCTCGGGCCTGGCGCAGGTGGACGAGCAACTGGCCAAACGCGGCGAGGCGGGAAAAGCGCAGGCCGCGATGGTGGCGGTGGATCCCCGAACCGGCGAAATCGTCGCGTTGGTGGGTGGCCGCTCCTACAGCACCTCGCAGTACAACCGAGCCGTCACCACACGCCGGCAACCAGGCTCAGTGTTCAAGCCGTTCGTCTACCTGACCGCGTTCGAACGAATGGTAGCCGACGGCGGGATCGAACCGACGCCCGCGACGATCGTCATGGACGAGCCGACGATCTTCATGGACGGCGAGGAGCCTTACGAACCTGGCAACTACCAGGACGAATACAGCGGTCTCATTTCGCTGCGCGAAGCGCTCGCCAAGTCGCGCAACATCGTGGCCATCAAGGTGGCTGAGCGGACCGGGTACGACGAGGTCGCGGCGCTGTGGTCGAAGATCGGCGTCGGCACGCCGGCCAAGCCCTACCCGTCCATCGCCCTGGGCGTGTTCGAAGCGTCACCACTCGAGATGGCGACCGCCTACACGCTCTTCTCGAACGACGGCTCCGTGCGACCGCTCCGCGCCGTCACACGCATCGTGGAGAACGGCGAATCACGCCCCCTGACCGAGGACCCGTCGCCGGTGGTGTCGCGCCCGGACACCACGTTTCTCGTGACCAACATGATGCGAGCCGTCATGAATGAGGGCACCGGCGCGGGCGCGCGCCGTGATGGGTTCCGACTGGATGCGGCAGGAAAATCCGGCACGACCAACGAGATGAGGGATGCCTGGTTCGCCGGCTTCACGCCGGAACTGCTGGCCGTCGTCTGGGTGGGCTTCGACGACAATCATCCGATTGGACTGGGCGGTGCGCAGGCCGCCCTCCCAATCTGGACGGCCTTCATGAAGAAAGCTCTCGCCGGTCGACCCGACGTGGAATTCGCCCCGCCGGAAGGCGTCGTCTTCGCGGACATCGACCCCTCCACCGGCATGCTCGCCGGTCCTTGGTGTCCCCGAACCGTCCGTGAGGCGTTTCTCGAGGGGACGGAACCCGCCCGGCGATGTTTCTGGCACCGCCCCTGACACGCGGGTTCGCGCGGCGATGCGTTATACTGTTTTTAGCAGTCTCCCATCTGGACTGCTAACACTTATCGACCCTTATGGCTGCCGACCTCAATGACCGACAGCGCCGGATACTGGCGCGCCTAGTCTCGGAATACATCGAGCAGGGGGAACCTGTCTCGTCATCCTGGCTGGCTGAGCACTCGGGCCTGGGCTTGTCCTCCGCCACGGTCCGCAACCTGCTCGCTCGGCTCGAGGAACAGGGGTTTGTCCACCAGCCGCACACGTCCGCTGGACGCATTCCCACTGATGCGGGCTACCGGCTCTATGTCGACTCCCTGCTGCAGACCCGGCGGCGACGTCTGAGGTCCACCGGCGATCTCGAGAGTCGCCTGCGCCGTGCCGGCACGGCTGGCGACCTGCTTGAAAACGTCTCGCACGAATTGGCGCTGGCGTCGCACCAGATCGCCTTCGCCATGGCGCCTGCCAGTCCGGCGGCCCGCCTTCGAAACATCACGTTCGTCAGGCTGGACTCTCACCGTGTCCTGATTATCGTGGTCGCCAGCGGCAACCAGATCACCCACAAGATGGTGAAGACTGCCGAGCCGTACGACATGGCCGCACTGGAGCGGGCGGCGCAGTATATCAACGCGGAGTTCACGGGCCTGACGCTGCTGGAAGCACGTGAAGCGATTGTCGCGCGGATGCACGAAGAGCGGATGTTGTACGACGTGCTCCTCACTCGGGCGTTGGAACTGGCCCAAAGCGGCCTGAACGAGGCCGCTCCCGGCGAGACCCTGCACGTCCAGGGCGTTTCCTTCCTGTTTGACGGCGCCCTCGGCGGGTCGGTCGATCGCGAACACGTCACGATGGAGACGTTGCGCGCACTGTTCAGACTCCTGGAGGAAAAGCACCGCCTGGTGGAGCTCCTCACGTCATACATCGACGCGGAGGGGCTCACGGTCGTGATTGGATCGGAGCACACGTCAGCTGACATGCACCCGTTCAGCCTCGTCGCATCGACGTTCCATGACGGCCAGAGAACCGGCACGGTCGGCGTTATCGGTCCCACCCGCATGCGCTACCAACGCGCGATCACGGTGGTGGACGGCATCTCACAGGCAGTCACCCGGGTGCTGGAAGGACATTAGTGGCGTGTGCCGCTGGCAGAGACCTCGTAGACAACATCACCAGACACATCGGCGGCACACACCGCCAGTAAACGTTGGAGCGCAACGAAGTGGAATCGATGACGACAAACGATGACGGGAAGACCACGGACGACGAGGGCAAGACCGCGGAAGAGGCGGCCCCGAGCACTCTTCAGCAGGAGCGTGACGAGCTCCAGGACCGGCTGCTCCGCACGGCGGCGGAGTTCGAGAACTACCGCAAGCGGACCGACCGCGAGCGGCGCGAACTGCATGACTTCATCACGGCCGACCTGATGCGCGACCTGCTGCCCATTGGCGACGACCTGGATCGCGCCATCGGCGCTTCGACCGCCGCTGACAGCAACCCCGAACTCGCCGCCTTCCAGCAGGGTGTGATCCTGATTCAACGTCAGTGGCACGAATTCCTCCGAAAACAGGGCGTGGAGGCGCTGGAGGTGGTCGGGCAGCCCTTCGATCCGGAGTGGCATGAAGCCGTGGCGAACGAGCCTGCGAGCGGCCGCCCCGATGGCGAGATTACGGCCGAACTCCGCCGCGGCTATCGCATCGGGTCGAAATTGCTCCGTGCGGCGATGGTCCGGGTGGCGAAAGCGTGAGCGCCCGGGACTATTACGACGTACTCGGAGTCTCCCGGAATGCCGACGAGGGCGCGATCAAGAGTGCGTATCGAAAACTTGCCCTGAAGTACCACCCCGATCGCAACCATGGCAACGCCGAGGCCGAGGAGAAGTTCAAGGAAGGTGCCCAGGCATACTCGGTCCTGGGTGACAGCGAGAAGCGCGCGCGATATGACCGTTTCGGCCACGCGGGTGTCGCCGGTGCCGGCCAGCCGGGAGGCCAGGGGTTCAACCCGGAGACGTTCTCGGATTTTTCCGACATTCTCGGGGACTTCTTCGGATTCGGCAGCGGCAGCGCGCGCCGGGGCGGGCCGATGCGCGGCAGCGACCTGCGTTTCGATCTCGAGATCTCGTTCGACGAGTCGTTTGAAGGTGTAGAAACCCCCATCCAGATTCCCCGTGAGGAAGGCTGCGAGACGTGTGACGCCACGGGCGCCGCACCCGGCAGCAGTCGCGAAACCTGTTCACAGTGCGGGGGCCGGGGCCAGGTCCGCTACCAGCAGGGCTTCCTCGTCGTCGCACGGCCATGCGGACGGTGTCAGGGGACCGGTCACATCATTCCGAAGCCCTGTCTCACCTGCCGAGGCACAGGCCGTGTCATGAAGGATCGGCGCGTCACGGTTCGGATTCCTGCCGGTATCTCCGACGGTCAGCGGCTTCGGATGCACGGTGAGGGCGAACACGGTGCGGCGGGTGGCCCTCCCGGCGATTTGTACGTCGTCATTCACGTCAAGCCGCACACGAGATTCCTGCGCGACGGCGACGACCTCTACATGGAGGTCCGCGTGCCCTACCCGACGATGACACTTGGCGGCAAGTTCAAGGTGGATGGCCCCGCCGGCCCCGTCGATGTCAACGTTTCCGCTGGTTCGGCCGTGGGCACGCTGGTGTCGTTTCGCGGCAAGGGCATGCCGAACGTGTCTGGCCGGGGCGCGGGTGCGCTCCATGTGCGGTTGGTCGTAGACGTGCCGAAGAAGATCAGTAAGGAGCAGAAGAAACTGATTGAGCAACTCGGCAAGACCATGCCGGTTGACACGCTCGAAGCACGCTCAACAGAAGGATCCTCGGACGACAAACCTTTCTTCGAACGCGTCAAGGACTTGTTTGGCTGAGTCGCCCCGCATGTATCCGGGACTGGATGTCACCTGGCCCAGTCCGACCGGGCAGGATGACGATCCACTGGCGGGGCTGGTGCTGGCAGAAGTGGACGAGTTCGGTCCGATGGCGGTCGAACACACTGCGACGCTTCTGCGCGTCTTCTTTGCTTCAGGCGGCGACCGTGACGCAGCCGGGAATCGGCTCCGTGAGGCGCTGCCATCCTGCGGGGTTCGGCCAGTCGACGTGCCAGACGACAACTGGGCCGAGCGCAGCCAGGCAGCATTGACGCCGGTCACGGTGGGCGCGCTGACGATCGCGCCACCCTGGGCCGTGCCCGCCGGACGTGAGGGCGTCATCATCGTTCAACCGTCCATGGGCTTCGGCACCGGCCACCACGCGTCCACGCGGCTGTGCCTGAGTCTGCTGCAGGACACCCCAGTGACGGACGCGCGGGTGCTTGACGCCGGGACCGGCTCAGGCGTCCTCGCCATTGCCGCCTGGAGGCTTGGCGCGGCGGCAGTCGTGGCGATCGATGTCGATCCCGACGCGGTCAGGTCGGCCCGGGAATCGGCCGGATTGAACGACGCCTCTGACGCAATTGACATTCGGCAGACCGATCTCGAGCGTGAGACCGTTGTGGCCGGCGCCCCCTTTTCGTTGATCCTTGCGAATCTGACCGGGGGGATGCTGCTGCGCCTGGCGGAACGGCTCTGCCGCCTCACCGTTCCCGGCGGCACGCTCATCCTCAGTGGGGTTCTCAGCGAGGAGGAAGACGCCGTGACGGGCGCGTTCGCGGACCGTGGCGCCCGGGTGACTGCCCGGCTGGCAGAAGACGAATGGATCGG
>JAHEFO010000105.1 GCA_024640135.1 Acidobacteriota bacterium
CGGCGTTGAACTTCCCTTGCTCGGGCAGCTTGATCGATTTGCTCACGGTGGCCGGTCCGGTCAACAGCAGCCACTTCAGATCGGCCAGTGTCCACCGCCAGACCTCCCGCAGGTTCTCCAGGTGGACGGCCACGTCGTACCAGTGGCGGACGAGGATCCACGCGGGAAAGACGCACAAGCAGATGCCAGACACCCGATGGATCCAGGAGAACACGAGGCGCCACGGACGCTCGGGGTGCGGATTATAGACCGTGATCAGGACAACGGCTGTGACGTAACAGATCATGTACGGCAGGGCGACAGCCCAGTGAATCTGCCGTTCCGACATCCGGAACCTGAGAATGGTGTCCGCGTTGGCCGGCAGTTTTGACACACTGCGCGCAACTGTTACCTGGTTTGACATCGGCAAACCCCGTTTCCTGCAAGCGTGGTACCATCCCGCAACACCAATCTTTCTGGCATCGACCTTGCTCCAAGATCGATGTCTCTGTTCGCATCCACCAAGGCAGGCGCTGTACTATTTTCCGGGTTGGTCAATTTGGAATCCTGGCACGCTGAATCGTCGGTTCTGGCGTTCATCACCACCATTCATCTCGCGCTCGTCGTCCTGCGCGTGCACCGCAGTCGCCTGTCCGGCCCTTTCAATTTCGTCACTCTGGTATCGGTCCTGTTCGCCGCGTCTCCATTCCTGATGCCGTCAATTGAGGGGCTCGTGACAGGCTTTGTTGCGCACCTGGTCTGGTTCGGCGCGTGCGAGTACCTGCTGCCGACGGCGACGCTCGACGCCGCCGCGGGGCGGCCGACGGCCGCGGCGGTCCCCGCGCCGCGGCCCAGAGTTCCGGTGACGCGACCCGTCGCCGGCCCCGCGCCGGCTTCCCGAAGTGCCGAGCCTCCACCCGCGCGCCAGAACAACTTCGTGTTGTGTCCGGTCCTCAATGTCATCGCCGAGACACCTGACATCCGCACGTTTCGCTTCGCGCGTCCCGAGGGGATCGAGTTCTCCGCCGGTCAGTTCATCGCGGTCAGGGTTCGCGCGGAGGGGAAGGAGCACGTTCGCTGCTATTCGGTCAGTTCCGCTCCCGCCACCCGCGGCTACCTCGAAATCTCCGTGAAGCGGATTGGTCTTGTCTCCGGAACGCTGCATGCGACGATGCGGCCCGGATCCATGCTGGCGGTGAAGGCGCCTGCCGGCGCGTTTGCCTATCCGAGTGGCGAGGATCGCCCGCTCGTCTTGATCGCCGGCGGTGTCGGGATCACGCCGCTGGTGAGCATGCTGCGGCACGCCGTGGACACCGAGCCCACGCGTCCGGTGTCGCTCTTCTATTCGGTGAAGACCGAGGCAGATGTGGCGTTCCGCGAGGAATTGACGTGGCTGGCAAACCGCCATCCGCAAGTGCAGGTGATCCTGGCCGTTACCGGGGAAGCGCCTCCGTCTGGAATGTTCTCTGGGCGCATCAGCGACACGCTGCTCAGGACCACGGTTCCGGACATCGCTGACGCGTCGTGTTTCCTGTGCGGCCCTCCGCCGATGATCGACAGGATGACCGGGTTGCTCGGCGAACTGGGCGTCCCGCGCCCTCAAATCCACTTTGAGGTCTTCAACCCGGCCGTGGCCGTCGCCGCGGGCTTGCCGCCGGAGAATCAGGGCGCCGCGGACCAGGGGCCGGCGCCCTCTGCCGGGTATGACGCCACGTTCGAGCGGACCGGCGTGACCGCCCGCGTGCCGGGTACCCAGACGTTGCTCGAAGCCGCTGAAGGCAGTGGCGCGCCGATTCCCTCGCTCTGCCGCGCCGGCGTGTGCGGCACGTGCCGCACGCGGGTGCTGGCCGGGGACGTGGACTGCCAGTCCAGCCTGCTCGACGATCAAGACCGGATCGACGGCTACGTGCTGGCCTGTGTGTCCCACGTGAGGGACGACTGCAGAGTTGATGCGTAGGTGCCGATGAAACCGACCGTGACCGATGCGCTCGGCCACGTGCTCGTCTGGAGCGTCGCGGCCATCCTGATCTTCGCTGCCTTCGTGCTGTATGGCCTGGACGGCTGGGCGTACTACGCGACGCCTGTGGCCCAGAGGAATTATTCCCCGGCCTATCGGCTGCTGCGTCCGTCGGGGTTCGCCGGACATCTGTTTGGTGTGGCCGGTTTCGTTCTCATGCTTGTTCCGGTGGCGTATGCCGTGCGCAAGAAGGTGAAGCGGTTCCGCAGCGCCGGGAGCCTCAAGGCGTGGCTCGAAGTGCACATCTTCTGCGGGATTGTCGGGCCGGTACTGGTCACGTTTCACACCTCGTTCAAGTTCAACGGGCTGATCTCCGTGGCGTACTGGTCGATGGTACTGGTGACGCTGTCGGGATTCGTGGGGCGATATCTGTACGTGCGGATCCCGCGTGGACTACGGGGGATCGAGCTGACGCACGACGAACTTGACGCCCGCGCGGCCGCCCTGAACCAGCAATTGGCGGCCGGGGCTCTGCCGCCGGCGCTTTTTGCCAGGGTGGCGGCGTTTGAGGAGCGGCTCACCCCGCCCGAGGGGCGTCCGCGCCCCCTGTCCGGCCTGCTCGCCGGCGAATTCCGGATGCGACGGGAGTTCAGCGTGCTGCAACGGGAACTGGTCGCTGCGGGCCTGGCCGCCGACGTTCTCCACGATGCCGTGCTGGTGATCGCGGAGCGGGCGGCGCTCATCCGGCAGACGGCGTATCTGGAGAAGACGAAGAGACTCTTCGACCTCTGGCACGTGTTCCACATGCCGCTGGTCTACGTCATGTTCACCATCGTCGTCCTGCACGTGGCCGTCACCATGTATATGGGGTACATACCCTTTGTCGGCTAGTGTCCTGACTCAGTGATTCGCGTAATACGGCTCGGCGCGGGTCGGCCGGCGAGCCTGGCGCGAGAAACCACCCTCCGTACTTCTACTGAGGCGACAGTTCGCGCAGCCAGATATTCCTGAAGCTCACCAGCTCGCCGTGATCCTGCAGCATGAGCGGCTCACGATCGCTGTGCGGCTCATAGGCCGGCTGACCGATATAGACCGTCGAGCCCTTGAGTTCGACATGGTTCTGAACGAGCACGCCGTTGTGGAACACGGTGAAGATCGCGGGGCTCGTGACGCTGCCATCGCCGGCAAATCGCGGTGCCGTGAAGATCACGTCGTAACTCTGCCACTGGCCGGGGCCGCGTGAGGCGTTCACCATCGGGATGAACTGTTTGTAGATGCTGCCGGCCTGCCCGTTCGCATACGTGCGGTTCTCGAACGAGTTGAGAACCTGAAGCTCATAGCGGTTCTGCAGGTACACGCCGGAGTTGCCGGGCTCCTGCCCGTCCCCATGCACCTCGGCGGGTGTGCGCCACTCGATGTGCAACTGGCAGTCACCGAATCCCCGGGCGGTCCGGATCGACCCGGTGTCGGGGGCGACGGTCATCGCGCCGTCAGCGACCGTCCATTTCGCCGGGCTCCCGTTGGCGTGCTGCCAGCCCTCCAGACTGGAGCCATCGAACAGCACCACCGCATCCGAGGGCGGCGCGCCGTCGTCCCCGGGGGACACGATGCGCGGCTCCGGGTCCCACACCTCGGTGAGTGTCGGGTCACCCTGAGTTTGCTGCCACCACGCATACCCGAGCAGCGGTACGGCGACCAGTATGGCCAGCACGACGGCAAGACGCGTTCGATTCATGGATTCCACTCCCTGTCTATGGGGTGCCGAACACTTCGGCGAACAGATCAAGCATCGCCTGCCATGATTGCCGGTCTGCATCGGCGTCGTACCCAAGCTGTGTCATGCCATGGTCGGCGGCGGTCGGGTTGGTGAAGCCGTGCTTGGCGCCGGGATACACCACGAGGTTGAACGGCGCGCCGGCCTTCGTCATTTCGTCTCGAAACGCCGCCACCTGTCCGGCGGGTACGATCTCGTCGGCATCCCCTGCCAGCACCAGGACTCGCGCCTTGATTTGCCCGGGCTGCGCCGGCGTGTTGGTGGCCAGCACCCCGTGAAAACTGACGATGGCATCGAAGTCCGCGCCGGACCGCGCAAGGTCGAGGACCACGCCGCCACCGAAGCAATAACCAATGGCCGCCAGGTCGCCGGCCTTGACGAGTGGATCAGAGGTGAGGACCTCGCGCGCCGCGGCGATGCGAGCGGCGACGACCGCCGGATCCGCCGTGGCTTCAATCATGAACTTCTGCGCATCTTCCGGGTGCTCGGCCACCTTGCCGTCTCCGTACATATCGAGCGCAAAGGCCACGTAGCCCGCTTCGGCCAGCCGCTTTGCCTGGTTGCGCGTGTGGTCGTCGTGTCCCCACCACTCATGCACCACCAGCACACCGGGACGCGGCGTGGTGATGTTGGCGTCCCAGGCCAGCATGCCCTTGAGCGTGGTCGCACCCTGCTCGTAGGCCACTTCCCGCGTCTGGACATCCGGTCCGCTCGGGGCCGCCGGTTCCGGTTCCGGCGCCGCGCCCGAACACGCCGCCAACACGGCCGTCAATACTGTTACCCCCAGTCGTCGCATGCACATCCTCCAGTTGCCATAGGTTCGCACAATCCGGCGCCCACGGCTATGCTACCCTCGGCCCGATTCCAGGAGGATCCCCATGCTTCGCGCTCGACTGCTTGTCACTCTGGTGCTTGCCATTGGGCTGACGCTGGCCGCCAGTCCTGCGGCTGCCCCTCAAGCCGCCGCCACGCCCACCATCGAACAATTCCTCGGTGCCGCATCGCCGCTCGAGGTCGTCGCCGCGGCGAAGACCGATGCCATCGCCTGGGCCGCGTACGATCAGGGTCGCCGCAACGTCTACTTCGCGGCCGCGCCCGCGTTCACGCCAATCAAACTCACGGACTATCCGGAAGACGATGGCGTGGACCTGACCGATGTCACCATGTCGGCCGACGGCTCGACGGTGGTGTTCGTCCGTGGCAGCGCCGCAAACCGCGACGGCTGGCACGCGAATCCGTCAGGCAATCCCGACGGCGGTGACCAGGCCATCTGGGCCGCGCGCGTCGCCGCGCCGGGCACGTCTTGGCGTGTCACGGCCGGCACCAATCCCATCCTCTCGCCAGATGGCCAGTACGTGCTCCAGGCACGTGACGGCCAGATCTATCGCGTGCGCGTGTCGCCCACGCCTGCCGCGTCAGCGATGGACCGCGGCGAGGCGCCGTTCATCAACCTCTGGGGGACGAACGGCAATCCCGTCTGGTCACCCGACGGGACGAAGGTCGCGTTTGTCAGCCACCGCACGGATCACAGTTTCATCGGCGTCTTGGACGTCGCCTCGCGGACGGTGAAGTACATGGATCCGAGCGTGGACTTCGACACCAGCCCGATGTGGACGTCCGACAGCAAGCGCCTGGTGTTCGTGCGCCGGCCCGGCACCCCGTTCGGCCAGCAGTCGCAGCCGGGCAGCGGGGGCCTCGGCCTGCCGGCGGGTCCGGCCTACACGCCGGGCGGGACCGGCCGGGGCGGCCGCGGAGGCGGCGGACGAGGCGGTCAGGCTCAGAGCGCGGGACAATCTGCCACCAATGTGCCTCCGTCTGCGCGACAGATTCCCGGACTGACCACTGCGACGTTCAAGGGCGGCTACACCTATTCGATCTGGATCGCCGACGCGGCCGCGGGCACGGCAACGGAGTCATGGTATCCCTCCGGCGGCGACCGCTTCACGGCGTTGCCGGCGCTGCGGCTGGCCGGTGACTACGTGATCTTCTCCGGCAGCACCGGTCGCGGAGGCGGGGGACGGGGCAGCGCAGCGCCACAGGCCGCTTCGGACGAGTGGGATCGGTTCTACAGCCTGCACTACACCGACCCGATCGCCAAGCCCGTGCAGATCATCTCCACCGACGGCATGATCGAAGACGCCACGTCCTCGATCATTTCGCACGACGGCACGACCTTCTACTACTGCACCAACGCGGCGGACATCGAACGGCGTCACATCTGGGCCGTCCCGGTGTCAGGCGGGACGCCGAGGCAGGTGACGACCGGCACGGGCATCGAGACCTATCCGGCGCCACTGGCATCCGGCCAGGCAGTGGCCACGCTCAGCGCGACCTGGAACATGCCGCAGTCGCTGGGCATCTGGTCCTCGCCTTCGGAGCAGAAGATTGTGTTCCCGGCCTCGCGGCCTGGGTTTCCCACTGACGCGCACGTGGAGCCGGAGCTGGTCATCACCCACCCGGATGACAAGGCGTTCGAGATTCACAATCAACTCTTCGTCCCGAACGATCTCCGGCCCGGCGATCGGCGGCCGGCCATGATCTTCGTGCACGGCGGCCCGGTGCGGCAGATGCTGCTCGGGTACCACTATCGCTACGTCTATCATCAGTTCTACGCCATCAATCAGTGGCTGGCGTCACAGGGATACGTCGTGTTGTCGGTGAACTACCGGGCAGGCGTCGGCTACGGCAACTCGTTCAGACGCGCGCCGGACGTGGCCCCCAACGGCATCGCCGAACTGCAGGACGTGGTGGCCGGCGCCAGATACCTGCAGTCGCGGCCCGACGTGGATCCGATGCGGGTCGGGATCTATGGCCTGTCCTACGGCGGCCTGCTCACGGCCGAGGCCCTGGCCCGCCACTCCGACATTTTCGCCGCCGGCATCGACTACGCCGGCGTCCACCTGTATGGCAGCTCGCTCGATCCCGAGTCGGCGACCTACCAAGCGTCGGCGATCTCGCAGATCGACAACTGGAAGTCGCCGGTGTTGATCATTCAAGGCGACGACGATCGCAACGTCACGTTTGCGCAGACGGTGGGCCTGGTCCAGCTTCTCAGGCAACGCGACGTCTACTACGAGCTCATCGTCCAGCCCGACGACGTGCATGATTCGCTGCGGCACGACCGCTGGCTGGAGTGGCTTGGCCGGATGGACACCTTCCTCAGGAAGTTCCTGGGAGGCGGACGCTAGTTCCATCCTGGCGTGAGGTTGACGCTGTATACCAATAGGTATACAGTTGACTCATGCTGACCGTCACCATCGACCGGGATCTCGATGAGTCAGTCTACGAACAGGTTGCCGCCCAGATTCGGCAACTCATTGCGGCGGGGTCACTCGCCGAGGGTTCCACGCTGCCATCGGTCCGGCAGCTTGCGGCCGACCTTGGCGTCAGCCTGAACACCATTGCGCGAGCCTACCGGTTGCTGGAGGCCGAGGGTTTTCTTGCCATTCAGGACCGGACTGGCGTGGTGGTGTCCGCGCCGGCCGAGCGCTTCGAGCATTCGGCCCGCGCGACGCTGATCGACGACATGCGCGTCATTCTCGCCCGGTTCAAGCAGGCCGGGATGACAACCCGGGAACTCCTGCGGTTGACTCAGACCGAAGTGCGCGCGTTGGACCGTGCGTCCCAGGGGAGAAAGGGGGGCGGAGATGACTGATGCAACCGTTGCCAACGTGGCCCTGGTCTTGCGGGTCTGCATCCTCGGAGGTGCTCTGCTGGCGCTTCCCCGGATCGGGCGCAAAGGCCTGCTGTTCGGTGCGTATGTCGGAGAGGACCAGGCGGAGACGGTATCCGCGCGGAACCTTCGTCGCGTCTGGGATCGAGGCTGCCTTGCCGCGATGGGACTGGGGCTCGCAGTGGGTTTCGGCATAAGCCTGGCGGGATGGCCGGTGACGGGGAACCTGACCGGGACCGTGGTCCTGCTGCTTGCGGCTCTGGGCCTGTACGCCTCTGTCTATTCGAAGGCCCGGCAGCTTGCGCCGCCGGGGCCCCCGGCCGGGAGACGACTGGCGGTGGCTTCACTGGATACCACTGGCGCGAACGGGACGAGCCTCGCGAGGTTTGCGCTCGCGGTGTGTGTGGTGACCAGCCTCGGGACGGTGGCATATGCGGCGGCCGGGTATGCCCGGATGCCCAGCCGCGTTCCATCGCTGCTGGGAACGATCGGTTCGCCGGGCCTGTTCGACAAGTCCCTGGCGGCCGTGTTGTTCACGCCGCTCCTGAACCTCACGATTAGTTCATGGTTCGCGGTGCTCGGGCTGCTCATGGCCGGGGCCAAGCGGTCGATCCGCAGCGGATGGGGCGGTCGTTCGAAGGAAGCGCAGGACGCCTTTCGCGCGACAAATGCGAACGTGTTCAGCGTGGCGTCACTCCTTATCTGCGGCCTGCTGTCGCTGCTGTCGGTGCAGATGGTCCGCGTCGGTCGTTCGGAAGTCGACTCTGTCGGTGTGGGCGTCGCGTGGGCTGCCGGCGCGCTGCTTCTCTTCCTGATCGTGAGCATCATCCGCATCATGCGGATGCACGGCCAGGGTGGCGCGCTGAGGGAAGACGGTTCAGCGGCCGCACCGCTGACGGGAAGCCTGACCGACAACCGCCATTGGGTGCTGGGGCTGTTCTACGTCGACAAGGACGACCCGTCGATGATGGTCGAGAAGCGATTTGGCATCGGCTACACGCTCAACTGGGGCAACCGGAACGCCCTCCTGCTGTTGACGATGTTGCTGTCGATGACCCTCGGCCTGGTCGTGATCGCCGTGACAGCTCTCAGGTAGAAGGCAGGGGGCCGTGTCGGACTACTGGTCTGGACCGCGATGTCTGGCGATCGCATCGGCGCGCAGCGCGAGGCTGGTTGACCCGAGGCGCTCGCAGACCGCGGCGAAGTCCGATCGCGGACCGTTCCAGCGGATCGCATCCACCGACTCGAACACCGGCGCATCGAGGCGCAGCGTGGCGATCTCGCGGAACAAGCCTGCCTGCACGCGATACTCGGCGAGTGTGGCGGCCAGCTTCGCCGCGCCACGGACCCGGACGGCCCACTGCCGGTGGTCGTCAGGAATCTTGTCGACGGTGCGGTAGTGCGCCAGGAGTGCCGCTGCTGACTTCGGTCCCCACCCCGGCAGCCCCGGATACCCGTCGGCGGAGTCACCCATCAGGGCCAGGTAGTCCGGAACGGACGACGGCGGGACTCCGAACTTCTTTCGGACTCCGTCTTCATCGCGCAGGACGCGGGCGCGCCGATCGAATTGGACGACGCGTGACCCGACGACAGCCTGCGCCAGATCCTTGTCCGGCGTACAGATGAACACACGGTCGACACGCGGATCGGCGGCCGCTCTGGCCGCGCCGGCCGCCAGCCCATCGTCGGCCTCGAACTGCGTCATCTTCAGTACTGTGACACCCATCGCCTCGAGGGCGTCCTCCAGCGGGTGAAACTGCGCCAGCAAGGCGGGCTCGATGCCTTCACCGGTCTTGTAGCCGCGCCAAAGGTCGTTGCGGAACGACTCGATCACGTGGTCGGTCGCCACGGCCAGATGCGTGGCGTCGTTGCCCAGCATCGAGAGCATCGAGTTCAGGACACCCCGAATGGCGCCAACTTCCTGGCCGTCCACGGAGCGCGCCGCCGGCGCGCCAAAGTAATGGCGAAACAGCTCGTACGTGCCGTCGACGAGATGAACGTTCACGTGAGACCGGTCACCTTGGGGATGACGACGATTCCGGTGTCCGAGACGACACCGAGTTCCCGATCGATCGCATCGCCGTAGCCCACGCGTGTGCCGGGAGGAATCTGTACGTTCTTGTCGATGATTGCGCGCCTCACCCGGGCGCCTCGTCCGATGTCCACGTCATCCATCAGGATCGACTCGTGCACCTCGGCCCCGGAGTGCAGGTAGACGTTGCGGCCGAACACACAGTCCTTGGCATACGCACCAGAGACGATGCATCCAGGCGACAGAATCGACTGCACAGCCTCGCCGCGGCGGCCGGGTTCGTCAAACACGAACTTGGCCGGCGGGTCGTCGAACGTCGCCGAGTGAATGGGCCATTCGCGGTTGTAGAGATTGAGTTGCGGAATCACGTTCTTCAAGTCGAGATTCGCCTCGAAGAAGGCCTCGATGGTGCCCACGTCCCGCCAGTAGCCCTGTTCGGTCTCGTTGCTGGAGCCCGGAATAATGTTCTGGCTGAAGTCGTGCGCATGAGCCACGCCGTCCGCCACCATCCGGGGCACGATGTCGCGTCCGAAGTCGTGGGCGGAATCGGCCAGCCCGGCATCATGTTCCAGCGCCTGGATGAGCGCGGCCGCATCAAATATGTAGTTGCCCATTGACGCGAATGCCATCTCTGGCGCGTCAGGCAGGCCCGGCGGATCAGCCGGTTTCTCGACGAACGTCAGGATCCTGTTCGCGGTGTCGACACTGGCCACGCCGAACGCGGTGGCTTCGCCTCGAGGGACTCGCAGGCAGGCGACCGTCACCTTGGCGCCGGAGTGACGATGGTCGTCAATCATCTGGCGCACGTTCATCTTGTAGACATGATCGGCGCCGAACACGGCGACGACGTCCGGGCGGAACTGTCGCAGGCGATCGAGATTCTGAAACACGGCATCGGCGGTGCCTTGATACCAGGTATCGCCCATCTGCATCTGTGCCGGCACAGCCGTGATGAAGCTGTCGCGGCCGACGACGCGGTGCGCCCAGGCATGCTGCAGGTGCTCCAGGATCGACTGGGCCTTGTATTGCGTCAGGACGTTGATGGCCGTGACGTCCGAGTTGACAAGATTGCTGAGGACGAAGTCGATCAGTCGATAGCGACCGCCAAACGGCACCGCGGGTTTTGTACGGTACCGGGTCAGCGGATCCAGCCGTTCACCACGGCCGCCAGCCATGACAAACGCCAGCACCCTTGCCCGCACCACCGCTCCGATCTCCGGACGAGTTCCACGCTGCGTGAATGGTGTCCGGATATCCATGCTAGCACGTCGACTTCGGCCCATCAGGGCGCGTGCGTCGACACCTGAGCGTGGTGTATCGTTCCGCCATGTCGAGGATTCTCGCCCTTCTGTTGCTTGTCCTCACCAGCGGCCTGTCGGCTCAGAATCCTTCCAGATCGCCGGCCAAGCTCACGCTGGACATCGTTATCGACGCCCTCGTGACTCGTCCGGCGCGCGGCACGCCCGCGTCCGCCACCGGGCTGGATCCGGAATCGCTTCTGGCGGCACTTCGCGCCATCGATCCCAAGGCGCTCTCATTCGACGATCAGATCGACCGCCGCTTCGCTGAGACGATTCTCGTGGGTCGCACGGTCCGTGCACCGGCTGGGGAAATGATGGGCGAGGCGGCGTACACGCGGATGCTCAGGGAGCAGAATCTGCTGCCCTATGACGCGGCCGGATTGTGGGACTACGCCTGGCAGGCGTTCCGCGGCACGGTCAGCGAACTGGAGGCGCTGGCGCGGCAGATCGATCCGAAGAAGACCTGGCTCGACATCGCGAACGACGTCAAGCAGGACCATCCCGACGCGCTCGCGATGATCGCGGCGCATCAGGAGATTGTCGACCGGGCGAAGGCACATCTTCTGGCGAAGGACCTGATGACGCTGCCATGGAAGGAGACGTGCACCGTGGTGCGGCGCGTCCCGACCGCCGGCAACAACCCCTACTACGGCAGTTTCTCCGGCGCCAGGTCGAGGCCGCCGGCAGAGGACGGGACACTGCGAGGGGAGTGGCACATCAACCCGTTCGATCCGGCGTGGGACGCAGAGACGCAGCGTGACTATCTCGTCGAGCACGACTGGGGCGTGATTCTCGTCACGGCGCCGCATGAGACCTACGGCGGCCATCACGTGCAGATCATGTATCAGATGCATAACCCCAGCCGGCTGCGCCGCTCGCAGGGGACGTCGATGTTTTCGGAAGGGTGGGGACTCTACAACGAGCAACTGTTCAAGGAGACCGGCTTCTTCCCGGATCCGAAGATCCAGCTGCGCCAGTTGCAGTTACGTCTCTGGCGCAATGCGCGGGTCATCTATGACGTTGGCCTGCAGACGGGCCGCATGACCCGCGACGAGGCCATCGCGCTCATGACCGATCGCGTGGGCTTTCTCCGCTGGGCGGCTGAGTCGGAAGTTGACGCGGCGCTGGCCCGGCCGGGCTATTTCATCGGCTACTTCATGGGCATGTCAGAGATTCTGAAGATGCGCGAGGAGTACCAGGAGGCACGCGGGGCGGCGTTCACGCTCAAGGAGTTTCACGATCGGCTGCTGGCCATCGGCAGCATGCCACCCGCGCTCGTGCGTGAGGCGCTCATGCACGACATCGGGGGCAAGTAGGGCTCGATCAGGCGCGGCCCCCGGGACGTTGGTGAGGTTCCGCGCCCGTGCCGGCGCGGCACTGCGTCATGCCGCGGCTCCGATTCTCTTCTCAGCGCCGAGCGGCGTTCAGCGCGTGATCGTTTGCGGCCAATTGACGATGACGCCGACGGGCGGCGTCGGGTTGGCTCCATCCGGCACATCGATGAACAGGACGCGGTCGCGGCTCATCAGATCGCAGCACTGATTGACCGGAGTTGCCCGCGTGGTCACCACGAATGACGCGCCCCAGCTGAAGTCTCGACTCGTGTCTACGGGAACCGCCAGCACTGGACTTAGTTGGTCAGCCGTCTGGTACAGGATCGTCCGACCGTCTTTGGACCAGACCGGCGTGTATCCAAGCGCCATCGTCCACTGGCGCTTCGTGGCGCGTTCGACGACCTTGATCTGCCAGTCCCCGCTCTCGTCGGTTTGGTAGGCGATAAACCTGCCGTCCGGTGACACCGCCGCAAACACCTCATCGGCCGGTCTGTCGAGCAGCATCTCGACCTGTGGCGGCTGCTCGAGATCGATCTGGCCGATGTCGGATCCATTGGGATCCAGCCGGACGAATATCAGCCACCGACCGTCCGGCGTGAGCCCTGCCGGGAACTGATTGCCGGGCTCCCCGAACACGAGTTCCGCGGCACCCGCGCCATCTGCCCGTCGACGCCAGATATCGAGTTCTCCGCGTGTGTCCGAGGCGTAGTAGACCCACACGTTGTCCGGCGACCAGACCGGTTGCCGGTTGCTGCCTTCAGACGTCAGCTTCGTGCCCTCCGTGCGATCCACGTCATACACCCAGATCTGCCAGCCGTTGTCGAACACGCGGGCCGCGATCTTCCGCCCGTCTGGAGATAACGCAACCTGGCCGGCGTAGATCGGCGCAATGGGCAACGGCGTGCTGACGCCATTCGCGATCCAGACCAATTGCTTGAGGCCCGATTCGGTACCGGAGCTGTAGGCCAGGATGCCCGTGCGGGACACGTCATAGAACGCCGCGCCGGTCATCTGCATGGACGACGTGCCCACGCCTTCGGCGATCAGGACGGCGCTGCCTGTCTGCTGCAACGTGCGGTCGTCGACCGGCTGCGCGAAGAGCGCCCCATTGCGCGCGTAGATGACGTAC
>JAHEFO010000333.1 GCA_024640135.1 Acidobacteriota bacterium
CTCGAAGCCCAGACTGACCTGTTGCAGCTCGATGCGGTACGCGCCGATCTCAACAGTCCCGCCGCCTGGCGAGTGCCCGCAAGGACGCTGGACAAGGTGGTCCGCGCGCTGGTCCTTGACGGATGGCGGGTGGAGGCCGGAGGTGTGCCCTACAAGACGGCAGGCCCGGCCCGCCTGAGCGTCACGTCGGGCATCGACTGGTTTGACCTGACAGCCGTGGTGCCGTTTGGCAACATCTCGGTGTCGCTGGTGGACCTGCTGGCCGTACTCCGTCGCGGCGAAAAGACCATTGCCCTGGGGGACGGCTCCGTTGGCATGCTGCCGGACGAGTGGTTGCGGCGGTATGCCCCCCTGGCGGCCGCGGGCATCGAGAACGAAGATGGGTCGCTCAGGTATCGACCATCCCAGGCGGCGCTGCTCGACGCCATGCTGGAGGCACACGCCGAAGATGCCGACATTCAGGTGGACGAAGCGTTCCAGCAACTCAGACAGCGCCTGGCCACCTTCGACCACGCCGTAGCCCTGGACCCGCCGTCAGCCTTTGTTGGCACACTACGGAGCTATCAGCGCGAGGCGCTGGGCTGGATCCAATTCCTGCGGCACTTCGGCTTCGGAGGATGCCTGGCCGACGACATGGGCCTGGGCAAGACGATCACAGTCCTGGCCGAGCTGTCGCGTGTGGCGCACGATCGGCAGGCCGAACCGCCTGAGACTCGGGGGCCCCGTCCGTCCCTCGTGGTGGTGCCTCGCTCCGTCGTGCACAACTGGAAGGACGAAGCCGCGAAATTCACCCCCGGTCTGCAGGTGCTCGACTACTCCGCCAGCGACCGGCGTGAGGTGACCGGGCACATCGGCGACTACGACCTGGTCCTCGTCACCTACGGCACGGTCCGACGCGACATCGAACAGCTCAAGGGGGTTGAATTCGAGTACGTCATCCTCGACGAAGCGCAGATGATCAAGAATGCCGCGACCGTCGCGGCCAAAGCGGTGCGCCTGCTGAAGAGCCGCTACCGCCTCGCGCTGTCTGGCACGCCGATCGAGAATCATCTGGGCGAGTTGTGGAGCCTGTTTGAGTTTCTCAACCCGGGCCTGCTCGGACGGTCATCGGTCTTTCAACGTGCGACGTCCCTGTCGCAGCCCGACGCCGAGACCGTGGCCCTGGTCGCGCGCGGGCTCAAGCCATTCCTGCTGCGGCGGACCAAGGCCCAGGTCGCGACCGAACTTCCGGCGCGCACGGAGCAGACGTTGACTTGCGTGCTGACACCGCGCGAACGCGGGTTCTACGACGCATTGCGCCGGCATTACCGTTCCTCGCTGCTCTCCAAGGTCTCGAAGGTTGGCCTGGGCCGGTCCGGCCTGGAGATTCTCGAGGCGCTGCTCCGCCTGAGGCAGGCTGCCTGCCATCCGGGCCTGGTGTCTCCCGCCCGCCAGTCGGACCAGTCATCCAAGCTCGACCTGCTGCTGGAGAACCTCCGTGAGGTGGTCGACGAAGGCCACAAAGCCCTGGTGTTCTCCCAGTTCACCAGTCTGCTCGCGCTCGTTCGCCCGCAACTGGACGAAGCAAAGATTCCCTATGAGTATCTGGACGGGCGGACTCGCGATCGTGCCACACCCGTGGCGCGCTTCCAGGAGGACCCGGCGTGTCCGGTGTTTCTCGTCAGTCTCAAGGCAGGAGGGGTTGGCCTCAACCTGACGGCGGCCGACTACGTCTTCCTGCTCGATCCCTGGTGGAATCCGGCGGTGGAAGCGCAGGCGATCGATCGCACACACCGCATCGGTCAAACCAAGGAAGTCTTCGCGTACCGCCTCATCGCCGAGGATACGGTCGAAGAGAAAGTACTGGCCCTTCAACAGACCAAACGGGCACTGGCCGAAGCCGTCCTCTCCGCCAACCCGGTCGGCCTCCGCGGACTGAACCGGGACGACCTGGAGCTGTTGCTTTCCTGATTCACTTCTCCGGCAGCAGCACCACTTTCACATAGCGTCCCGTATTCAGGTACGTCTTCGCCGCGGCCTGAATGGCGGCCACGCTCAGCCGTTCGTAGTACGACGGCACGTCAAGCAGGGTCTCAGGCGCCTCACCGTACTCATACTTGAGGGCCGTCTGGGACAGCACGTATCCGTTCTGCGTGATGTTCGTTTCGAAATCACGCAACATCCCGGCCTTCACGTCGTTCACCTGTTTCTCTGTAGGCCCGTTGGTCTTGAAGGCCTCGATTTCGGCGAAGACCCGCTGCGACAGCGCGTCCGCGCGGGCAGGGTCGCTGCCGAAACTGATCGACACCTGATACTCCGGGCGCGGCCGGTTCGCGTAACTCGCGCCCACACCGACGCTGTATGTCCCGCCCAGTTCCTCCCGGAGCGTCTCCCGGAGGCGGGTCTGGAGGATGTCGGCCATGGCGCGAATTGCCACCCGCTGTTCCTGGTCGTACTGGAACGGCCCACTGAAGATCATTCGCGTCTGACTCTTGGGTTCAATCCCCTTCTTCACCTCACGTTCGACCACGGCCTCGGGCGTGCGGACGCCGATGTCCCTCCACGTCTCCTGGCGACCTGTCGCCGGCAAGGTCGCCAGGTATTGCGCCACCAGCGGTCGCATCGCCGCAAAGTCCAGAGTGCCGACGAACACGAACGTGAAATCCCCCATATCGGCAAAGCGCTCCTCGTAGAAGCTCATGGCCTTGTCGAGATCGATCGTCGCCAGCTGGTCGGGCGTCGGCGTGCGCGCGCGCGGATGGTCCTGCGTGATGGTCTTCGAGACCATTTCGCTGAACGCAAACTCGGGTGACGCCTGCTGGTTGGCCAGCATCGACTTCATCTGCCCCATCACGACGCCGAACAACGCGGGATCCGCCCGGGGCGCGGTGGCACGCAGATACGCCAACTGAAACATGGCTTCCAGATCCTTCTTCGATGCACGGCCACTCAGGCCCTCACTCAACGCGTCGATCGTGGCACTCACCGACGCCACCTTCCCCGTCATCGTCTTGCCCAACTCGATATTGCTCAACGCGCCGACGCCGCCCAGGCCCACCAGCGTGGAGGCGAGATCGGCCGACAGATGATCAGCGTCGCTGGCGAGCGATGTGCCGCCGGGGCTGAAGGCTCGAAACAGGATTTCGTCCTCCTTGAAATCCGTCGGCTTCAAGACCACCGTGATGCCGTTGGACAGCTGCCATTCGGTGATGCCAAAGGCCCTGGTGGTCTCCGCGACGATGCGGCCAGGTGGGGGCAAATCGGAGATCAAGGTGCTGCTGGTCACCGTATCGACGTAGGCGGTAAGTGGCATCGACGAAGCGGCCGCAATCGCCGCCGCCAGTTGACTCTCCGTCGGCACCGGCACGCCGGGCTTGTCAGGGGCACTGACCAGCACGACCCGATTCCCCTCCGGGACCCACTCAGCCGCCAGACTGTTGACCTCCGCGAGGGTGATCGTCGGCACCATGGCACGAGTGATCTCGGCCTCGTACTCCAGGCCTGGAACCGGTTCGCCCTGGGTCACCGAGCGGATGTACTCGGCCGCCAGCCTGCCGGATTGCCGCTTGTCCTTTTCGGCCACAGCCTGCTCGAGCCCTCGCAGAAGATTGGTCTTCTGCCGATCGAATTCGGACGGCGTAAACCCGAACTTCACCACACGTTCGGCCTCCGCGTACAACGCGGTCAGGCCCCGTTCCACGCCGCCTTCCTCCACCATGGCGTTGAGCATCGACGCCT
>JAHEFO010000334.1 GCA_024640135.1 Acidobacteriota bacterium
CAGGCCCCCAGGACCGCCAGGAGCGGCGGAACGGCTCCGGCCGTGGCCGGTAACGGCACCATCTATCTGAGCGGCTACAACGAGAAGATCGCGATCATCGACGAAGCGACCGAGAAGATTGTCGGTGAGATCCCGCTGGCGTCCGGCATTCCCGGCCGCGTGATCTTTTCGGCTGACCGTTCGCGGATCTACGTCACCGACATCACTTTCGAGAAGATCGAGATCGTGGACCGTGAGAAGCGCCAGAGTCTGGACGTCGTCACGCTCAGCGAGGGCCGCACCAAGACCCGGATCTGGGGCATGTCGCCAGATCCGCTCGACCGGTTCCTGATTCTGGTGATCAAGAACTACACGCTGGCCGACGACCACTGGGAAATTGGGCCGCCCACGATGGTGCAGTACGACCTGGCGGCGAAGAAGATCGCGCGTACCATCCCGTGGCCGAAGGACGAAGAGCGCGAGCGCGCCCAGGTCGTCTTTTCGCCCGACGGCAAGCTGATGTATTTGTTCGGCGAAGACGTCCTCATCTACGAGACCGAAGGATTCACCGAGGTCGATCGCTGGGACATCGCACAGCCGATCGAGCCCGGCGCCGGCCGCGTGAGTTTCGGGCTGGATCCCTACAGCGATGAACCCGGGTTCTACACCGGCATGTTCACCATGCAGGATCCGCTGCAGGACCGCCGGATCGTGGGCATCGGCCGGGTGGACCTGGTTGGCAAGAAGGTCGACTTCCATCCCATCGGACCGGCGCGCCCGCTGTCGTACTCGCTTTCACCCGACCACAAGCGGGCGTACGGGCTGTTCAGCGATATCGGTGACTACGAATTCTTCACCTTCGATCTGGAGACCAACCGGATCGTGTCGCGGGTGGCGTTCGACGGGCGGCCGCGGATGAGCCAGCGCGTCAGCAGCAACGGCAACATCATCTACATCTACACGGCCGGCAACACCATCGACTACTACGACGCCAATACCCTGCAGCGCCTGCGAACCCTGACGCTCGATACGGACATGACGTCCTTCATACTGCTGCCGCCAAAGCGGTGACCGCACTGAAATACCTGCGGCCGTACCGGTCGCGGTTGGCCCTGGTGATCGCGATCAGTCTCGTGAGCACCGGGCTGTCGTTGTGGCTGCCGTACCTCACCAAGTCGCTCGTTGACGATGCCCTGATCGGGCGCAACGCCGCCGCGCTGGTCCGCATCGTTGCGATGTTCGCCGGCATCGGCGCCGTGGGGTTCGTGCTCAACGTGGTGAGCGGGCTTGTCTATACGCGCGTCTCCGCCGATGTGCTCTTCGATATGCGCCGGGAACTGTATGAACATCTGCAGCGCCTGTCGCCGCGCTTCTATGCCGTCACGCGCATCGGCGACATCGTGTCGCGCATCAACAACGACATCGGCGAGATCCAGCGGATCGCGGCTGAGGCCGCACTGGCCTGGGTGGGCAACGTCCTCTTCCTCGCCGGGGGCATCGTCATTCTGGTGTGGCTCGACTGGCGGCTGTTCGTGGTGGGCCTGGCGACGCTGCCGCTGAGCGCCTGGGCGCTGGTCGCGTACCGGCGGCGGTTGGACGCGAAGGTGACGGACCTGCGGGAGCGTAGCGCCGATGTCGGCAGCTTCCTGATCGAGACGCTTCAGGCGAACCGTACCGTGGTCACATCGGGCGCGCAGGAGCGGGAGGTGGGTCGGTTCTCGGCACTCAACTCGGCGTTCATCGCGGCGCTGATGCGGCTGCAGCGTGTGCACTACTTCGCCGGCGGGCTGCCGTCGATGCTGCTGGCGGCCGGGAGCGCGGCCGTCTTCTTCTACGGCGGCTGGCGCGTCGTGCAGGGGACCATGACGATGGGGACGCTGGCGGCGTTCATGGCGTACCAGGCGCGGGTGGTGGCCCCGGTGCAGGCGCTGATGGGCTTGTATGGGTCGATGGCCACTGCGCGGGTGTCCTGGCGTCGCGTCTTGCAAGTCCTTGAGACACCGATTGAAGTGGTGGAGCGCGCCGGTGCCATCGCGCTGCCGTCCGTGCGCGGGGACGTGGAGTTCGCGGGCGTGACGTTGTCGTACGGCCGTGGCGGCGCCGTGATCGAGGACATCAGTTTCCGGGTGGAGCCGGGTGAGACCCTGGCAGTGGTCGGTGCGAGTGGCAGCGGCAAGTCGACCATCGCGGACCTGGTGTTGCGGCTGATTGATCCGGATGCCGGTGTGGTGCGCCTCGATGGTCACGACCTGAAGGCCCTGCGGCTGGCGGATGTGCGGCGACACATCCAGGTCGTTGAGCAGGAGCCGTTGCTGTTTCACGCGACCATTGCGGACAACGTGCGCTATGCCAATCCTTCCGCGACGGATGAGCAGGTGGCTGCCGCGCTGGAGGCAGCCGGTATCGCGGCGTTCGTGGCCGGGTTGCCGGAGGGCCTGCGGACCGTGGTTGGCGATAGAGGGGTGGCGCTGTCGGCCGGGGAGCGGCAGCGGATTGCGCTGGCGCGCGCGATGGTGGCCAATCCGTCGGTGCTCATTCTCGACGAGCCCAGCGCGGCGCTCGATCCCGCATCGGAGCGCCACGTCATTGAAGGGTATCGGCGCGCCATGCAGGGGCGGACGACCATTGTCATCTCGCACCGGCTGGACGTGGTGCGCGCCGCCGATCGAGTGGTGATGATTCAGGGCGCGCGCGTGGTGGAGACGGGAGCGCCCGCCGACCTCGAGCGTGCGGGCGGGGCGTTCGCGTCACTCTTCGGAACCAGAGGGGTTTCTCACGAGGCGTGAAGGACATGAATGGGCGATCTGCTTTGACGAAACTCGCCTTGAACGCATTGGCTGGCCGGACCGGCGCCGGGGTGCGCGTGGCCGTGGTCGACAGCGGCGTCCATGCCGCGCATCCGCACGTCCGAGACGTGTCGGGCGGCGTTCACGTCAAGTCCACGGGCGACATCGATGGCGATTTCGTGGATCGGATCGGGCACGGGACGGCCGTGGCTGCGGCCATTCGTGAGAAGGCGCCCCGGGCCGAGTTGCTGGCCGTCAGGGTGTTCGATCGATCGCTGGCCACCACCGGCGAGGCGCTCGTGCGCGCCATTGAGTGGTCGGCGGACCAGGGCGTGCAGATCATCAATCTCAGTCTCGGCACCACCAACCAGGACCACGCGTCCAGGCTGCGCGCCGCGGTTGCGCAGGCGGAAGCGAGCGGCGCCATTGTCGTGTCGGCTGCGCCCCAGCCGGAGGCGGCGTGGCTGCCGGGCGGCCTGCCGGGCGTGGTGGCCGTGGATGTGGACTGGGAGTGTCCGCGTGAGGAGTGCCGGGTGCAGGTGGACGGCGCTGGCGGTGTGCGGCTGGCGGCGTCGGGGTATCCGCGTCCCATTCCCGGCGTGCCGCCGGAGCGGAACTTCAGCGGCTTCAGCTTTGCCGTGGCCAATGCGACGGGGTTGCTGGCCCTGCTCCTCGAGGGCGAGCCGGCGCGAAGCGTCGCCGCGCTGGCGGAGCGATTGCGCGGCTGAAGCGTAGTGGTCACACGCATGCAGCCCGGCACCCCCGCATGGGATCGCCTGAGGTCGACCTGTGTGCCGAGCGTGTACTCGGGCGCTTGGTGGTTCGATGTTGACGCTTCGGCCTCGCTCGACGAGGCGTCGATCGCCGAACTGGCCGCGTCATTGCCGGCATTGATCGTGGGCAAGACCCGAGAGGAATTCGTCGAGGCCGATGTGGAGACGATCAGCCAG
>JAHEFO010000106.1 GCA_024640135.1 Acidobacteriota bacterium
CGCACGTGACCGCCCCCTCCGCCGAGGGCCCGTCTGGCAACCCATTTGCACCATTGAGATGTGAGCCCGTTGTGTCCACGATCCGCCTGACGCTCCTGTTCGTCTGTCTTCTGGTTCCCGCCGTGTCACACGCGGCCGACGGAGGGCTGTATCTCTACCTGCAGCCCCTGCCGCCCGAAGCGGCCAGGCTCACGTTCAGGATCGCCTCGGTGTCCGCGATCACAGTCAGCGGCGACGAATATCCGCTCACGGTGGCGCTGAGAACTGCCGGACCGATCGAAGCCGGCCGACAGAGGCTCCTGGCCTCAGGGGGCCTGCCAACTGGCCGTTACGCCGGTGTTCTCTTCACGATCGCGCGCGCGGCCCTGCAGAACGACCGTGGAGAGGTCGCGCTGGAGGTGCCGGACATACCGGTGCGGCTCAACCTGCTGTTCTCCGTGGCCAGCCAGGAGACGCCGCTGTTCAGGCTTGCGCTCAGGTATCAGGACTCCATCACGGACGGCGTCGCATTCAGTCCGGTGTTTTCGGTCCTGACGCCTGCGATGCCCTTGATCGACCACACGGGCTTCGTGACCAATTCCGGATCGGACACTGTCACGGTCTTCGACAAGAGCCTCGCGCAGGCGGTCGCCGTGATCGACACATGCGGCGGCCCGGCCGGGATGGCCCTGGACCAGCGCGGCCGACGAGCGTTCGTGGCGTGTTCGAAGGACGACGAAATCCAGGCGATCGACGTGGCCGGAGGCGTGGTCATCCGGCAGGTTCGCCTGTCTCCCGGGGATCAGCCGCGCGAGATCGCACTGACGCCTGACGGCACGACCCTGGTGTCGGTGAACACCGGCTCGGACAGCATCAGCTTCTTCGATGCGGAGTCCCTCACCTGGCAGGCACGCCTCAACGTCGGCAGTGGCCCGCGCTCAATTCTTATCGACTCGGCCGGAAGGCGGGCGTTCGTCTTCAACACGCTGTCGAGTTCCGTGTCAGTCATCGACCTGGCCAGCCGGAGTCTCGCGGCGACATTGTCCATGGACTCGGCGCCGGTGAGGGGACAGTTCGGAGGGAGCGACGACCAACTCTACGTGATCCACGAGCGGTCACCGTACCTGACAGTCCTCGACACGCGGAACCTGACTGTCATTGCGCGAGTGCGCCTCGGCACCTCGGCCGGTGCGATTGCCGTCGACCGCGTGCGAGGCCTGGTATGTCTTGGCGGCGGCAATATGGCGACGATCGATTACTACGATCCGAACGCCCTGCTGCCACTGTATTCCATGAGGACCACGGCCGGGGTCTCGCACCTGCTGATCGATCGCAGGGAGAACTCGTTGTACATGGTGAATCCGGACACGCGGACCCTGGTCGTCGGGAGTCTGGCTGATCGAAGGGTCGTGTCGGAGATTGATGTCGGCAACGGCCCGTATTGGGTGGCGGTTATGGGAGAGAAATAGGTTGCGGCCCGGCGCCGCGGCGTTCACGTTCGTGGCGACAGGATGGCTGGCCGTGCTCGCGGCCCCGGTCATGGCCCAGGACGGCATCTTCGGGGGGATGCAGGTGAGCGTGGAGTCCGTGTTCAGCAAGATATCAACCACCGTCACGTTCGGGTCCGGGGCCATCACGAAGACGGAGACCACGAACGTGTCTCCAACGTTGCGGCTGAACATGAACACGATGCTCTATCCCCATCTCAGGCTGAGCGCCGGTGGCGTGTTCGAACTCAACAAGCTCTCCAGCAGGTCCGGTCCGAACAGGACGAACTCGACGATCACGAGGAACCGGCCCTTCTTCCTCCTGCGATCGACCAATCCGGTGTTGTCTCCCGGGGTCGGGTATTTCAGACGGGAGGGCCGGTCCAGGACGGCAGGTCAATCAGAGGTCAAACTCGTCAACGACGAGTATTCGGCGTATCTGGGGTGGAGGCCGGAAGGTGGGCCTCGATCGGATTTCCAGTTTGTCCGAACGCACGCGTTCGACGGGGAACGGGCATTCCAGGATGTCTCCAGGGATTTCGGCTCGGTCGTGTCCGGGTACGAATACCGGAATCTGGGCCTCAGCTACCGCGGTAGTTACATCGACACCAACAACCGGATCGGGGGCCTCAAGACCCGCCAGGCGTCCCACGGCGCTCGTGCGGACTACTCACAGGCGTTCATTCACAACCGGCTGCTCTGGAATGCCACTTACCTCGTGAGCCACCAGGAGATTACGACGCTCGCGCGCGGCACGGAAGGAGAGGTGGCGCTCCCGGTGGCGCCGTTTGGCGGTCTGGCGGTCATCAGCGACACGCCGATGACCGCGACACTGTCGCCGAACGGCGCACTCATCGATGGCAACCTGACAGCCGGCGCCGGCATCAACCTGGGCCTCCCCGCAACACCGGCCGATGCCCAGCTGAGGAATATCGGCATCGACATGCTCACGCCCACGGAAGTGAACAGGTTTCTGCTCTGGGTGGACCGTGAACTGCCAGTCGAGGTCACGAGCGCCTTCTCGTGGGACATCTACAGCAGCACGGACAACGTGCTCTGGACGCGGGAGGCTACCGTGCCGGCCGCGCCCTTCGGGACGTTCGAGAGCCGTTTTGAGATCGACTTTCCTGCCGTGACCGCGCGGTACGTCATGGTGGTCACGCGGCCCCTGTCCGCCGCCGTGCCGGACTCGTCGCGTTTCCAGGACATTCTCGTGACCGAGATGCAGGCATTCGTCAGGCGGCCGGCCCAGGAGGTCACCGGCCGGCTGACGCAGGACACCTACAGGCTGAGTACCGATGTGCGGATGCGTCTTCTCGATGCGCCCGCGCTGTACTACGAGGGGTACTACCTGTCCAACGAGACCCGGGGCCTCGGCACGTCAACCGACACGCTGTCCAACGGCGTGTCGCTGAGCCACTCGTTCGGCCGTGTCCTCTCGGTCTTCGGGAGGGTCTCTCGGGAACAGGGAACGGAAGCACGCGGCGACAGGGTCGCCGATCTGACGAGCGCGACCCTCACACTCAACCCGATTCCAACGTTCCGAAGCTCCGTGTTGTACTCCGGGCAGGACGAGCGGATTGCCGGGCGACAAAGCAGCCGCAAGGGGCTGTTCATCCAGAACGCGGCGCAGCCCTATCGGGGCATCGACGTCCTGTTCGGGATCGGCTGGACGTCCGCCACGCGCGAGACGGGTGAGGAATCACGCGACCGGCTCGTGAATGTCAGCGCGACGATCGTCCCGCGGCAACGGGTGAGCTTGACGCTGGTCTACAATGCCACGACGACGGATCGGTCCGGGGTCTTTGTCGGCGATCCACGGACCCGGCGGCGCCGCTCGTACGCGTCCGTGGCGATCGATCCCATCCAGACACTCCACTTGGTCCTGGGCGGGGAAGTGATTGCGACCACCGGCCAGGCGACGAGGACGACGATCAACATCGCCACATCCTGGGCGCCGTTCCGGGATGGCACGTTGCAGTTCGTGTTTGCCTACAACGAAGCCCTCCGAGCGCTGGAATTCGGGAAGGACCGGAACACCGTCGGTGCGGTGCGCTGGAATCTGGCGCGCCAGTCGTACGTCGACATATCGATTCAGAAATCACGGAGCGCGAACGTGTTTCTGACGACCGAGTCGAGAGTCATCAGCGCGCGTGTGAGGCTGTTTTTGTGATGGGTTGCGAGGCGACGGCATGAGAAGAACGCTTGGAGTGGTAGCCCTGTCGCTGTGGGGGCTTGTGATAACGGCGTCCGTCTGCACCGCGCAGGTGTCGGACGTCTTCCGGGATCCCCGGATGGACTTTGGCAGCATCCAGACGGTTGCGGTCATGCCGTTCACCAATCTCGCACGGGATCAGGTCGTCTCCGAGCGCGTGCGTGACGTGTTCATCAGCCGCCTCCTGGCGACCCAGGCGGTCTACGTCCTTCCGGTCGGGGAAGTGGCTCGGGGGATCTCAGCCACGGACATCCAGAATCCTCCATCTCCGACAGCCGAAGAAGTCATCAGGATTGGCGCCCTCCTCAAGGTTGATGCGGTGATCACGGGCGTCGTCAGGGAATACGGCGAAGTGCGCTCCGGGACGAGCACGGCAAATGTCATTTCTATGAGTATCCAGATCGTCGAGACCGGGACCGGGAGGATCGTGTGGAGCGCATCCTCCACCAAGGGCGGCATCAGTTTCTGGAACCGCCTGATTGGCAGTGGTGGCCAGCCCCTGAACAAGGTCACCGAACAGGCTGTGGATGCGATCTTCGACAAGTTGCTCGGTCCTCCCGGAAAGGAATGACGATGCTCGCAGCCCTGATCTACCTCTTGTTCTTCCTGTCCGGCGCGGCGGCGCTCATGTATCAGGTGGTGTGGGTCCGATCCCTCACCCTGGTGTTCGGCGGCTCGCACCTGGCCGTGACGGCGGTCCTGACAATCTTCATGGGCGGGCTGGCTATCGGCAGTTACGTCGTCGGCAAAAGGGTAGACGGGGTGGCCAAGCCGCTTCGGCTGTATGGCCTCCTGGAGATCGGGATTGCGGTGTCTGCCCTCGTGTTTGTGGGGTTGATGAAACTGTACCCCTCGATCTACGTGGCACTGGCTGGGGGACGGGATGACGCGACGCTCTACCTGACGGCCGTGCGGATGTTCTTCTCGGTCGTCGCTCTCATTGTGCCAACGATGTTGATGGGCGGGACGCTGCCGGTCCTGTCGCGTTTCATCGCCCACCAGCCGGAGAACCTGCGCAGGCACCTCTCGTTCCTGTATGCCGTCAACACGCTCGGCGCCGTCTTCGGGGCGCTGCTCGCGGGCTTCGTGTTGATCCGCGTGTATTCGGTCAGTACCACGCTCTATCTTGCCGTCGCCACCAATGTGATCATCGGCCTGGCCAGCCTGAGGCTGCAGAAGAGACTGGACGGTGCGGCTGGACGACTGGACGCCGTGGTGACGCCGGCGGCGCCCGCCGATCCGGGTGGGTCACTCCAAGGCGAACAGGAGGAAGACCATGGTCAGTTCCCCGTCACGTGGGTCCTCTGGGGGATCGGCGTGAGCGGGTTCTGCGCGCTGGGCTACGAAGTGCTGTGGACCCGCGTCCTCACCATGGCCGTCGGCGCCAGTGTCTACAGTTTCACCATCATCCTGGTGGCTTTTCTGACGGGTATCGCCTTTGGGAGCGAGGCCTACGGAATTCTGGTGAGAGTCTTCAGCCGCACGCTGCCGGGACTCCGGCGGGTGATCGGGTGGTTCGGGATCACGCAGGTGGTGATTGGCAGCAGTGCGCTCGTGGTCACGGTGCTCCTCCGCAACATTCCGGTCAACGCCGTCCGCTTGCAGACCTACTTCCTGGACGCCGGGTTCGCGCCCTTCCGGGAACGAGCCTGGGCGAACTTCTCACTTGCGTTCCTCTACATGGTGGTGCCCGCGCTGTTCATGGGCGCCGCGTTTCCCATCGCCGGCGAGGTGCTGGCCAGGCACCGGAGGGCCACCGGGCGGGCGGTTGGCGACGTACTGGCGGCCAACACGGTCGGTGCCATTCTCGGGGCCGCCGTGAGCGGACTCCTGCTGATTCGCTTCTTCGGCATCGAACGGTCTCTCCAGATTCTGACGGTGCTGAACATCGGGCTCGGCCTGTTCGTCCTGGCCGGCCTGCGGAAGGCGCGATGGCTGCCCGCGGCGGCGGCGACCGTGACCGTGGCCGTGATGGCTTTCCTGGCCCTGAATACCGGCGCGGCACGAATCTGGGACCGCAAGTACTTCGCCATCTTCCGCAGCAACCAGCCCGAGGCCTTCCGCACCCCAGAGATGATTCAGGAAGCCGTCGACAACACGGACGTCCTCTATTACGCGGAGGGCAACGAGGCGATTGTCAGCGTCATCCAGGTCAAAGGCGGCGAACAGGCTTTCCTCACCAACGGCCGGGTTGAGGCGTCCTCCCACGTGCAGGCGCAGCAGGTGCAATTCACCCTCGGCCACCTGCCCATGCTCCTCAACCCGAACCCGAAGGACGTCCTCGTGGTGGGGATGGGCAGCGGGATGACGGCCGGGGCCACCGCCGTCCACCCCACCGTTGATCAGGTGACGCTGGTTGAAATCGAGCCCCGGGTGCTCGGCGTGGCCAGGGCCTTCGACGCGTACAACCACCACGTCCTGGACAATCCGAAAGTGAAGGTCATCTTCAACGACGGACGGAATTTCTTGATGACGACGAGCCAGATGTTCGACGTCATCACCGCCGACCCGATTCACCCCTGGTTCAGGGGCGCAGGCTCTCTGTATGCGAGCGAGTATTTCGCCCTGGCCGCGAAACACCTTCGGCCTGGCGGCGTGATCGCCCAGTGGCTCCCGCTCTACGAGCTGACGCCCGAGGACCTCGCATCGGTCGTCAAGACGTTCCAGCAGCAGTTCACGCACACGATGTTGTGGCTCACGCACTACGATTCGGTGATTGTGGGCAGCAATGCCCCGTTCCTGATCGACGAAGCGAAACTCGATCGGCGCATCTCCGAGCCCGCGATCGCCGGCGACTTGAGCAAGGTGGCGATGGGGTCGGCGACCGATCTGCTCAGCTACTTCGTGATGGGCACGGAAGGGATGGCGCGTTTCGGGGAGAACGGGACGCTCAACACCGACGATCAGCCCTACCTGGAGTTCTCCGCGCCGTTCTCCATCTCGTCCCGCACGGCCAAGAGAGCCAATGCCGAGGCTCTCGCGGCCCATCGAGAGACCATTCTTCCCTATGTGGAGCCCGCAGTGGACCCGGGCGAGCGTACCGCACAACTGGAGCGATGGAACGTCAGGCTCGCAGCGGGACACATGGCTGATCGTGCGCTGGCGCTGTACCTGGGACGGAGCCCGACCGACCCGGAGTTCACGCTGGCGCTGCGTCGGTTGACCTTGGAATATCCGGCCTACGCGCCGGCCAGGGCGTTGTGGGCCGAGTACGAGACCGCGCTCGCACTCGAACCCAAGCTTCTTGAACGTGGATCGTTCACCCTCATGAACGAGGAAGGGCTGTCCGTGATCTTGGAGATCTCCGCGGTCCTCGTGCCCGTGAGCAAGACCCGCGCTTCAGTCATGTTCGTGGATAACCGGTCCAAGACCGTCTTCGGGCAGCTGTACATGGACGATTATGATTCCGGGGAACGCGCCAGCCGGTTTGCCGGGGACGTGATGGCGGCCATTCGGGCCGCTCACGAGAAGAGCGCGACGTTGAGGACGATTGACGCCGTGATTAGTTCAAAGGTGAAGAGTGGCCCAGGATCCTAGCCGTTTCCTCCGGGCGACGCTGATCGCACTGCTGCTCAGTTCCGGGATCGGGACGGCTGCCACTCGCGAACGAATCGCGGCGGTCGCCCTGTTTCCCGTCGAGAATCTGACCAGTGGCAGCATCCCGGCAGCCGAGGTCCGGCAGTTCCTGATCGACCAGTTCGCCGCTGAGGGTGTCCGCGTGCTTGACGACGAGGCACTCGATGAGTTCATGGCGCGGCATCATGTCCGATACGACGCGGGTATCGACGGGGCCACGGCGGTGCTGCTGAGGCAGGAAACCGGAGTGGATGGCGTGGTGATCGCGTCGGTCGAACTCTCGAATCACATCGCTCCCGCCAAGGTCGCGTTGTTCGTCAGGCTCGTCTCGATCAAGACTGCGCCGGAGGTCGTCTGGGCCGAGGACATCGGCATGGCTGGAGACGATGCGCCGGGTCTGTTCGACCTGGGCGTGGCCAACGACTACCAGGCGGTGCTCACACGGGCGTTCGACCGACTCGGGTCATCATTGATCCCGTATCTCAGAACAGGCCGGATCGACACCAAGCTGAAGCCCGCGTCGACGTTCCGGCCGAAGTCGCACTACCGGAACCTGACGATCGAGCCTGACAGGCCGTATTCCGTGGCGGTCGTGCCGTTTTTCAGCCTGAGCCCGCGACGAAATGCCGGGGATATCCTGGCGCTGCACTTCCTCCGGCATCTCTCGGGGTTCCAGCAGTTCCGGGTCATTGACCCCGGCGTGGCGCGGCGGCAACTCCTCGACGCCCGGATCATCATGGATGGTGGTCTCTCCATCAGCGACGCCGAGACCGTGGCGGCGTTGATCGAGGCGGATTTTGTTCTGACAGGGCGCGTGCTTCGTTACGAAGATTACGATGGACCCGCAGGCAGGACCGCGGTGGAATTTTCGGCGGTACTGATCGAGAGGAAGAGCCGCAGGGTCGTGTGGAGTTCGCGCAGCGACAACGAGGGCAGCGATGGTGTGGGCCTGTTCGAGCGTGGCACCTCGAAAACCGCGCACACCATGGCCACTCAGATGGTGCGGATCACGGCCGAGTTGATGGCCGGCCGTGAGAATTAGACAATGAAGAGAGTCGTTGAAAGGATCGCATGAGGTATCAGATTATTGTCATCACGAGTCTCCTTGCGGCGTCGCTGCACGCCCGGGCCCTGTCGAGCGGGATGGAGCAGGGCCTTCCGCTGACGAACGGCAGGCCGGCAGTGGCGTCCGTCAACGGCGACGCGATTTACCTTGATGAGCTTCTGAGGGAAGTGCGGCCCGCGGCGGACCGCGCGCGCTTGCGGCAGGGCCGCGCCACAGAGGAGGAACTCACGCTGCTCAATCGCCTCATCACTATCAGGCTCATCGTCCAGGAGGCGGCGACCATGGGGCTCGCCGAAATCCCGGAGATCCAGAAACAAATCGAGGTCACTTCCCGTGAAATCCTCCGGGAAGTGCTTGTGGATCAACTTGTCAAAGATGTAAAGCCGGACGCGGCGGCCGTCGAGAGGATATTCAAAGAGATGTCCAGGGAATGGAAGACGACGTCGGTGTTGTTCCAGGAGGAACCTGCCGCCCGACGCGCGCACATGGAGATCTCGAACGGTGCTGTCTTCGCCGATGTCGTTGAGAAAGCCGTGGCCGCAAAGACCGCGAAACTTGATGATGACACGACGTACCACCCGAAGCAGGACTACCTCCCGCAGATCGCGGAGGCGGTCGCCCCGTTGAAGGTCGGACAGATCGGTCCCCTGGTCCGCCTCCAGGCCGGGTTCGTCATCGTGAGAGTGGACGGCATCCGGCACCCGGAGAATGCCGAGGCCCGGGCAGCGGCGACGGAACAGGTCTTGAACCAGGAAAAACTGAAGGTCCTGGAAGCCTACGAGCAGACCCTGAGGCGCGACTACGTCGCCGTCAGCAAGGCCGTGCTGGACAGCCTCGACTACGAAGCCACGTCGCCCACCTTTGAGCGATTGCTGGAGGACAAGAGGATTGTCGCTCAAATCAAAGGGGCCGCGTCGGTGACCGTCGGCGACCTGACCGACTATCTGCGGTTGCAGTACTTCCACGGTTCGAATCAGTCCGCGCAGCGCAGGCGCATGAATGAGGAGAAGGAGGAGGCCCTCAACGCCACGCTCGGACGGAGAGTGCTGAATGCGGAGGCCTTGAGGCTGGGAATCGACAAGACGAATGCCTATCGCGATCGCGTCAGGGGCTACACCGAGTCCCTGGTCTTCGAGAGCTTCGTGCAGAAGGTGGTCGCCCCGGAGAACAAGATGACGGAGGATGAGGTCCGGCAGCACTACGACGGGAATCTCGAGGATTACTCCTACCCAGGAATGCTGAGACTGCGAAGCCTGGCGTTCGCCCGGAGAGACGCCGCTGAGGACGCGGTGCGGAAGCTGAGAGCAGGAACCGACTACAACTGGTTGATCGCGAACGCAGACGGTCAGGTCCCGAAGGAGACCCCCGGTCTGCTGACGCTTGGCGGACAGTTGGTGACGATCGACAGCATGCCCGACGGGCTGCAGAAGGCTCTGGCCGGCGTCAAGACCGGTGAGTCCAGGCTGTATGCGAGTCCGGAGGGGCACTTCTATGTCCTGACGGTACAGCAGGCCGTCGGATCGACGGTCAGGCCATATGGCGACGTGAGGGAAGAGATTGCAAAGACGTTGTATGCCGAGAAGATCTCGAAGGGTGTGGAGGACTACGCGGGCAAGCTCCGTGCACAGTTGAAGGTTGAGACGTATCTGGTGAGGACACGGTGATGCCGACGCGAGGAAACCCCGTCAGGGCATTGGGCTGGATCGCGCTGCTCCTGGCCTGCGTGAGCGTGGGTTTCCAGGCCTCGTCTGGACAGGAGTCGCAGCGGCGAGTTCTTGGCGGCGGCGCACCAAACGCGACGCAGGGGCTCGGCGGCCGCGACTGTCTCGCCTGCCACAAGCCGTTTGCCGACAAGTACCTGGGCATGAAGAACGTGCATGCCGTGGTTCGCGAGAACAAGTGTGAGGAATGCCACCTGCGCCACGGGCTCGTCGCCAAACTCGCCATGAAGCGGGACGGCAACGAATTGTGCACGTCCTGCCATTCGAAAGACGACATCGGGCTGAACAAGCCCCAGGTTCATACTGCCGTGAAGAGTGGGCAGTGCGTGATGTGTCACGACCCTCACGCCTCCAACACCGACTCCCTCCTCAGCGCGGAGCCGCGCGCAGTGTGCTACCAGTGTCACGAGGAGGCGGATTACACCCAGGAAGTTGTGCACAAGCCGCTGGAGACGGGGTGTGCGACCTGCCATTCATCGCACGGTGCCGATCAGCCCAACCTGCTGATCAGCGAAGAAAAGGCCTTGTGTCTGAGCTGCCACCCGGCGAATACGCCGGCACTCAATACGGCCCACGGCGGCTACCCAGTCGACCAGGTGTCCTGTTCCAGTTGCCACAGTCCCCACAGTTCGGCCCAGCCCGGGCTGCTCAAGACGAGTGTCCACGCGCCGGTCGCCGGAGCCCAGTGCGACGCCTGCCATACGTCACCCACCGCCGACAAGCCGTTCGCGGTGAACCTGACGGGTGGCGAATTGTGCGCGATGTGTCATGAGCCTGCCGCGATGAAGGGCGAGGGAACGGTGCAACACGTGCCGTTCAAGGACGGCGAGTGCCTTCTCTGTCACAGTCCCCACGCGTCCAGCAACCCGACATTGCTCAAGGACAAGGGGAGCCAACTCTGCGTCACCTGTCACACCGGGCGAGAGGGCGGCGTCTCCTTCGCGCACAGTCCCGTCGCAAGTGAGCAGGGCTGCGTGTCGTGCCATAGTCCGCACTCCTCCGACAATCCCCGGTTGTTGACGATGGATACGGGGGCGCTCTGCTCGTCTTGCCACACCGCCACGAAGGAGGCGATCGAGAAAGCGGAGACGCCACATGCGCCCGCCATTGCGGAGGATTGCACGGCCTGCCACGACCCGCATGGCTCGAATGTCAGAGGCATCCTGAGGAACCGCACCGATCGCGTCTGCTACACCTGCCACACGGATGCCGAAGCGAACTTCCTCAAGACCTACGCGCACCAGCCGGTTCGGGATGGCGGATGCGCCACGTGCCACCAGCCGCATGGGTCCAATCAACCGAGTCTGCTGGTGGCCGAGGGGTCGAAACTCTGCGAGTCGTGTCACACGGAGATGATGAAACCGATTGAGGGCGGCGCCAGTCACATGCCCTTCGTCGAAGGAATGTGCCTGACCTGTCACAACCCTCATGCGAGCAGCGTCAAGGGGCTGGCCGCTGACACGATTGGAGCGCTGTGCGTGGCGTGCCACTCCGATGTCGAAGAGACAGTGACCTCGGACCGTTCGCAGCACCCGCCAGCGCTGGCCGGCGATTGCACCGCTTGCCACAATCCCCATCAGACGGCGCTCCCTCGGCTCCTCGTGGCGAAGGCGCCCGACCTGTGCCTCACCTGCCACACGGAGATGAAGCTGGCCATGTCCGATGGACGTGTCCACCCGCCCGCGGCACGCGACTGCGTCCGATGCCACACGCCCCACTCGTCGGCCGAGAACCGGCTGCTGGCGAAGCCTGTTGTGGAGACGTGCGCGGAGTGTCATGACCTGCGGACACCGGCGTTCGGGGACAAACATGTGCAGATCGATCCGGCGGTGATGCGGTGCGCGCGCTGTCATGACGCCCATGCTTCCAAGCAGGAGCACTTCTTCAAGAACAATGTCCACGCGCCGTTTGCCATGAAGACGTGCACGGATTGCCATCTGTCATCGGGAGGGAAGGGCCAGTGAGGACGACAACCATACGTTGGCTTCTGGCGGTCGCGTGGCTTTCGGTCACCGTGCTTCTGGGGGCGCAGCCGCAGGCCGGCGGCCAGCAGAATCCCTACCGGCTGAAGGACCCGGATCAGACGAAGACCTGTCTGGCCTGTCATACGGACTTCGCGCAGACGCTGAAAAGGCCTGTTGTTCATGCGGCCGTGCAGCTCGGCGAGTGTTCGGGATGCCATGACCCGCACGTGTCGTCGCACTCCAAGCTGCTGTCAGGGAACGTGAGCGAACTCTGCGCCGGATGTCATGGCAGCGTCATCCCCGAGAACCCAAGAAGCACCCACCAGGTCGTGGCCGACGGAGGGTGCCGGGAATGCCACGACCCCCATGCGTCCGACAACGCCGCCCTCCTCGTGAGGAAGGGTGAAGACCTCTGCTTTGGCTGCCATCAGGACATCGGGCAGGCCGTCACGGCGGCTGCGTTCGAGCATGACGCGGTGCGACAGGGATGTGTAACCTGCCATGATCCCCATGGGTCCGACCAGTCGGATCACCTGCTGAAAGAATCCGGGTCTGCGGTGTGCGTGCAGTGCCATGAGCCGGACAAGCCGGCCTTCGCCACGCGGCACCAGAATTATCCAGTGGCCGAAGCCTCGTGTTCGAGTTGTCATGATCCGCATGGCTCGGACCAACCGGCGCTGCTGCGAAACAACGTGCATGCCCCGCTCAGCTCAGGCGGGTGCAGCTTGTGTCATGAGGGCCCGAATTCCTCCGTGCCCTTTGCCACGAAGGCCCCCGGCTACGAACTTTGCCAGGGGTGCCATAACGACATGGTGACCGGCGCCATGGCGAAGAGCCGTCTGCACGGACCCGTGGTCGACACGAAGGGCTGCGTGAACTGCCACAACCCTCATGCGTCCAACCAGGCGTCGCTCCTGAAGGCCGAGCCGCCGGACTTGTGCCGTACCTGCCACGCGGACACGCTGAGAAGAAGTGCGGCCGTGACGGCAACGCACCTGCCGG
>JAHEFO010000107.1 GCA_024640135.1 Acidobacteriota bacterium
ATGAGCTGATCGCTGACATTGCAGCCGAACTTGTTCCAGGTGTTGAACCCCATCGGAGGCGTCGGCGCCAGGAGCGGCATCGCCTGTGTCTCCTGCGTCACGGGCGGGATAGCCGCGATGGCCGTCACCGACCCGAGGATGAACAGCACGACGGCAGCCAGGCGGGTTCGATTCATGGGCGCAGGATATACCAGACTGCGGAGGACGCTCAGGGCATGTCCAGATCGCGGCAGAATCGCCCGAAGGGCAGCGCCGTCTGGATCAAAAAGCGCCGCGGCGAAGACGCCTCCGTGTCTCATGATGTGAACCTCTCGCCCGCCACCACTATCGCACCGGCGGCCGGCTCCCGCCCACTCAGGATCGCTGGTGCGGTGTACACTCACCCGCCATGACGTCCAGCGATCAGCACCAGGCCGTCCGGAACGAGCAGGGCCTGGTCCGCCAGCTTTCAACAGCGCAGCAGATGATGATGGCGCTGGGCGGCGCGATTGGCACCGGCCTGTTCCTGGCGACGGGACTGTCGGTCGGCGTGGCCGGCCCGGCCATCATCGTGTCGTACATCATCGTGGCCGGCATCTCGCTGCTGCTCGGCCGGGCATTGACGGAAATGGCCGTCGCCCACCCCACGGCCGGCGCGTTCGGCGTGTACGCCGGCATCTACGTCTCGCCGTTCGCCGGCTACGCCGTCAGGGTCAGCTACTGGCTGATGCAGGTCATCGCCACGGGCGGCCAGTTGGTGGCGGCGTCTATCTACATGAGCTACTGGTTTCCGCAGGTTCCCGGCGCGGTGTGGGTCCTCGCCTTCGGCACGGTATTGCTGTACGTCAACTCGCGCGCCGTCGGCCAGTTGGGCACGATCGAATACTGGCTCGTCATGATCAAGGTCGTGGCGGTCGTGGTTTTTGTCGGCTTCGCAGCGCTGATGCTGCTGGGGCTGACGGGAGAGCCAGCGATTGGCCTGCAGAACATCACGAGCCAGGGCGGCTTCTTTCCATTCGGCGTGGGTGGCGCCTGGCTCGGCTGTTGCTTTGTGATCTATTCCTTCATCGGTGTCGAAATCGTCGGCGTGACATCCGGCGAAGCGTCCGATCCTGCCCGCACGATCCCGGCCGCCATGCGCCGCATGGTCTTCGGCCTGTCGTCGATCTACATCGTGACAATCACACTACTAATCGCGCTCAAGCCCTGGGGTGAGCTGGGCGTCGGCGAGAGTCCCTTCGTCACCGTCCTGGAGGGCCTGGGCATTCCGGCAGCCGCGGGCCTGATGAACTTTGTGGTGCTGAGCGCCGCGCTGTCGAGCTCGAACGCGAACCTCTACATCATGACCCGGACACTGTTCTCCCTCTCGCGGGCGGGCTTCGTGCCCACCCGACTCGGAGCCGTCACTGCCCAGGGCGCACCAGTCTACGCGCTGCTCGTCTCGGGCCTCGGCCTCGGCGCCGCGGTCATCGTCCGGGCTCTCTGGCCGGATTCGGCGTACGTGTGGTTCTTCGGCGTCGCGCTGTTCGGCGCACTGTTTGTCTGGCTGATGATCTTCGTCACCCACATCGCGTTCCGCGCGTCCGTCCGGAGGGGCGATCCCTCAGGAGCGGCGAGCGCCGGAATACCACTTGCGTCGCTGGCGGGTGGCGCGCTCATCGGGGCGATTCTGGTGTCGACGTGGTGGGTGCCGGGACTCGAATCGACGCTGGTGGCCGGCGTGCCGTGGCTGCTGGTGCTTGGCGTCGGCTACAAGCTCTCGAGCGCCACCTCGTCCGCATAGGTCACGGTCTCAAACGCGGCCGGCAGCGATACCTCCAGGACCCGCAGGTCCGGTGACGCATCGGTGAGCGCCGTCTTGAGACCGGGCGGAACCACGTAGGCATCGCCTTCGGTGAGCGGGTGGGCGCCCTGGTCTTCCCCGCGTAGCGTTACCGTTCCCTCCAGCAGGAACGCAAACAGGATGTCTGACGAGTGGCTCGTGACCCGACCGGTCGCCGACCCGTTCGGACGAAGCACCTGCACCGACGCCACGCCGCCGGTCGCCTCGGCGATACCTGTCTCACGAACATCAAACCCTTCCAGGCGCCCAGGTGCCCACGCTGCGTCTGCCGCTTTGCTCCGGCAGAACTTCTGACCGCCGAAATCGCGGTCGGGATTGACGGTGTCATTCGGCAGCGTCATGTCGTGATCGACCGTGGTGATGTGTTCGGCCGGGACGCCGATCTCGATCACCTGCAGGTTCTCCGAGGCCTCGAGCACGCGATGCCGGATCCGCGGCGGCTGGATGACACAATCGCCCGCGGCCAGGATGAACTCCGGGCCCTGGTCTTCGTACACGAGTCGCACCCACCCGTGGTAGCAGAAGATCAACTGGAACCCGACCGTGTGGTAGTGGACGATGTCGGGGACTGGGCCGGCGTCGGGAATGCGGATGTGTGAGGCGATGATGCTGCCGCCGAGCCGGCCGGGAATCAGGTCGCGATAGGACATGCCGGCGCGGCCGATCACCCATGGCGCCTTGTCCTTCAGGCGCCTGACGACGAAGGCATGCTCGGTTCGAGGGATCTCCAGAGATTCGACAGCATCGACAATCTGGATCCGAACGCCATTCGGCGCGACCAGCTCGCGCGCGCCGTCCGCGATGCTGTCCGGATCGTGACACAGCAGCCGGAGCATTCCTGGAGGCACGTCGGCGTTCCGGTCGAGGCGCAGTCGCAGGCCGTAGCCGGACAGCGTGGCCACACGCGGGTCGTCAGCCGGAAAGATCGTGACGAGCCTGAAGCCGAGCACATCGGTGTAGTACCCGAGATCCGCCGACAGATCGTTCGACGGGAGGCAGACTTCAACGGCTTCGATGTTGCGGGTGGGCGCCATTATCCGGCGCCCATATTACTCCGCGGAGATGACGACGCAACGCCGTTCCCGGCTAGATCGACTGAAACGCCGAGTACACGCGCGGCTGGAGCATCGCGAGCGCGGCGAGCAGATCGGCGCTGGGCGCACCGAAGAACTCCAACTCCGGATCGCTCACGCCAACGATCTTGCCCGTCAGATCCCCGAGATTCATGGCGTGCTCCAGCACGGCCGCCGAGTCCTGATAGCGCTCGCGCAGGACGCACTCCTTCCCGTCAGCGCTGAGGAACCAGTCGTACTGGAGCGTGCCGGTATCCTTCGTGCGGACAATGTCCATGCACTGAGCGGCCAGGCTCCTGAATTCGTCGAGCTTGCCATCATGAATGCGAAATCGCACGGTGGTCTGGAGTTCGTTCACGTTCTCCTCCGAAGCATCATGGGCCGCAGCGAGCCGCGGGAGCGTGCTACTGGAACTTGGCGTATGAGAAGGTCACGGAAAAATCGCCATTGTCCGCCGGATTGCCGATCGTGAACACGTTTCCGTCCGCCGTTCTGATGATGATCGTATCGTCGGGGTCGAACGGCACATCAATGGGGTTTGTGGTGAATACCACTGTGTCGACGACACCACAGTCCACGGCCTCGAAAGGTGTCCCGTCAAGGAATGCGATCTCAGTCCCGGTGTTCTCGTTCTGAAGCAGGCGGATGTGGTTCGACCCGCCGTCGTTGTAAGAAAAGAAGAAATCTGCTGCATCAGGGAGGGTGACAGCGTTCAAGACTTCGTCGGCATCGAGGTCAAAGCTATCGTCATAGAAGTCAAGGAATCTCACAGTGGCCTCCATGTCCTCAAACACACATGGCGGCGGCGGACAAGGGTTCCGCTCCGTGACGACGAAGTCGCCGTGAGCAAGGTGCGCGGGAATCGCCTTCTCGCTGACATCGAGCTGCACCCAGGGATTGGTAACGCTGTTGGTGCGATGGCAGACGCTGTCCTTTGGAGCGCCTGCGGCATAGACCGTGTCTCCCTGACCACCGATCGCCAGGGGCAGCGCGGCGACGAGGAACAGGGCCATCACGCCAACGATTGTGGACATCCGAGTCGAATTTGCTGACATAGCATTTTCCTCGCTTCTCGATTCAGTTGTGGAACGATGGCCGGACTCTATCACAAGATCTCGGAGTCACCATGGCTCAGGCTGGCTACCAGGCAACGCCCGCGGGCCGGGCGACAACAGGCCGGTCTCCGTGACACACTTCTGTGCAACCGTCATGTCCACGGCTCCCGTCATCCAGGTCACCGGCCTCCGCAAACGCTACGGCTCCATCGTCGCTGTCGACGATGTGTCGTTTGACGTCCAGGACGGCGAGATCTTTGGTCTCATCGGGCCGAACGGTGCGGGTAAGACAACAACCATGGAGTGCGTCGAGGGCGTCCGCCAGCCAGACGCGGGCCGAATCACCGTCCTCGGCCTGGATCCGATCAGGGACGTGTACGCGCTCCAGCACCGGGTCGGCGTCCAGCTCCAGGAAGCACATCTTCAAAAACGGATCAAAGTGAGTGAAGCCATCGCGTTGTGGGCGTCGCTCTACCGCACCAGTGTTGACCCTCGTCTTCTGCTCGAACAGCTGGGACTCGAAGACAAGCGCAACGCCTGGTTCATGACCCTCTCGGGCGGCCAGAAGCAACGCCTGTTCATCGCGCTCGCCCTCATCAACGACCCCGAGGTCGTCTTTCTGGATGAGCTCACGACCGGCCTCGATCCTCAGGCACGGCGCGCTATTTGGGACCTCGTCCGAGGCATTCGCGCGCGCGGCAAGACGATCTTCCTGACCACGCACCTGATGGAAGAGGCTGAACGTCTCTGCGACCGCGTGGCCATCATCGACCACGGACGGATTGTGGACATTCACTCCCCAGCAGGATTGATTCGGCGCCACTGCCCGCAACGTTCGGTCCTGCTGACCACCGACGATGAGTCTGCCGAAGCCAGGCTGCGGGCGCTGGAGAATGTCGCGGTCACGCGAGCTGATGATGGCGTCCTCACCGTCCAGGGCAATGCCGCCGACCTGATGACTGGTGTGATCCAGTGCCTGGCCGATCATCGGATTCGAGTGACGGATTTCCAGACCGTGGTGCCCACCCTTGAGGACGTGTTCCTGAAGGTGACCGGACACACGATTCGTGAATAGGAGGGTGTGTGCGCGGACTCTGGAACCTGACCTGGCTGGAAGTCAAGATCTTCGTCCGTGAGCCGCTTGGCTTCATCGGCACGGTCCTCATCCCCGTCGTGCTCTTCGTGGCTCTGGGCCGGTCGCTGGGCGAACGCGTCGAGTCGAGTTCACGCCTTCAAGGCTTTGTCGAATCAGATTTTCCGATCTTCGTCGTCATGCTGACCGCGATCAATGCCGTGGTCTCCCTGGTTGCGGTCATCGCCATCTACCGCGAGGGCGGTATTCTCAAGCGCCTGCGCGCCACACCGCTTCGGCCGCACACGATTCTGACTGCGCATGTCCTGGTGAAACTCATCTTCACCACCATGACCTTGATCCTGCTGGCCCTGGCTGGACGCCGCTTCTACCCGGTCGCGCTGGAGGTGCCGTGGGTAAGCTTCGGCCTTGCCCTGCTCCTGACGACCATCAGTATTTCGTCGATTGGTTTTCTCATCGCGAGTGTCGTGCCCACGGCGAGATTCGCGCAGCCCCTGGGATCGCTCCTCCTGTTCCCGATGCTGGGCATCTCAGGCCTGTTCGTGCCTCTGGAGGCCATGCCGGCGGCCGTTCAGGGCGTCGCGCACGCGCTGCCGCTGACATACGCGGTCTCACTCCTGCGCGGCATCTGGCTCGGCGACAGTTGGATGGCTCATGGCTGGGACGTACTCGGCCTGGCCGTCGTCTTTGGCCTTTGCACCGCGTTGTCATCGCGGGTGTTCCGCTGGGAGTGAGGCTGTCATTGGCGACTGGCCTGATGATGGCGCGCGGCCCGGCCTGGGTGAGAATGGGGTTGTGAGGGACCTGCCAGGGAATCCGTATCCGCTGGGAGCCACGTGGGATGGCCTCGGCGTGAACTTCGCGCTGTTTTCCGAACACGCCACCGGCGTCGAGTTGTGTCTCTTCGACTCGGTCGACTCCGAGATCGAGTCGCGACGGGTGCGCCTGACACATCAGACGGATCTGGTCTGGCACATCTACCTGCGCGACGTGCGGCCAGGACAACTCTACGGCTACCGGGTCGAAGGACCGTACGCACCCGCAGCGGGCCACCGCTTCAATCCGGCGAAGCTGCTGATCGATCCGTACGCGAAGACCGTTGCGCGCCCCGTCCGCTGGCACGATTCGCTGTTCGGGTACCAGGTCGGGACCGCTGGCGACGACCAGGCTGAAGATGACCGCGACAGCGCAGCATTCGCTCCGTTGGCGGCGGTGGCCGACCAGTCCTTCGAGTGGGGTGACGATCGGCCACCGCGGACACCCTGGCGCGACACGGTCATCTACGAAGCTCACGTCAAGGGGCTGACGCGCCTGCATCCCGGGATCCCGGAGCACTTGCGCGGCACGTACAGCGGGGTGGCCATGTCACCCATCCTCGAACATTTTCAACAACTGGGCGTCACCGCCGTTGAGCTGATGCCGGTCCACCACCATGCGTACGATCGCCATCTGGTCGAGCGAGGACTCTCCAACTACTGGGGCTACAACACACTGACATTCTTTGCCCCGGATCTGCGTTACGCCTCCACTCCTGGTGTGGGCGATGCCGTGCGCGAGTTCAAGATGATGGTGCGGGCACTGCACGCGGCCGGCATGGAGGTCATCCTCGACGTGGTCTACAACCACACGGCGGAGGGCAGCCGCTTCGGTCCCACGCTCTCGATGCGCGGCATCGACAACCACGCGTATTACCGGCTGGCGGCCAACGACCCCAGCCGGTATGTCGACTTCACCGGCTGCGGCAATACGCTGAACGCGCAACACCCGCGGGTCCTTCAGCTCATCATGGACAGCCTGCGCTACTGGATCCTCGAAATGCACGTCGACGGATTCCGATTCGACCTGGCCAGCACGCTGGCGCGCGAGCTGTATGACGTAAATCGACTCGGCGCGTTTTTCGACATCATCCACCAGGACCCGGTGATTTCACAGGTGAAGCTGATCGCGGAACCGTGGGACGTCGGCCCCGGCGGCTATCAGGTCGGCAATTTTCCGGTGCTGTGGACCGAATGGAACGGCCGCTACCGCGACACAGTGCGCCGATTCTGGCGCGGCGACGGGAGGACCGTCTCCGAGTTGGCCACCCGCCTGGCCGGAAGCGCGGATCTGTACGCACACAATGGGCGGCGGCCGCACGCCAGCATCAATTTCGTGACTTCGCACGACGGCTTTACGCTCCATGACCTGGTTTCGTACAACGACAAACACAACCAGGCCAACGGCGAGAACAACGCCGACGGCGACAATCACAACATCAGCTGGAACTGCGGGATCGAAGGCCCCACTGACGATCCCGCCATCAAGGCGCTTCGGGAGCGTCAGAAGCGGAACTTCATCGCCACACTCTTCCTGTCGCAGGGCGTCCCCATGCTGAGCGGAGGCGATGAAATCGGACGAACCCAGCACGGTAACAACAACGCGTACTGCCAGGACAATGAACTCAGTTGGCACCACTGGGATCTCAGTGAGGACGAACGCGCCCTGTTCGCGTTCACCTGCCGCGCCATCCGCATCATGAAGGAACATCCGGTGTTGCGTCGACGCACGTTCCTGCAGGGCCAGCGCCTGAAGGACACCGGCGACAAAGACATCACCTGGCTGACGCCCGCAGCCGGCGAGATGACGGACAAGGAATGGAACGCCGACGACGTCAAGTGCATCGGCGCGATGTTCGCCGGAGGCGATATCGGCGATGTGGATCGAGAGGGTCATCCGATCATCGGGGAACCGCTGGTCTACCTCCTGAACGCGGACGTGGCTGATGTGCCCTTCAGCCTTCCGGCTGCCAATGGCGCACTGGGATGGGAGTGCCTGGTCGATACAGCCGACGAGAGCCGGCACGGTCGCGTCACCGAAGCGAAGACGGCCTATGAACTGACCAGCCGGTCGGTGGCGATGCATGACATGCCGGCCCGCCGCGCGGCCTCGATGCCGGCCGCCGCATCCTCGACCACGACGCAGCACTCAGGCTGAACACCAAGGGCGGCGGCCGCCACCAGAAAGACCTCAGGGTCCGGCTTGCCAAGGCGCACGTCCTCGGCACCGATGAGCGCAGCCATGCTGTCAGTCAGGCCAAGGACGCGCGCCATGAGTTCCACGTTCAATGTCGGCGCGGATGACGCAATCGCCTGAAGCCACCCGTCTGTATGCAGCCGACGCACCCACTCAACAGCGCCAGGAAGGGGGATGATGCCTTCGGCTGAGATGAGCGTCCGATACCGGGCTTCTTTGGAGTCACCCAGTTGACGCACCAACTCTGGGGTCGCCCGGTCGCCAAGCCACGCCGGAATGATGGCGTCATTGCGCTGACCGAAGCTCGCCAGGAACTGCGCCTCGGTGACGACGACACCTGCCTCCGCCATCGTGTCTCGCCATGACCGCCAGTGGAAGTCACGCGAATCAGCGAGTGTGCCATCCAAATCCCAGAGCACGGCGCGGGGCTGCGTCATGTCAGCGACGAACGTCCCGCGCCTCGCTTCTGTCCGTAGTAGGCATCCTTGCCGTGCTTTCGGTTGAAGTGCTTGTTGACGAGGTAGTCCTCCGGGGGCGACGCATCGGGATCGAGGAGTCGGCGTGTGCGCTCCATTCGCGCGAGGTATTCGAGCACAGCCGCCCGTTCGACCGCTTCGGACGCATCGCGGCCCCAGGTGAACGGGCCGTGGTTGGCGACGAGCGCCGCCGCCACGTCCTCCGCGGAAAGACCGAGAGTCTCAAAGGTCTCGATGATGACCAGGCCGGTGTTGCGCTCGTAGTCGGTCTGGACTTCCTCGGATGTCATCGGACGGGTTACGGGAATGGTCCCCCGGAAATAGTCCGCGTGCGTCGTGCCCATGCAGAGCACCGGCGTCCGCGCCTGAGCAAAGGCTGTGGCGTACTCGGAATGCGTATGGGCCACGCCGCCGCACGAGAACGCACGATAAATCTCGTGATGCGTGGGGGTGTCGGATGAAGGCCGGAACCGTGTCTCGAGGGGCAGGCCGGTCTCGATCGAGATTGGCACCATGTGCTCAGCGGTGAGTTGGTCGTATGGGACCCCGCTGGCCTTGATGACAAAGATCCCGCCGTCCCGGTCGGCGCCGGACACGTTGCCGAACGTCTCCATGACAAGACCGCGAGCCACCAGATCCAGATTCGCGCGACAGACGCGTTCGCGCAGCGCTTCAGCCAGCAGGCTCATGGTGTGTGGTCTCCGTGGGCACGCCGGCGGATCGCCAGCAACCGCTTCATCAGCGTCGGAAAATCGGCCTGCGCGTCCGGCATGCCGCCAAACGAATCGTGCAGTTCCCGGTAGAGACGATACAACTCGTCATAGACTCCGCGCGCACGGGGTTCAGGCAGATACGACGTGTCCGCGATCTTCGTCATCTGCCGCTGGGCCGACTCGAAATCGTCAAACCCTCCGGCCTTCGCGCCGGCCGTCACGGCGGCCGCAATCGACGCACCCAGGGCCGGTGTCTGCACCGAGCCCGCCAGCAGCATCGGATAGCCGAGCACGTCGGCGTAGATTTGCATGAACAGCGGGTTCTTCTCGGCAATACCTCCGCAGGAGATGACCCGTTCAACCAGAACGCCGTTCGCATTCAACCGCTCGATGATCGCCCGCGCACCAAATGCCGTCGCCTCAATCAGCGCGCGGTAGATCTCGGCTTGCGTGGTCTGGAGTGTCTGGCCAACGATGAGACCGGTCAGATGCGGGTCCACCAAAATCGTGCGATTACCGTTGTTCCAGTCCAGCGCCACAAGACCGGACTCGCCCGGGGCAAGGCGCGCCGCCTCCACAGAGAGCTCTGCGTGTTTCGCCTCGTCGCCGCCGCAGACCACCTCCACCCACCAGCGCAACAAGTCGCCGACGGCTGACTGCCCGGCCTCCACGCCGTAGTACCCGGGCATGACCGATCCGTTCACGGTGCCGCAGATCCCGGGCACCTCTGGCGCCTGGCCAGCCGAGGAGGCGATCGCGATGTCGCAGGTGGACGTGCCGATGATCTTGACCAGCGTGCCGCTCGTAATGCCGGCGCCAATCGCGCCATAGTGGGCATCAAACGCGCCCATCGCAATGGGAACGCCCTGGGCCAGCCCGAACGCGCCCGCCCACTCCTGACACAAGGTGCCCGCCGGTCGATCGGACGGCCAGGCCTTGTCATAGAGGCGCGGCCGCAACTCCGCGAGCTTCGGATCGAGCCGCGTCAGGAACTCCGCGGCCGGCAGTCCGCCCCAGGCTTCTGAATACATGGCCTTGTGGCCGGCCGCACAGACACCGCGCCTGATCTCGCCTGGCGATGTCACGCCGGCCAGGACGGCCGGAATGTAGTCGGCCAGTTCGACCCAGCTCTCTGCCGCGGCGAACACGTCCGGAGCCACCTTGAGGCATCGCCAGATTTTCGACCAGAACCACTCGGACGAGTACGTACCGCCAATCACCGCGAGGTACTCAGGCGCGAATTCGCTCGCCATCGCCGTGATCGCCGCGGCTTCGTCCGCGCCGGTATGGTCTTTCCACAGCCACGCATGCGCCGCTGGATTCGCCGCCCACTTCGGATCGAGCGCGAGGGCCTGCATGTCTGCATCCACCGGAATCGGCGTCGATCCGGTCGTGTCCACGCCGATACCGATGACCCGATCACGTGAAAATCCAGGATCGCCGGCCGCCGCGGCAAGAGCCGTGGGCACTGCCGCCCTCATGCCGGCGAGGTAGTCCGCAGGGTTCTGTCGCGCCAGGTGCGGGTCGTGCGCATCAACAATCACACCACCGAGGCCTGTCGGAAAGTCGAACACACTGGTGCCGAGGATCTTTCCATCCGCGCAGTCCACGACAACCGCGCGCACAGAGCCCGTGCCAAAGTCGAGACCGATCGTGAAAGAGCGCACCACGAGAGGCCTAGCCGACCAGAATCGGGCTGACGATGTCGAGGATGTCCGGTCCTGTTCCTGCTGACCGGGCGCGATCGAGTTCGTCCTTCCTGGCGTAGACGCGCACGGCCTTCAACGCAAGGTTCGCGAAGTTGACCATGCTGTGCTCCATGGCGCGCGTGGGGTCGTCACGGTACGTGAACTGGTCCTGACTGTAGTAGCCGCGATAGTCACGGACGAAGGTGGTAAACAGATAGTCCACGGATTCCGGAATCGAGACGGTGCCGAAGATCAGATCCTGATCATTGCGCCCCTGACGGGCATCGTTGATGTCGAACTTGTGAATCTGGACCCCGGCATAGGCTGCCAAATCGCACGCGGTGGACGCCGTCGTGGCCTCCATCTTCTGATGGCCGTAGTCCACGGTGACGCCGCAGTTGTTGCCGCCCGACCGCTGGTTGACCTGCTGGGCCACGAGGATGGCGGACCCGGCCGTCGGCACGATCATGAACAACTCGCGGGGTTCGTAGGGCTTGGGCTCGATGGCAAGCTTGACGCCGGCCTCGATGCAGGCCTTGTTGACCGTGACCAGCGCCTCGGTGAACCACTCCAGTGACTGCAGGTAGTCGATCTGGAAATGGTAGTCCGCGCCATCCGAGCCGGGCCAGACGCTGATAATCGGGATCTTCAGGGCTTTGCAGAGTTCGACCGCTTTCATCATCTCGTCCACGGCCGCGCGCCGCAAGGCGGGATCAGGATTGCATGGCCCGCCCAGCCGGAAGATCGGGTTCGTCCACGTGTTGATGTTGCACGCGGGAATGGTCATGCCCAACTCGGCGAGAAACCCGGTCTTGGCGCGTTCGACGGCCTGCCAGTCGAGCTCGCCGTTGAGGGTCTTCTCGAACACATGCTGGTGAATCTCAATGGCGTCGATGCCGGCCGCCTTCGTGCGCCGGCACTGTGCCTCGAAGGTGTTGCCGAACGTCGCGTTATCTGAGTGATAGCCCAGCGGCGCAAACCGGTCGTAGAAATCGCCCGCGGACCAGTGGCCGACGCTGTGACGAATATCGAGCCCGCTGAGGAATTCGAGCGCGCGCTCCCGGTTGAGCGGACGTTCGAGTTCCAGGGCGAAGGTGATTTGTTCCGGACTGAAGCGTGGCATCTGAGCTCCTTGAGAGTGTGACCCTACCATCCCGAATGCACGTGAGTGCGAATGTAGTTATCGTACACCTCGCGGGCAGCCGCCATCGTCCGCGGGTCAAACGGAGAGAGCGCTGCCGCGCCGGCATTCATGCGCGCCTGCTCAGGCGTGCGTGCCCCTGGAATCGCGCAGGTCACCGCCTCCCACATCAGGATCCACCGAAGGGCGAACTGCGCCAGCGTGGCGCCGCCGGGCACCAGTGGCCGAAGCGCCTCAACGGCCGCCAGGCCGGCCTCATAGGGCACCCCTGAAAACGTCTCGCCCCTGTCGAATTGCTCGCCGTGCCGGTTGAACTGCCGGTGATCGTCGGCGGCGAAGGTTGACGATGCCGAGAGTTTGCCGGTCAGCAGTCCGCTGGCGAGCGGGACCCGGGCAATGATTCCTACGCCGCGGCTCGCCGCCATTGGAAACAGGTCCTCGACGGGCCTGATCCGGAAGAGGTTGAAGATGATCTGAATCGACTGGACGTTCGGATGCGCCATGGCCCGACGCGCTTCGTCGATGGTTTCGACGCTCACCCCGTAGTGCCGGACCTTGCCTGCCGACACCAGGCCGTCGAGCACGCCAAAGACGTCCGCGCTGTCGTACACGTCCGGGTGCGGGCAATGAAGTTGGAGCAGGTCGAGGGCGTCGGTTTCCAGGTTGCGGAGGCTCTCTTCCACCCAGCCGGTCAGATTCTCCCGCGAGTATCCCTCCAACGTCTGCTCGGGCAACTTGCGGCCGGCCTTTGTGGCCACCCAGATTCGTTCGCCTGGCCGCTCACGCCGCAATCGCGCCACTAGACGTTCACTGCGGCCCATGCCGTAGACATCGGCTGTATCGACAAGATTGACGCCGGCATCAATGGCCGCGTGCAGCGTGCGCATCGACTCTTCGTC
>JAHEFO010000335.1 GCA_024640135.1 Acidobacteriota bacterium
GGAGGCCCTCGTCGTGCTGTTGTTCGGCGCGTCGGCCGCGGCGCTGTTGGTGTTTCGCCCGGCGCGGCGGCGGCTGTCCGCGTTGCAGTCGGCCGTGCAGGCGATTGGCAGCGGGCGCTCAGATGTGCGTGCGCCGGAGGGCGGCGGCGATGAGGTGGCCCAGTTGGCCGCGGCGTTCAACGAGATGGCTGCGCGCCTTGAGGCGCGTGCCCAGGCGTTGTCGGCGGCGGACCGGACGCGGCGCCAACTGCTGGCGGATATCTCGCATGAACTGGCGACCCCGCTGGCGGCGATTCGCGGTTATGTCGAGACCCTGGGCATGTCCGAGGTGTCGTTGGATGACGCGACGCGCCGCCGCTACCTTGGAATCGTGACCGAGGAAGCAGAACGGCTGGAACACATGATCGGGGACCTGCTGGACCTGGCGAAACTTGAAAGCGGTGGACAGGCGTTTGCCGCGGTGCCCGTGCTGGTCTCGCAGTTGCTGAGTCGTGTATCGGACCGGCACGCGCCGGCGTTGCGCGAGGGAGGGATCACCCTCGACGTCGATCTCGCCGATCCCGATCTGACGGTGACCGGCGATGCGACGCGTCTCGAACAGGCCTTGCAGAATCTCGCCTCAAATGCTCTTCGGCACACGTTGCCTGGTGGCCGCATTCGGCTCGAGGCGCGGGTAGACGACGGCGTCGTCGTACTGGCGGTGGAAGACACCGGTCCCGGTATTCCGGAAGAACACCTGGAACGGGTGTTCGATCGCTTCTACAAGGTCGATGTGTCGAGAACGGGCACTGCGTTGCCCTCCGGCACCGGCCTCGGGCTGTCGATTGTTCAGGCCATCGTGACCCAGCATGGGGGCACCGTGGGAGTCTCGAACTCGCCCGGAGGCGGCGCGCGGTTCGAGATTCGTCTGCCTTGTCATCCCCAATCTCAACCCTGACTGTGGCAGAGCCGTGGCAGACCGGTGAAGAAACCGCCGGACCCGCGAAACGGGTGAACAGGCCCCGAAGCCGGACCGTATTTCGAGGCACGATGTCCAAGAACCCTCTCCGTGTGAATTGGCGCCTGTTTGGCTGGACCCTCGTGACGCTGACTGCGGTGCTGACGTGGCCGCCGGTGGCCTCGCTCGACGCGCAGCAAGCGCCGACGACCTGCGCCGTGACCGGGAAGATCCTCAGCGGTACGACGCCGTTGCCAGGCGTCTCGGTGACCGCACGGGCGGGCGAACGGCTGGTCGCCGCAACGTCCACGGCCGTGGACGGCTCCTACAGGTTGGCGCTACCGCCGGGCGCCGAGTATCGCCTGACTGTGGAGATGACCGCCTTTGCGCGTGGTGAGCAGGCGGTGAGTCTTGGCGACCTGCCTTGCGAGGGCAAAGTGGACTTCGCGCTGGTGCTCGCATCTCGCGTTCCGGATGCGGTGAACGTTCCTCGTGCCCCGGCGCCGGCCGTCGGGCCCCCGGCCACCGCGGCCGCGGCCGAGCCTGGAACGGGCCGAGGCGGCCAGCGCTTCTCGACGTTGAATGTGCAGGCGGATGAAACGGCAGCGGCCGCCCTGGAGGTCTCGCCACCGGACCGTCAGACCGAGCAGGCCACGATGGCGTTGCTGCCGCCGGGATTCTCCACCGATTTGTCGAATGAAGCGGTCGCGATCAACGGACAAATGGCCAGCATTGATCGCGGGATGATGGGTGATCGGCTTGGCGCGATCAATCGCGGCGAGTTTGATCCCGCCACCGGCGAATTCGCGCCGGGCCTGGAGCCGGACCAGGGGCCGGGTGGCCGCGGTGGTCGAGGTGGGCGGGGTGGTCAGGCGGGACCCGGTGGACGGGGCGGCGCAGGAGATTTCCAGATCGGCGGTCGAGGGGGCCGTGGGCAGAGCCTGTTTCAGGCCAGTGCGAACTACAGCTACAGCGGATCGGCGCTGGACACGGCGCCGTATCAGCTGCGTTCCGACACGCCGGCCGTGACCAATCCCTACAGCCGGCAGAACTTCGGCATGACAGTGGGAGGTCCCGTCATCATCCCTGGTGTGTACGACGGGACGCGGCGAACGACGTTTACCCTGACCTACAGCGGCAATCGAGGCGCCAACCTGTTCGATCAGTACGCCACGGTGCCGAGCGCCGCCCAGCGCGCGGGTGATTTCTCTTCTCTCAGTGGCGAGCTGATCAACCCGGCCACGGGCCTTCCGTTTGCCGGCAACCAGATTCCGCAGGGCAGCCTGAACCAGGCCTCACTATCCCTCCTGCGTTTCGTTCCCTTGCCGAACCTCGACGGCACCAGTAAGAATTTTCACTACGTCACGACCCGCGATTCGTCATCGAACAATGTCACGGTTCGTCTGACACACAACTTCACCCAGGCGGCAGGCCGTGGCGGGCGCGCCGGCGGAGGCGGCCGCGCGGGTGGTCGCGGAGGCGGCCGGGGCAACCAGGGCCTGTCGATCAACATGACGACGCAGGTGCAGTATCGCGGCAACAGCAGCGAACAGGCCAATGTGCTGCCCGCCCTCGGCGGCACGTCCAAGGGCTCCTCGCTGACCGTCCCGGTGACCATCAATATTTCGAAGAACCGCGTGCAGCATGCCCTTCGCCTCAACTACTCGCGTACGACGTCGTCGACGAGAAATCACTTCGCCTTTGTCGAAGACGTGGCGGGCAATGCCGGGATCGTCGGCGTGTCCACCGACCCCCTCACCTGGGGTGTGCCGTCGTTGTCCTTCTCCACCTTTTCCAACGTGCGCGACACGACACCAAGTTCGCGGTATGACTCGCGGTGGTCATTGGGATACACGTTGACGAAGCCCTTCCAGGCCCACACCCTCCGGATAGGCGGTGATGCGAGGCAGGACTTGTCGACGAGTCAGTCGGACGCCAACGCGCAGGGGGCGTACACGTTCACGGGGTTGTACTCCAGCGGGTCGAGGCAGGTGCGGGGTGGCGGGTACGACTTCGCCGACTTCCTCCTCGGAATGCCGCAGCAGGCGACGGTGAACTACGGACTGGGTGAAGTGACCATGCGCGGCCGGTCGTTCAGCCTGTATGTGCAGGATGACTGGCGCAAGGGGGCGAACCTGACGCTGAACATGGGCCTGCGCTACGAGCTCGTGATGCCGTTTGTCGAGACCAACGGCCGGATGGTGAATCTCGACGCTGCCAGGGGATTCACGGGCGTGGCGCCGGTCAGGTCCGGGCAGACAGGCCCCTACTCCGGCAAGTTCCCCGAGGGACTGATTCGCACCGACGCCGACAATATTGCGCCCCGTGTGGGATTCGCCTGGCGAGTGCGTGAGGGCACCATTCTGCGCGGAGGCTACGGGATCAGCTACAACGCCGGGTCCTACTCGTCGATGGCGCGGCAAATGGTCAACCAGCCGCCGTTCGCCACGATCAACACCGCGATCGGGAGTGCAGGACGTCCGTTGCTCATCACCGACCCGCTGGCGACCGCCCTGCCGGACCAGATTGCCAATGACTATGGCGTGGACCTCAACTATGTGCTGGGCATGGTCCAGACGCTGAATGCCGACATCTCGAAGGACCTCACGCAGGTGTGGAACGTCGGGGTCAGCTACACGCATATCCGCGGATCGGATCTCGATATTGTCCGGGCGCCGAATCGCGGCCCGGACGGACTGCTGCTGGCCGACGTGCAGCCGTTC
>JAHEFO010000336.1 GCA_024640135.1 Acidobacteriota bacterium
GCCGCGAGCCCTGCGCCTGCCTCGACAATGACGTCAAATCCGAGAGCCTTGAGTTTGGTGATGGAGTCTGGAGTGGCCGCGACCCGGCGTTCACCCGGGACGGTCTCTTTCACGATGCCGACGTTCATGGGTTCCAATTGTACCTCGCAGACACAATCTCCAATCTCTTATCGACAGCCTCGCAGGTAAGATGTTTCACATGAACTGGGAGGTCTGGCTCTTTCGTGTCCTCGTGCTGGGGTTCGTCGCCGGGTTCATGGTCCAGATGGGTTCGCGCTGGCGGTTGATGCGGGCCGCGCCGAACAACTTCGTGGTGGACCAAATCGGGCTGCGCATAAGGCGATTCGTCAGTGAGGTGATCTTTCAGTCGCGCGTGGTGTCGGGGCGCAAGGCCGCCGGTATCGCGCATCTTGCGGTGTTTTGGGGGTTTGTGGCCTTTGGTGGCTTCACAGCCGTCGAGGCGCTGCGGGGGCTCGGCATCGTCGATTGGACCGAGACCGCGCCGTTCCTGCTCTACAAATGGCTCCTGATTCCGTTCGCGGCGGCCGTGTTTGTCGGCATCAGCATGTTGGGCATCCGACGGGCGTTCGTCCGGCCTGCGGGTCTGGGACCGGTCGTCTCCAAGGAATCACTGTTAATCGCGGTCTTCATCGCGGTTCTGATGGTGACGTTCTTTTTCAGCTTCGGCGAGGAAGCCACCGTGTTCGGGCGAGCGAACTGGTGGACGCACATGCTGATCATTCTCGTCTTTCTCGTTCTCGTGCCCAATTCGAAGCACCTGCACCTGCTGATTGGGCCGGCGGCCGTGTTTCTGAAATCACCCGTGCTGGGCACGGTGCCGAATCTCGATTTCGAAAAGGAAGAGGTCGGATTCGAGACGGTCAAGGATCTGCCCTCCAAGGCCGTTCTCGATGCGTTCTCGTGTGTGGAGTGCGGTCGATGTCAGGACAACTGTCCGGCGTTTGGTACGGGCAAGCGGCTGAACCCGAAGACACTCATTCTGCAGAACGAGGATGCGCTGCTCGGCGGGGAGCGCGATAAGAAGCTCGTCGACGTCTACGACCAGGATGTGCTGTGGCAGTGCACGACGTGCGGCGCCTGCGAGCAGGCGTGCCCGGTGGGAGTGGAGCATCTGCCGACCATCATCGGCGCGCGGCGTGGCCTGGTCTCCAATGGCGAAGCGGCGGAGTACCTGACGAGCACCTATACCAACCTCGAACGCCGGCAGAATATCTGGGGCCTGATGTACGACCAGCGCGCGAAGTTCGTGCAGTCGGCCGCGCTCGAGACGTTTGATCCGGTGAAGCACGAGTACCTGGTGTGGCTCGGATGCGCGGGGGCCTTCGAGGCCGACTACCAGAAGTCCATGCGGTCCCTCTTCGAACTGCTGCGCGCGAATGGCAAGACCTTCGGCGTGCTGTCGAAGGAACGTTGCACGGGGGACGTCGCCAAGCGCACGGGTAACGAGTACATGTATCAGGAGCTGGCCGCCCAGAACATCGAGGATCTTCGAGCGTCAGGCGTCAAGAAGATCGTCACGTCGTGCCCGCACTGCGTGAAGACCATTGGTCACGACTACAAGATGATGGGATACGAGGTCGAAACCGTGCATTCGGCGACCCTCGTCGAGGCCCTCACTCGCGACCTCAGGATGGAGTGGGCTGAGCGCGAGGACGTCACGTATCACGATCCCTGCTATCTCGGGCGCTACGCGGACGTGCATGCGGAGCCGCGGGCGCTGCTGGAGCGATTCGGCGCAGCAGTCAACGAGCCAGAGCGGCATGGCGACAACCCCTTCTGCTGTGGCGCGGGTGGCGGCTTGTTGTTTGAAGAACACGAGGGCGGCAAGCGAATCAGCGAGCAGCGGTTCGAACAGCTGGAAAAGACGGGCGCCGGCACCGTGGTCATGGCCTGCCCGTTCTGTTCGATCATGCTCAAGGGAGCGCAGGCCAGCGCGAATGCCCCGGTGCAGATGGTGGACCTGATGACCTGGGTGGACGGCCGGATGAAGGCCGTCAAGCCGAAGGGCTCCGCGGGTGGCGACGGTCAGCCCGGTCCAGAAGGCCAGTGATGGCGAAAGTGTCGTCGGCCTGGAGGCAGTCGCGATGGAAGCGCGCCCAGGTCCGGATCATCGCGGGGGCGGGGTGGCCGGTCGTCGAAGGACTGGGCGGCACCTACTCCTGGCGGGTGACGGGGGCGGAGCACCTGGAAGCGGTGAGCGCGGGCGGCTTGGCGCCGATCCACGCGTTCTGGCACGGCCGGGTTCTGGCGGCCACGCTGTTCTTTCGTGATCGGGGCATCGTCGTCATCACGAGTGAAAACTTCGACGGCGAGTGGATCGCCCGGATCATCGGGAAGTTCGGGTACGGCACCGCGCGCGGATCTTCATCGCGGGGCGGCGTCAAAGCGCTGGTGCAAATGCGACGGGAACTGAAGGAGGGCCGTGCGGTGGCGTTTACGCTCGATGGCCCTCGCGGTCCCGCGCGCATCGCGCAGCCCGGCGCGGCATGGCTGGCCGGCGCCACAGGACATCCGATTCTCCCGTTTCATATCGAAGCCGACCGCGCATGGACGGTTCAGAGCTGGGACAGGCATCAGATTCCGAAACCCGGAGCAATGCTGAGCGTGGCCATCGGTGAGCCGATCTACGTCGCTGACACTGACGAGGCGACAGTCGAGGCGGCCCGTGTGCAGATCGAGCAGCGCCTCCAATCACTGGAGGCGTCGCTCGGATAGCCATGCTCCTGTTTTCATCGTCCCGGTTCACTGAACATTCTCCGCCGCCTGGTCATCCCGAGCGCATTGAACGCGGCATGGTCTTCGAGTCGTTGGCCGAGGCCTTTCGCAAGTCGGGTGGCCGGTGTGCTGACCCCAGGATGGCGACGCGTGAGGAACTGACGCGCATTCACACAGACCGATATCTCGACAGCATCGAAGCGACGGCGGGCAGGGCGGTCGCCCTTGACGAGGACACCTATACGAGTCCGGAGACGTACGATGTCGCTCGCCTCGCAGCCGGCGCGACGATTGACGCGGCCCGCCATGCCTGGGAAACCGGAGAAGCAGCGATGGCCCTTGTGCGGCCGCCGGGCCATCACGCCGAACCTCACAAAGCCATGGGGTTTTGTCTCTACAGCAACATTGCGCTGGCCGCGGCGGCTCTGAGGGCCAGCGGGGTCGACCGGGTGGCCATTGTGGATTTCGACGTCCACCACGGCAACGGGACGCAGGCGGCGTTCTATGACGACCCGAGCGTGTTCTTCGCGTCGAGCCATCAGTATCCCTATTGGCCAGGGAGCGGAGCAGCCGAAGAACGGGGGCGCGGCGCCGGCCTCGGCACCACGCTGAATCTGCCGATGAGCGCGGGGACAGGATCGGCGGAGATCCTGCGGGCGTACGAGACCCAGGTCATGCCCGCCCTCGAGGCCTTTCGTCCCCAGGTGCTGCTCGTGTCGGCTGGTTTCGATGCCCACGAGTTGGATCCGCTCGGGGGGCTCCGCATGACGACCGATGGCTTCAAGAGCCTGGCGCACATGATCGTCGATGCGGGGCGTCGCCTGTGCGGCGGACGTATCGCGGCTGTCACCGAAGGCGGTTATCACCTGGAATCGCTCAGGGATGGCCTCCAGCTGACAATGGAGGCGTTGGGTTAGGGGGCC
>JAHEFO010000108.1 GCA_024640135.1 Acidobacteriota bacterium
TCTTGTCGCCCTCGTGACCTGCGTCGCCGCCGCGCCACCGCAACCAGCCGATCTCGTTGTTCTCACGTCGTCCGGCGCGACCCGTGACGGATTGCCGGTACTCATCCCGCATCCGGATCCCGGGACGACCCTCGGAGTCCTCCAGCGCGGATTCTCGGGGACGCTGCTGCGGCTGTATGCATTCGAGCAGGAGTTTCTGCGGGGCGAGGAGGGAATCGCGCCTGAACCGGCGTTTCTGCTGTTGTCCGAGCGTCAGGGTGGGTTTCCGCAGTTCGGCTTCTACCTTGGCAATGAGAAGAAGGCCAGCGCAGGGTGGGTGGACCTGCACCGGGCTTCGCAGCTCAGTGGCCGTTTCGGCGCGATGGACCAGATTTTTCCGCACGAGCTGATGCACGTGATCGTCCGGCAACTTGCAGGTGAGCCTCGCCAGAGCGGCGGCAATCAGGTGCACGCCATTGGTGTGCGCACCGATCCCGTGAACGCGTTTGCCGAGGGACTGGCAGAGGCGATGCAGATTCTGGCGGCCGACGATCCCGATGCCTCGGATGACACGCGGCGTCTCGGCGCCGATGCGGGCATTCGTGATCAGGCTGAGCAGGCTGTTGCCACCTACGGACGAGAGCTGTCGTCGTGGTGGCCGTTGCATCCATCGCGTCTACGGTTTGTCTTCTGGTTCAGCCAGAGCGAGCGGGCGCTGCGTTATCACGCCGTGAAGTCCAATCGATACGCCCGACGGCCCAGGGTGCCAGACGTGTTGCTCTCGCGTGAGGACAAGTACGCGGCCTACCTGTTCAGCAATGTGGTTCCGGGCGGCGATGGCGACGTCCCCAAGCCAGCCTCAGTGATGCTTGCGTCTGAGGGTGTGGTCTCCTTCCTGTTCTGGCGTTTTGTCTCGGATTCCACCCTGCAGCAGCGTTATGAACCAGAGGAGTTCTACCAGCAGTTCGGCACCACCGCGGCGGAGGTGGCGCCGATCGAGAACGTCTTCCTGAAGATGTTTGCCGCACTTCATGCGGTGCGCCCGTCCACCAGCGCGGAACTGCTGCGGGGTTACGTCCAACTGTTTCCGGCCGATGCCGAGGCGGTGGATGGCGTCGTTCGCGAGGCTTTGCTCGGGCAGGCGCTGCCAGACGCGCCTGAAATCTGGCTTGCGAACAACGCACTCATGACGGGCACCAGCCTGTTCGACCAGTATCGGGCGCTGCCTCGGCCTCACACCTTTGATGTGAACGCCGCGACCCAACTCGACTGGCTCAGCGTCAGGGGAATGACGGACGGGCAGGCATCGGCGTTGCTGTCAGGCGCGCCATACGCGAGTCTGGAGGAGGTCCTGTCGTCAGCCGTGACGACCAGCGCGCTGCGCGAGCAAATCGCGGCCATGGCGGCCGAGATGGATCGCTTGCGCACCCGGGCGGTTGACGAGGAAGAGACGCTCAGCCTCTCGACGATCGTGTGGAGCTATGTCTGGCGGGTGGCTGGCTTGATCCTGGTGTGCGCGGTGGCTGGCGCGTGGCTGACAACCCGGGCGGGCACCCGGCGATGGTGGACGGGCGCCATGATCGCCATCGTGTCCGCCGTCCTGGTCTTCGGGTTGTCCTGGGTGGTGACCGCTCCGCCGTGGCTTCCCCCGACCGCCTCAATCATCGTTGGAGGCGTGCCGTTGATGTTGTGGCGGCTGGCCCGGGGACAACGTGTTCCGGTGGCCGCCAGGGGGATCATCATGTGGGCGGCAGCCTCGGTGCCGGCGCTGCTGGTTGTCCTGCTGACGTAGGCGGCGCTCAACGAACGTGACTCGCGACGGATAGGAGCCGGGACCAGCGGCTTACCTTCGACGAAGCGCGCGCCCGTAGTGCCAGTAGATCAACCAGAGGTCAATCGGGGTCCGGGCGAAGTCGGCAGGCGTGAGTCTTGAGCCGGCCACGTCGCGCCACGACATCAGGGCGACCTCGACGATTCGCTCTTCGACCTGGTCCCGCTCGGCAGCGGACCGGGAGAGGAGCCAGCGGGCCAGGATCTCCACGTCGAAGACCCACCGGGTGACAAAAGGCTCTTTGAAGAGGTCGCGAAGGCGCGGTGTCACGCGAAAGAGCTTGGCGCCGCACTGCGTGTCATAGACTGCCAGTCCAAGCATGTTGGACACCACGGTCGCGGCCACACGGCCGACGTAGTGCCGCGCGGGGTTCCTCTCGATGGCGCGGCCAAGCAGCCGCACCCGGGCACCGATCGCCATTTCGATCTGCGGGTCTTTCGTCAGCACCGCCAGGAAGTCGTCGATCGCGTCGAGCGGGGTGGCGAGGTCCGCGTCCCAGAATCCGACAATCTGGGCGTCACCTTCGTCGATCAGCTGCAGCATGCCTGAACGAACTGCTTCGGCCTTCCCCTGGTTCCGTGCTTGAATCAATACCCGAAACTGTTCGGGCCGGGCCTGTTGCAGTGCTTCGAGAACCGCGCGGGTCCCATCCGTGCTGCCGTCATCGACAAAGAGAAAACCGACAACGGGATGGTCGGCAGCCCATCGCCGAAAGGCGTCGACATCCAGGCGGTCCGCTTCGTTGAAACAGGGGACGATGATCTGGGTGGAAGTCACGCGGGTTCCTGTCGGCGAAGCATACAGGACAGCATCAGGAAGATCCCCGCCAGACCCAGCGTCAATGGCTGAAAGCCCAGAGTCTGTGCGTACCAGTAAGCAGGGTAGGCAAGGAACCACACGGCGATGGCCAGACGCATCCAGCGACCAGGCGGGCGGCCCCGGAGCAGCAGGGTCTCCAGACCCAGCAACACAGGAAAGGCCGTGATGCCCGCATCGTAGTACTGAAGGTGAGGGCTGGTGAGCATGGCGCCGCAGATGGCGAGGCCCCATAGGGCGGGGAGTCTGGGGTCTCCGGCGGTCACTCGCCGGGCACCCCACAGCACGCAGCCCCAGACAGCCAGGCCCAGCGGCACGACCAGGACCTTGTTCCACGGGCTGGACCACACATAGTCGAAGAACGGGATCAGGGCGAAGTGCGTCTGCACATTTTCCGCCCACTCGATGGGCCGGTACACGGCCATGGCCTGCAGCATGGCCCACGGCCAGTCCCAGCCACACAGGACTGCGGCTGCCACATAGTGCCCGAGACCAACCACGGCACCAACCGCGACAATCCGGAACTGCCCCCGAACCAGGAGGAACACGCCGAGCAACGGCACGTACTGAGGCTTGTACGTGAGCGCCCCCAGCAGCAATCCACCAAGGAGCCACCGTCCGGACGTGCTCGCCGCGTAGAGGCCCACCAGCAGCGCCAGTGTGAGGACGGTATTCTGACCGCCAACCACCGTGCGCAGCAGCGGGGGGTAACTGGAGACCAGCAGTACGGTGATCCAGAACGAATGGCCCGATATCGTTGGGAGGCTGGTGCGAATCGCCACCAGGCTGAACACCAGGGCCAGGGCCATCACAGCCTGCCAGATCCGGAAACTGGTGTCCGGTCCGGCTTTCGCGATGAACGACAAGGCCAGGGCCACGGCGGGGGGGTTCACAAACGGCTGCCACCGCTCCAGCGCATGCCCAACGAGTCCGGACTGCACCTGGTATTGAAGCTCGAAGTCGTAGAGTCGGTCACCCTGTCCGGTGGCGACGATCTCTGCGCCGGTGTGGAAAGCGAGGTAGTCTCCAACCCCGTGCTCTCCTCCCGGGTGCAGAACGCCCTGAAACGAGACGACATACATCAACCCGGCGGTCCACATGATTCCGGCGCTCACGATGGCGAAGATTCCGAGCAGGGGCGGCCGGGTCAGCCCGTCAATGGCCCCGACGAAGGAATGGGCCAGCTTCGCGGGGATGGATGCCATGGCCGCAATCATACGGAAAATCAAATGGGTCGGCGAGCGCGTTTCGTTCGCCGAAGCTGCTTCACCAGGTGACGTACGATTCGCTTCGTCATCGGACCTTCAGTTCCAGACGTCGCCTGTCGATCTGTGAGACTGCCTGGGCGGCCGATTGTCCGCGCGGGAACATGTGGCGCCACACGCGAATGGATGGGCGAAGTGTCGTCTGATTGGATCCGTCGACGGCCGTCGCGATAGGATCGGCAGGCTTGAGGCGGCGGCAGGTCCGCCAACAGGAGGAGCCATGGCTGCAGGTATGATTTCGACCACGACGCATTCGATCGAAGGCAAACGAATCGTCAAGTATCACGGCATCGTGACCGGCGAGGCCATTCTTGGCGCGAATATTTTCAAAGATCTGTTCGCGGGGATCCGTGACATCGTCGGCGGCAGGTCTGCGGCCTACGAGGGCGAACTGCGGAAGGCGCGAAAAATCGCGCTCGAGGAAGCGGATCAGGCGGCACTTGAGCTCGGTGCCAATGCGGTTATCGGCGTTGACCTTGATTATGAGACCGTCGGCGGCGGCAGCATGCTGATGGTGAGCGTGAGCGGGACGGCGGTCACGGTCGAGTAGGCCGCTTGCTTATCCCGACGGGTCGACCGTGACACCAGTCGTGGTGATTACCACCGGCTCGATTCCGCCGCTTGCGTCGAAGCGAAGTTCATCGATGCAGACGACCCGGTGATTGCGGTCGGTTTCGCCCAGTGGACGCCGGTGGTAGACGATGTAGTATTTGCCGGACACGGGCGCGCGCAACACCGAGTGATGGCCTGCGCCGGTGGCCACCGCCGGGTCCTGCTGGAGGATCTTGCCCGCTCGCTCGAACGGCCCCAGTGGCGATGCGCCCACCGCATACGCCACGGCGTAGTTGGGGCCGGTCCAGCCGCCCTCGGACCACATGAAATAGTACTTGCCGTTCCGGACGAACATCCACGAACCCTCGACGTACCCCTGCGGCGTGATCTCCCTGAATGCCGAGCCGTCGGCAAACGGCACGAACCCCGTGATGTCCGCGTTCAGCTTCGCGATATTGCAGTGGCGCCATCCGCCGTAGATCAAGTACACGTCGTCATTGGAATCCTCGAAGACAAACGGATCGATGGGTTGGGCACCGTTGTGGAATCTGTCCACGAGTGGCCGGTTGAGGTGATCTTCAAACGGCCCTGCGGGCTGCCTGGCGCGCGCCACGCCAATGCCGCCGAGCTGATCATTGTTCTGGATGTCGTTGGCGCTGAAGAACAGGTAGTACCAGCCACCCTTGTGGAGAATCGACGGCGCCCAGATCGCGCGCCGCGCCCACTCGATGTTGGCGGCGTCCAGCACGCGCGGATGCTTTGCCCATGTGATGAGATCGGTCGACGAAAACGCGTCGAGATAGAGCTGCTCGTCGTACGGCGCAGAATAGGTCGGGTAGATCCAGTACGCCGGATGGCCATCGGCACCAGGAAACACGCGCGCTTCCGGGTCGGCATACCAGCCGGGCAGGATCGGATTGCCCGACCGTTGGACGCGCGGACCGGCAGAATCGAACGCCTCAAGAACCGGCCACTGTGCCGGCAAGCCCGCCGCGGCGGCGGTGGCAAGCGCGCGGAGGGTGAACGCTCTGCGTGTCATGAACATGGCAAGATGAGAACCCGGCCCGGCCGCTCGCGTCAATCCCTCCAGTCACGGACTTGACGCCCGACAGGATGTCGCTCCTGCGTCATGGTTCCCGTGAGCCTGCCTTGCAGGACCTCAGCAGACATGCCGCCCAAAGCCCCGGTCCACTTGAGCCGAAGGGTGCCGTGCCGCCTTGAGTCACGAAGACCGCGCGATCCAGGACTCGGACAGTCGCCGTGCGCGATGCACCAGTGTTGCGATCGACCGTCAACGTGACGCGGCCATCGCCCTTCGACGGCATCGCGGTCACGACGACGAGCCACGACACGTCCGGGACGGCGGTCCAGACGCACGCATCCTGGAGCGGACCACCGCACGAGACCGGATCGGTTTGCTGGTACACATCGAACCGAAGCGTTCCGCCATCCGGTCCTATGGTCAGTGTCGAAGGGCTCACACCGTACAGGCAGCCTGCCTGCAGGACGTGCAGGTTTTGCCCGGCTGTCGGCGTGGGCCAGCGGACTTCGACAACACCCTGTCGAGGAGCCTCGTAGTTCGGTGAGACCGAAAGCCTGATCGATGCCGTCCCCGTGCCGGTCGCTGCCGATTCCATCGAGATCCATGATGCATTGGGACTGATCGTCCAGGGACAGGCGTCTTGTGTCTCGAGCGAGGCACTGAGGGTGGGCGGAGTCAGGCACGGACGGAATTCCACCGGCGCCACGCTGTAGGTGCACAGCCCGAGATCGCCCTCCTGGGTCACTGCGACCACTTGCTCATTCACCGTGAGCTCGCCGGAACGGTCAACGGTCGTCGCATTCCGCTCTGCCAGATACGTGATGGTTCCGGGACCTTGACCGGAGCGGCCGTCCGTCACCCTGATCCAGGCCGCGCTCGTCGAGACGGACCATGCGCAGTAGGCTTGCGTGGTGACTGTGAGGATTCCCGTTGCTTCGTTGGGCCCCAGTGTCAGCCGGTCCGGACTCAGGGCCAGTTCGCAGGCCGGTTGACCGGCCTGCTCGACTGAGATCGTCCGGCCGGCGAGGGCCACCGCTCCCGTCCGACCCATCGTGGCGGGGTTGGCCGCGACAACGACCGTCACTGTGGCGCTCCCCTTGCCGGAGTTGTTGCTGATCGTGATCCACTCGCGATCGGCAACGGCGGTCCAGGAGCATGTTGGTGCGGTCGTGACGGTCACGGACCACAGGGCACCGTCGGCCTGCGCCACGATCGCCGCAGGTGAAACAGTGTACTGGCAGGGGAGTGTTGTCGGATTCGATGGACTATGGCAGCCTTCTGCGCCAACAGCCAGCAGGAGAGCGGACACGATGACGGTCACCTGAGCCGGTCGGGCCATACGGACATGCGGGTGCAAGAAGCTTGCTGGACGAACACCGCGTTGATGGCGACCATTTGACCACTGCGAGATGCCGTTTCCTGGCTCCTGGTGGAATTTCCCCGCATTCGCCGGTTTTCCAGCGGCCGAACCGGTGGGGGCTGCCAATGGTGCGGTAGCGGTTCGGGCGGGCGCCCATCGTTCAGTGTGCGGGGGCTCGCGAGAGCGCGTGTCACGGCGCGCGTTCCGATAGGGACGTTGGTGGCGGTCCATCGCCTGCGGCGTCAGTTCGGCGACACGCTGCGAGCGACGGTCGGTGAGACTTCGATGAGACCGTTGTGGACGCCGCCGAAATTGATGAGGAACTTCGCCGCCCGTGGCCTGGTTCCTGGTCCTACCAGGGCGGGAGCGCCAGGAACAACATCTCGCGCAGGTAGGCGTCGCCCGAGGCCTGCAGTTCCGCCCAGCTTCCTTCGAAGTAGATCCTGCCCTCGTGGAGCACCATGAACCTGGCGCGTTCCTCCGTCGCCTCGAGGATGTGCAGACGGCCGTCCGTCTTGACCGCTTTGTGCGTGGAGACGTAGTGCGCGTCCCGCGTTTGATGCGTCACGAGAATCGAAGTCACCTGTTCGAGATCTCGCAGCTTGACGATCTCGTCGTCAACTGTCGTCGCGGTGATTGGATCGAGACCCGTCGTCGGATCGTCGAACAGCAGGATGCCGGGCTTGGCGGCCATTGCGCGTGCGATGGCGACGCGACGCCGTTGGCCGCCCGACAGTTCCGAGGGCATGCGGTCGGCGTATTCAGCCAGTCCGACGAATCCCAGCACTTCTGCGATACGGTCGCCTACCTGGTCAGAGGGCATGTCGGTCTCTTCGTACAGGCGGTAGCCTACGTTCTCAGCGACCGTCAGTGAGTCGAACAACGCGTTTTCCTGAAACAGCATGCCGATGTCGCCCCGCATCCGCAGGAGATCAGGCTCGGACATGCGGTCGACGTGATGGCCGTTCACCAGGATCGTGCCTGCGTCGGGCCGCATCAACCCGAGTACGAGCTTGAGCATGACGGATTTCCCGGCGCCGCTGGCACCGAGCAGAATGCACATGCTGCCCTTCGGGACAGTCAGACTGAGATCGCGGAGGACGACATGATCGTCAAAGGCGAACGAGACCTGATCGAACACGACGGCGGCCGTCTCCACGTCTTCTGTGGACATCGATTCGCCGGCAGTTGATGTCAGTTGCTCCATAAGCCTTCGTGGTGGGCGCTCGAGTCTCACGTGCCGGGGCGCCAGAGCACCAGCGTATCCGATTGAACCAGGAGAATGGCACCATGGCGCGGCCTCGCGTCAAGGACCCAGCGAGACTCAGGAGATGCTATTCTTCAAAGATTGGAGGTTGTTCAGCATGCAACGAATCACAGTGACGGCGTTGGCGCTCCTGCTATGCGCCGCCGGCCTCGTGGCCAAGGAAGAGACTCAGGACAAGACATTCGGCACGGCGCTCACGCTCACCGAGGTCACCAAGGTATCCGACATCTACGCGACTCCTGACAAGTTCAACGGCAAGCGCGTGCTCGTGCAAGGGCCCATCGTTGACGTCTGCGCCGATATGGGCTGCTGGCTCGCGATCGGGGGCGACAAGGAGGGGCAGACGATTCGCTTCAAGGTCGAAGATGGCGTCATCGTGTTCCCGATGTCCGTCAAGGGCATGAACGCCAAGGTCGAGGGCGTCTTGACCGTTGCCATGCTCAGCGAAGCCGAGCAGATTGCGCAGGGCGAGGAATTGGCGCGCGAGATGAAGACAACCTTCGATCCGAAGACGGTCAAGGGGCCCAAGGAGAGCGTCGAGATCAAGGGCGAAGGGGCAGTCGTCACGGAGAAGTAGTGGGCGTGGCCCCACTCGTCTTCGACTGGTCCACGTTCGGGCCTCACACGTTCGTGCCACCGGCGGGCGTGATGGTGAACGATGAGACCCTCCGCGACGGTCTGCAGAGTCCGTCCGTCGCGGATCCTCCAGTCGAAACGAAGATTCGCATCGTCCGGCTGATGGACGCCCTGCGGATTGACTGCGCGAGTCTGGGCCTGCCGGGCGCTGGTCCCAGACAGATGGCTGATGTGGTGGCCCTTGCCCGGACCATCGCTGATGAACACCTGGCCCTGCGGCCAAACTGCGGCGGGCGGACAGTTGAGAGCGATGTGCGCGCGATTGTTGAAGTGGCGCACCGGACCGGGCATGCGATCGAAGCCTGCCTGTTCATCGGCAGCAGTCCCATTCGCCAGTATGCGGAATCGTGGGACATCCAGGAGATGGCGGCGCGAAGCGAGGCGGCAGTCCGGCTCGCGGTGAGCGAGGGGCTGTCCGTCACGTTCATTACCGAGGACACGGTCCGATCCCACCCCGATGATCTCCGCGTCCTGATTGGCGCGGCGGTCGGTGCTGGTGCGTCGCGCCTGTGCCTGTGTGATACGGCGGGCGCCGCAGTGCCCGTGGGGGTGGCCAATCTGGTCGAATGGGCCAAGTCGGCCATCGAGCGACTTGGAGCCCACGTCGAGATCGACTGGCACGGACACCGGGACCGCGGTCTGGGCCTGGCGAATACGCTGGCGGCGATGGAAGCGGGCGCGACGCGGCTGCACGGCACGGCGCTTGGCATCGGCGAGCGGGTGGGCAACACGGCAACAGAGCAGATACTCGTGAATCTCGAGCTGCTTGGCGTCGGGCATCGCGATTTGTCGCCGCTGCCGGACTACGTGGCACTCGTGGCGGACGCCCTGGGCGTCGCAATTCCGCCGAGCCAGCCGATCGTGGGACGCGACGCGTTTCGCACCGCCGCAGGTGTCCACGCCGCGGCGGTCATCAAGGCGCAGCAACAGGGTGACGCGTGGCTGGCCGACCGGGTCTATTCGAGCGTGCCGGCCAGTTGGCTGGGCCGCCGGCAGGAGATCGAGGTCGGTCCTCTCTCGGGAGCGTCGAATGTGGTGCATTTTCTGCAGGCTCACGGCATTGACGACGATCCACGGACCGTCGCCGCGGTGCTCGAGGCCGCCAAGCACTCCCAGCGTGTGCTGACCGAGCAGGACGTGCGGGGGATTGTTCAATCCATGGAAGCAGAATCGTGACCGACCCCATGCCTGCGGAGACGATACGGCAGTGTACGACCGTGTTCGACCGGCCTGAGCCGGACGTCGGCAACTACTTCGTCTCGACGTACCCGCCCTTCTCCTGCTGGACGCCTGAAGGGGAAGCGCCGTTTCGCCGGTGGCTTGGCCAGCCGCCGGCCGGTTTGGCGCCTCCGCTGGGCCTGTATGTACACATTCCATTCTGCGTCGAGCGTTGTCACTACTGTTATTACCTGTCACACGAGGACCGATTCGGCGAGGTCGATACCTACCTTGAAGGCATGATCGGCGAACTCTCGCTCTACAGCCGGACGCCGGCCTTGGACGGACGACCCCTCGACTTCGTCTACTTCGGTGGCGGTACGCCGTCGATTCTCTCGATGACCCGCCTCCGATCGCTGATGGAGGGGCTCCAGCGTCATTCTGACTGGGCGCGGGCCCGCGAGGTGACGTTCGAGTGCGCTCCCAGGAGTGTGACGGAGGACAAGCTTCGTCTGCTGCGCGATTCCGGGGTCACCCGGATCAGCGTCGGCATCCAGCAGATGGACGATCGCGTCCTCGAGGCCAACGGCCGCGTCCATCTGGTGGCCGATGTCGAGCGAGCGTACGCGATGATCCGGCGGGTTGGTTTTGAGGTGGTGAACCTGGATCTAATCGTGGGGCTTGTTGGAGAAACCGAAGAGTCGTTCTTCGGGAGCCTCGATAGGGTGATCGGGCTGCAGCCTGAGAGCATCACGACCTATCAACTTGAGATTCCGCTGAACACGCCTCTGTACCACGCCATGGAGGCCGGCGGGGCCGACGTGCACCCGGCGTCATGGGACGTCAAACACGCGCGGCTGCAGGCGGCGATGTCACGGCTCGAGGCGGCGGGGTACAGCGTGCGCAGCGCGTATACGGCCGTCCGCGATCCTGATCGACACCGGTTCCACTATCAGGATGCACAGTACGGCGGCGCTGATTTGCTTGGCATCGGCACCTCGGCCTTCTCGCACCTGGGCGGCATCAATCAGCAGAATCTGGCGTCGCTGCGCACCTATCTGGAGGCGCGCGCGCGCGGCGACTTGCCGTTGTGGCGGGCCTACGCCCTGGACGACACGGAGCGGATGGTTCGGGAATTCGTGCTCCAGCTGAAGATCGGCAGCGTCAGCAGCGCCGCGTTCCGCACGAAGTTCGGCGTCGAGATCCTGGACTTCTTCGCCGAGCCGCTCGCCTTGGGGCACCGGTCCGGCTGGTTCGAGACCTCCGCCGACGGCGTCGTCGTCACGCGCGAGGGCCTGGTTCGCATTGACCGGCTGCTCCCGGCGTTCTACCTGCCTGAGCATCAGGCCGTCAGGTATTCGTAGGCCTTCCCGCCCACGTCCAGGCCGGGCGGCCCTGCGATAATGTCGCCTATGGAGACGATCAAACCCTGCCCCAATTGCGGAAGTGGAGAATTGTCCAAGAGCCAGCCCGTCAGCGCCGGTGGCGGCTATGCGCCCAACTACCTGCCCGGGCTCGGGACCTGGACCGGCGCGGAGAAGTTCCGGGTGGTGGTCTGTCACTCCTGCGGACTCACCCGGTTCTTCGCCTCTGAGGCCGCGAGGAGCCGGCTCTCGCAGTCGGCGAAGTGGTCGGCCGTGATGTGAAGCCGTGCCTGCAGAGGCCCGCAGCGTGCTGTAAACGCCGGACCCCCTTCCGTCGTTCAGATGACAGGCCACTAGTCCAGTGGTCTGCCCGATTCAACCCGCTCGAAAGGATGGACCAATGAACGTCCAGCGCAAGACTCTCCGCCGATTGTTCGCGGTGGCGGCCGCAGGCCTCTTTCTAGGTGTGGCGCTCCCTGCCCAGGGGCCCGGAGGCCAGCCGCCGCCCACCGCCGTCAATGCCTCGGACGATCCGATGCTGCGTGGCTTCCAGTTCCGGTCAATCGGACCGGCCACCATGTCGGGACGGCTCGACGATATCGAGGGCGCCGAGAAGGATCCGATGACGATGTACCTCGGCTTCGCCACAGGCGGGGTCTGGAAGACCACTGATGCCGGAACGCACTGGACGTCGATGTTCGACGAAATGCCCGTTTCCTCGATCGGCGACATCGCGATCGCGCCCAGCGATCCCAATGTGGTCTATGTGGGCACCGGTGAGCCGAACAACCGGCAGAGTTCGACGATAGGCAACGGCGTCTACGGCACCAAGGACGGCGGAGCGACCTGGACACATATGGGGCTCGAGGCGACGCAGTCGATCGGGCGCATCGCGGTGGACCCGACCAACCCGAATGTCGTGTACGTGGCTGCTGTCGGCCACCTCTTCGGACCGAACGCGGACCGCGGACTCTACAAGTCGAGTGACGGCGGCAAGACCTGGAAAATGGCCAAGTTCATCGATGCGGACACGGGCTTCACCGAGGTTCAGATCGATCCCGCAAACCCAAGAACCGTCTACGCCGCGTCGTATCAGCGCCGGCGGACCTGGTGGGGCGTGAACGGTGGTGGGCCGGGCAGCGGCGTCTGGAAGTCCACCGACGCTGGCGAGTCCTGGACGAAGCTTTCCGGCGGCGGGTTTCCTGCGCCGCCTGACGGCATCATCGGTCGAATCGGCCTGTCGATCTACCGATCGCGGCCTTCAACGATGTACATGATCGCTGAAGTCGGCGCCGAGGGCGGTATTCAGGTCGGTGTCGGTGATGACGGTCTTGCCGGCAACAGCGGAGACTCGGCCCGCACGCAGAACGGCGGTCCGAACCGGAGCGGCGTCTGGCGCACCGACGACGGCGGCAAGACGTGGACGTTCCTGACGAATGTGAACAACCGGCCGATCTACTACAGCCAGATTCGCGTCGACCCGACCAACGACCAGAAGCTGTTCCAGGGCGGCGCGAGCGCGCAGATGTCCGAAGACGGGGGCAAGACCTGGCAGCGCCTCAACGGGACCGGTCACGGTGATTACCACGCGATTTGGATCAACCCGCAGGAGCCGCGCACCGTGGCTGTCGG
>JAHEFO010000337.1 GCA_024640135.1 Acidobacteriota bacterium
GGCCAGCGTCAGGACCACGCCCGCGGCGACCACCGGCCCGGTCACCGACGGCTCCGCGAAGGCGGGAAGCGCCGCCGGGTTGAGCCGGCGCAGGACCCGAACCAGCCACGACGTCAGTGGCGTGCCAACGAGCGCGCCGCTGAGCGCAAGCACCAAGCCGTCCGCGGCGGCCAGCGACACCAGGCGGCGTCGAGTAGCCCCGAGCGACGCGCGGACAGCGAACTCGTACTGACGAGCACTCAGACGCGCCACCAGCAGATTGGCGACGTTCACGCACGTCATGAACAGCACGACGCCGACGCCGGCGAGCAGGAGAATCAGTTGCCCCCGGACATCGCCGTACAGGGTGTCGCGCAGCGGTCTGACGCGTGCCGTGTAGTTGGCGTTGGTGCCGGGATAGTCCAGCGACAGCCGCATCGCAATGGACTTCATCGCGGCGTCGGCCGTCTCGACACTGACGCCATCGGCCAGGCGGCCAAGCGCGAGGGCCCATCGACTGCCGCGGTTGTCCCATCGGTTTTCCGGTATCAAGGGCGGCGCGAACGGCATCCACGTCTCGGCGACATCGCTGATGCCGCCGAAGGATGCCGGCAGTACTCCGACAATGACAAAGGGCTCCTCGTCAACCAGCACCGTGCGTCCGATGACATCCGGGTCGCGCGCGAATTGCCGTTCCCAGATCCCCTCGCCGATCATCAGTGCCGGCGCGTCGTCGGTCCGCTCCCGGCTCGGCAGCGTTCCGCCGAGAATGGGAGAGACACCGAGCAACTCGAAGTAGTTGCTGCTGACCATCTCACCAGACACGCGAAGGCCCGGTCCGCCGGACCGCAGCGTCGTCGTCGTTGGGTTCCATGCCGACAGCAGCGGGATGACCGAAGACACGCCGTCGCGATAGTCCAGAAAATCGGGCACCGAAAACGCGCGAGCTTCCAGAGTGTCGCGTTGCACCATCGCTTCGACAGAGACCAGGCCGTCAGGGGCCGAAAACGGCAGCGGCCGGAAGAGCACGGCGTTCGCCGCCGCGAAGATTGCCAGGGCGCCGCCCAGGCCGATCGCCAGTGACAAGACCGACGTCGCGGTCAGCGCCGGTCGTCGCATGAGCGACGTGAACGAGTACTTCAGGTCATGCCACCAGGTCAGCATCCAGGAATCTCCAGTGCGTTCAGGCTCAGGGGGTGAAACGGGACGGCTTCTTGCGAACCAGGCCGAGATGAGGTCGACCACCAGTAGCCGCATGGCCGCCAAGAGTCCAATCAGGCCCCGGGTACGCCAGGCGTCGGTCACCGATTCCCGCCAGAAACCCGCAAGCTCAGCGCCGGTGGCACCCAGGCTCCGGGGGTACAGACGAGTCAACAGTCGTCTGGTCACGATGCCAGGTTGTCGGCCCGGTGGTATCGGTGTCGGTTGCATCCGTAACGGATATAGACGTCAGGCTGTCAGGTTTGGTTCCCACGACCCCATCCGATGCACTTTTCGTGTGGTTTTTGGCCCGATGCCGCCGGGATACACTGCTGACCGTGCCTCTCACGCCCCTTCCCCCCACCGATACTCGTTTCCTCTTCCGTCCCGTGACGACAAGCCTGTCAGTCCTGCTCCACGAGCTCAGCGCCGAGGCCTGGACGCGAACGGCGGTGGGTTCATGGGCCGTGCGGGACGTCGTTGCGCACTTGATCGACGTTGCCATGCGGCGCCTGTCGTTCCATCGGGACGGTCTCGACCCGCCGCCGCCACCGTTCCCGATCGCCAACGATCGCGATTTCGCCCGTTTCATCAATCTGAGTAACGCCGACTGGGTGAACGCCTGCCGGCGGGTCAGCCCACGTCAACTGTCGGGCTGGTACGAATCTGTGGGCAGGGAATTGTCGGAGTTCTTTGAATCGATGCCGGTCGATGCGCCCGGGTTGTTCGGCGTGTCGTGGGCCGGCGAGATGGTATCGGCCGGCTGGTTTGACACCGGTCGGGAGTTCACGGAGCAGTGGCACCATCAGATGCAGATTCGGGAGAGTGCCGGCGCGGCGCCGATGGCCGAATCGGCGTGGCTTCATGCGACGCTGCTTATCGCGCTGCGAGGTCTGCCGCACGCCTATCGCGCCCAGGCGGGACGCGACGGCGATACGGTCACTCTCGACGTGTCCGGGGACGCCGGCGGCACATTCACACTGGAATACGCTGATGGCGCGTGGCGGTTGTTCACCGGGTCCACTGCTGCGCCAACGACTCGTGTCGCGCTGACGGACGACGCGGCGTGGCGCCTGTTGTTCAACGGTTTGAGTGAGACCGAGGCCGGCAACGCCTTGAAGGTCTCCGGCGACTCAGCGCTGGCGCAACCGCTGATGGCCGCCCGTTCGATCGTCATATGAAGGTCCCTCGAGGATGGCGGTGAGGAGCGGGCGACCGCCGGTCCGGCCGGCCGGCGCCCGCCACTCACATCAACTGCACGGTCAGTACGTGACCCGTACGCGATAGCGGAGTACCGACGTGCCATCGACCGCCACTGGCACCGTGAACTGCGCCGCCCACGCGGCGGTTTTGGTCCACCGATGCGTCGCCTGTAGCATCTGCCACGTGCCGCCGATGGGCTCGTTCACCTCCATCGTGACCGGTGTCGTCTTGTGGTTGCGCAGCGTGATCTCGAACTCCATCTCATAGACGTTGGAGGCGATCTTCTGGAAGTCGGTCTGCTTCCGTTCACAGACGATGTCGAACGCGTTGCCGATCTTGAGGTTCACGGTTTCGTCTTTGGGGGTGTGGTCGATGCGATCCTCACCGACGAACTGGAGGGAACCCTTGGAGTCTGACTGGTAGACGCGGACGGTGCCCGACGGCAGCGGCATCCCCAGGCCGGACGTTTCGTCGTTCTTCAACTGGTAGTACACCTGCACGTGGTCCCGGAGCGGCGAACCCGGATGCTGCGCGTTGCGGTAGTACATGGCCTGGCCATCGACAACGTAGCGCTTGCGTACCGGAAAGCCGGTGGCACCGAGCATGCTCACCTGTTTGGTCTGGTTGTTGTTGATCGTCGTGCGGCGGGCCAGCGTGTAGAGGTGGTAGTCGGAAAACGCCTCCTGCTCCATCGACGCCGCGGCCAGTTCCTGCACGGCTCTTTTCGCATCGGCCATCCTGCCGGCGACTCCGGGAACCACGCGGTTGAGGTCCCCGGCCACGAGCTGGAGCGAGGCGTTCTTGAACGAGGTGCCGCTGCCGTTCTTGAGCGTGACCCATCCGTCGAGGTCCGCCGCTCTCTCGTCACGCGCCACGGTCAGCACGTAGTCGGCGTTCCAGGCCATCCCGCCGGCCAGGTACGACGCTTCGACCCGGTGGTTGACGCCGCCCTGGTTGTCGAGCGTCCAGATGAGGGTGGGCCGTGAGTAGAGGTTGTCGGGCAGTTCCGGAAACTTGTACTGCGTGGCGTAGAGGCCCGTGACGATCTCGCCGCCGATCTGCCAGATAGGCCCATTATTGAAGCTCAGAAGGCGCGCCTGAACCGTGTCTTCGACCGTGGTGCCGCCCTCCTGCCGGTTGCGGACGAGTGTGACGTCGCGGCCGACGTACTTGCGCAGGAGTTTCTCGGGTTCGAGCAGGTCGTACTCGTAGTTCTGTTCCAGCACACCCACGCGTGACGGCTCGCTGAGCGACCGGAAGTGCACCGTC
>JAHEFO010000109.1 GCA_024640135.1 Acidobacteriota bacterium
GGTCGTCATTGCCGACAACGTGGGCCTGATCGCCGATAAGGTCTTCTCGCTGAATGCACCGGGATTTGCGGTGCTGTGGGCCGGCGTGTTTGCGTTCGCCATTCAAATCTACGCGGACTTCTCGGCGTATACCGACATCGCACGCGGCGTGGCCCGATGTTTCGGATTCTCACTCATGCGCAATTTTCGCCACCCGTATCTGGCGACCGGGCCGGCGGACTTCTGGCATCGATGGCACATCTCGCTGTCGAGCTGGTTTCGCGATTACGTGTTCATTCCCCTGGGTGGATCCAGAGCCGGCCGCTGGCGGACGGCTGGCAACATCATGATCACGTTCGTCGTGTCCGGCCTGTGGCATGGCGCCAGCTGGAACTTCGTCCTGTGGGGCTTCTATCACGGTGTGCTGGTCGTGATGGGCCGGTTGCTGCCGCGCGTCACGCTCGCGCCGATGCTGCGGACCGCGCTGGTGCCTTTCCGGGTCGTCGGCATGTTTGTCCTCGCGCTTGTGGGATGGCTCATGTTCCGCGAGGCCGATCCGGTTTTCCTGTGGAGGGGACTGACGTTGTCGCCGTTCGGGCAGAGTGCGGTCGACTGGCAGATTGGCGGATACCTGTTCCTGCTGGCCCTGGTGTACTCGCTGCCCCTCTGGATCGACAGCGTCTGGGCCGAGTGGGTACAGCCGGCGCTCGCGCATCGCGGGTTGGCGATGGATCAGCGGTCCTTTGGTGCCTTCGTGGGCCGCGCGGCTCTTGCCGGCGTCGCCGTGGCGATCATTCTGGTCTTCCGGAGTCGCCAGTCCCTCGACTTCATCTACTTCCAGTTCTGACGGAAACGGCCGGGTCGATCAGGACAGGTCAAAACCTCGCCGGTAGGTTCGCGTCAGGAAGTCGTTGGCGGCCACCGAATTGATGACACGCATGTTGGGGCCGTCGTACTCCAATCGGGTGCCGGCCCGCAGCGCCGCCACGCCCAGAAGCATGATCTCCGTCAGGTGGGCGGCATAGGAAAAGGGGCAGGAAATGGTATCGGTGCCCTTGATGGCATTGACCCAGTTCATTTCGTGCGCCTGATTCGGAACCCGCGGCATGCGCTCCGCCGGGGCGCCGACACTGTTGTGGAGTTCGACCGGCAGCAGCCGCGGTCGCGCCCCGGTGTTGTCCTGGAGCATCTTGCCCTTGGTGCCGACGTACAACACGCCGCCGCCCGCTTCGAGCTTCACGTCGCCCATCTCGAATGGTCGCTGCGGCATGAAGCCGCCGTCATACCAGGTGAGTTTCATCGGCGGCATACCGTCACGCGCCTGGAACTGGTAGTAGGTGGTCGTCGCGTTCGGATAACTCAGACCGTTGAAGGGTGTCGAGACCGTTTCGATCGACGTCGGGTCGCCAAGCTTCAGGCCCCACACCGGATGGTCCACCAGATGGGCTCCCATGTCGCCCAGCGCCCCCTGGCCCCAATCCACCCATCCGCGCCAGTTGAACGGATGGTAGATGGGGTGGTACTCGACATCGGGCGCCGCACCAAGGAACAGGTCCCAGCGCAGTCCGGCGGGCACATGGTCGTTCACCCTGCGAGTGAACGAGTCGGCCAGCCTCCGCATGACGCCGCTGTTGCCCCAGCCGAGCGACTTCCAGTCGCCGTCAAACTTGCCCGGTCGGGGAATGCCCTGAGGCCAATAGGCCAGAGGGCGGTTCGTCCACACGTGCACTTCCGTGATGTCGCCCAGCACGCCGGAGGCCAGATAATCCTGTCCGCGCCGGGCATCGTCCGTCGAATGGCCCTGGTTGCCCATCTGCGTGACGAGTTTCGGATTGTCTGCCGCCTGTTTCGCCAGGTGGCGCGCTTCGGCCACGGACCAGCACATCGGCTTCTGCACATACACGTGTTTGCCCGCCGCCATCGCGGCTGAGGCAATCGGCGCGTGCATGTGATCGGGCGTGGCGACAATGACCGCGTCGAGATCGGTCTGCCGGGCCAGCATCTCGCGATAGTCCTCGTAGCGCTTGAGGCGGGGAACCTGCTCCTCGATGAAACCCCTCAGACGCTCGTCACCGGGCGTCTGGCTCCACTGCTGGTCCGCCTTCTGCTGGAGTTGAGACGGACCGAACTCGTCCCAGGCGAGCGTCGGCGGCGGTTCGGGGGCGGGGCGCCTGCCGCCGCCCCCGCCTCCGGTGCGGGCCGCGGGCGCGGGTCGCGGCGCCAGTGAACTGCGCCAGGCCTCCAGACGGCCATCGAGCAGGTTCCTGTCCACGTCGCAGATGGCGACGATGTTCTCGCTCATCACCGCTTGAGCGTTGGCGGCTCCCATGCCGTTGATGCCGACGACGGCAATATTGAGCCGATCGCTTGGCGGGGTGAGCCCCTGACCCAGGACGTGCCGCGGCACAATCATGAATGCGGCCGCGGCGATCGCGCCGGTGGCCACGAACTCGCGACGAGTCGGGCCCTCGGACCCAGGTGTGACGGCAGGGGCAGCGGGCTTCGGTGTGTGCAATTCGGCCATGACTGATTACGTCTCCCTCGCGGGCGGGTGTGGTACCACCAACGCTAAGGGCACAGCCTAGCTCCAACCGCGGGACTAATCAATTCGTTGCACTCACGTGTCCAGGCTGGCAGCTCGCAATCTCGATGCTTCCCCCGGGGGCTTCGGAGCTCCGCTCGATGCAAACGACACGCGAGTCCGACGAGGGTCTGCGGCCGTCGTCAGCTGGCGATCGCGGTCCGTCCGGTGTGTGCTTCGACGACACGCTGCATCTCGCGCAGCCACATGACCTGAAACACCTGGAGGCGCTGGCCGACAATCTCGGCGACATTGCGCGCGACGACATACCCGGCTTCGGGCTCGCTCTGGAAGTAGTCCAGCATCACCTGCCGCTCCAGAGCCAGCACCTCCGCGTCGAACGGCGCCGTGGCCGTGAGCGTGAACTTGTGCGGGGGGATCAGGGCCGACCAGCCCAGGGCCTGTCCAGCGTGCCGTTGCTCGATCAGGATGTTCTCTTCGCGGCCCAACACCTTCATCGGCAGGGTCAGCGCCAGATGGCCGCGTTCGACAATGTAGAGGCTGTCGGCCGTGTCGCCGAGCGCAAAGAGCACGGCGCCACGGGGCAGCGTGATGTGCTTCGCGGTGCCCAGCAAGTGCTCGACGTCGCGTGATGGAAGATTCTGGAACAGTTCGGTGACAGCCATGACGGCCTCCTCAGTGGACGAGTGGCGACAGCGTGGGTGTGTGGAGCGCCTCGACAGTCGGACTGGCATGGAAGGACTCCGCCGCCGCCTGCTCCATCCGCACGTGCCCCTCGATCTGCAGCAGCAACACTTCGACCGAGACCGGCGGGCTGGCCAACCTTGGCCGTCCTTCCGCGAAGAACTCTGACGACGCCGGCTGGAGGGCTTCAGCCGCGCCTTCGGCCGGACTGTCCTCATTTGTGGCGGCAGCAAACAGTACCCCGCTTACGACTATGCCCATCAAGGTCATCGCAATTGCCATCAGCAGCATTTCCATCGGGTGTCTCCTCCTGGCTTCGGTGCCTGGCCAACGACACAGCAGGTTTGGTGCCAGGCTCGCCGGCAGGAATCCCTCAGGAGTTCCGTCGATCACACGCGGCAGGGCGGCGGCACCTGACTGAATGGCAGGCGCGCACCTGACATTTCGGCAGAGAAGACGTTGACGAGCTCAGGTCCGTCTGCCAGTATGCCGTAGCTCCCTTGGGGTCGATCGGCCGCGGCACCGGGCCAAGACGTTGCGCCTTGTGAAAGACCGGCCATACGTGCACCAGGGGCGGCCAGGATCCTTCATGTCATTGCGCCGGTGGATTCCGAGCTTGACGAGCACCACGGTCGGTCTGGCGGTGGGCATCACGGTGGCCGTGACAGCAGCGAGCGCGGCAGGCGCGTATCTCTACTCCCTCCGACACTCCCGCACCCTCCTCGAGGCGGCGCAGGGCACGGCACTCGCCCAGGGAGAACTGATTCTGGCGGCGCTCGAACACCAGATGATCGAGAACGATCGCAGCCTGATCGGCCGGATGATCGAGACATTCGGCCGCCAGCCGCAGGTCGAGACGGTGATGCTCCTCGACCGGCAGGGTGTCGTGAAGTACTCGAGCGCGCCCGGGCTGCCGGACACGGCGATTTCACTCGACTCGCCCACCTGCCAGGCGTGTCACAAGTTTCCGGCCGCTGAGCGCGGCGTGAGCCGCGTAATCGAGGGCGGAAACGGCACGATGCTCCGGACGGTGATTCCCGTGCGGAACAAGCCGGCGTGCCAGGCGTGCCACGATCCGAGCTTCGTCAGCAATGGCATCCTGATCTTCGACGTCAACACGGCCACCATCATGGCGGGCATGGACCGCGACCTGCGAACGCTCGTGGCCGGCTCCGGCGCAATCGCCCTCTTGCTGATTGCCGGGATTGCGCTCGTCGTCCGTGTCGTGCTCCTCCGGCGCCTCAAGCGATTCGAGACCACGGCCAGGATGATCGCGCATGGCGATCTGGAGCGGCGCGTGCCGGCCGAAGGCTCCGACACGATTTCGTGGCTGGCGCGCGAGTTCAACACGATGGCCGACTCGATGACCGGACTGCTCGATCAGGTCCACGGCCAGCAGCGCCGGCTGGAGACGATCATCAACAGCATCGACGACGGTATCGTCGTCCTGGATCCGGACCGGAAGGTGATTGCGGCCAATGACGCGTTCCTGGCGCGGCTGGGAACGGCGCGGGAGGAGGCGGTGGGGTGCGCGTGCGGCAGCCTTGCCGGAACGATTTGCACGGCGACTGACTGCCCGACCATCGCGTGCCTGCAGTCGCACAAGCGGCAGGTGCGGATTTGCGAGCGCCCCGGCGCGGACGGGACCACGCGCGTCGAGGAAGTTCATGCGTCGCCGATCGGCGGGCCGTCCGGGACGCCGGCGTACGTGGTCGAAGTGTGGCGCGACATCACGGAGCGTCGCGCGGCCGAGACCCGGCTGTCGGAGTCCCACCGGCTGGCGTCGCTCGGCATGCTGGCGTCTGGGTTCTCCCACGAACTGAACACGCCCCTGGCCACCACCCTGACGTGTGTGGAGGGCATCCTCCGTGACGCGATGGGCACCGACGGCCGGCCGCTCGATCGGGACCGCATCGAGGACAACGCCGGCCTCGCGCGCGAGCAAATCCTGCGGTGCCGCCGTATCACGCAGCACTTCCTGCGGCTGTCGCGGGGGCAGACGGCCGCAGACGACCTGGTGGATCTGCGCGAGACCGTGGTGGCTGTGGCGCGCCTCATCGAACCCACGGCGCGCGCGCATTCCGTGAAAATCGAGACGATCGTCGACGTGGGGGATATTCACGTCCGTGCGTCCGACGCCGAACTCCAGCACGTGCTGATCAATCTCGCCTTGAACGCCGTTCAGGCCAGCGCGTCCGGCGGCGAAGTCACGCTGGCCCTCGAGACGACGGATCACATCCGGATTCGGGTCATCGATCGGGGCTGCGGCATCGCCCCCGAGCATCAGAAGCGCATCTTCGAGCCGTTCTTCAGTCTGAGGCGCGGCGGCACGGGCCTTGGCCTGTTCCTGTCGCTCAACTTCGTCCGCCACTGGGGCGGCGACATCATCGTCTCCAGCACGCCCGGCGGGGGGTCGACGTTCGACGTCGTCCTGCCAGCGGCGGCGTCCGGGGCCTTCGTCCAGAGCGCATGACCTCATCCGCGCTCCTGCTGCTCGTCGACGATGACCCCGCCTACCGTCGTGTTCTGGGGAACGAACTGCGCCGGTCCGGGCATGAGGTCATCGTGGCGGAATCGGGCGCCGAGGCCCTGGCAGCGCTCACCACGAACCAACCGGAGGTCGTGTTGCTCGATCTGCAGTTGCCCGACATGAGTGGACTGGATGTGCTCAGAGCGATTCGCGAACAGCAACCGGAGGGCGACGTGATCATGCTCACCGGACACGGGACGATCGACACGGCTATCGAGGCCATCCGCGCCGGCGCGTTCGACTATCTCTCCAAGCCGTGTCCGCTCGACGAACTGGACGTGCGTATCCAGCGTGCGCTGGAACGTCAGGCCCTGCGCAAGCGGGCGAACCTGCTCGAGCGCGGCTTGACGCCGCCCGACCTGGGCCGGGCGTTCGTCGGCGAAAGCCCGGCGTTCACACACGTCCTGGACCTGGTCACACGCGTGGCCCCGACTGATTCATCGGTCCTCATCACCGGCGAAACAGGAACCGGCAAGGAGATGGTGGCGAAGCTCATCCATGCGCGGAGCCTGCGCCGGCAACGGCCCTTCGTGGTGGTGGAATGCGCGGCACTGCAGGAGACCCTGCTGCAGAGCGAGTTGTTCGGTCATGAGCGTGGCGCGTTCACCGGCGCCGACCGGGCGAAGCCGGGATTGTTCGAGGTGGCCGACGGCGGCACGGTCCTGCTCGACGAGATCGGCGAAGTCAGCCTGGCGACGCAGGTTCTGCTGCTGCGGGTGCTTGACACGTCCACGTTCCGGCGGGTGGGGTCGACGACCGAGATCCATGTGGATGTCCGGGTGCTGGCCGCCACGAACCGTGACCTGGGCGCGATGGTCAGTCAGGGGCTGTTCCGCGAGGACCTGTACTACCGGCTGAGCACGATCTCGATTCCCTTGCCGCCGCTGAGGGAACGGCCGGCGGATCTCGACTTGCTCGTCGCGCACTTTGTCGGCGTCATGAACGAGCGATTCGGTTTCAGCAAGCACATTGGGGCGGCGGCGCTCGAACGGCTCCTCGCGCACGACTGGCCGGGCAACGTGCGCGAACTCAGGCATGCCATCGAAGCCGCGCTGATTGTGTGCGCGGGGCCGGAGATTCAGCCGGAACATCTGCCGGCAGCCCTCCGGCGGACTGACCCGGCCGCCACCGGCGAGGCCACTCAGCCTGGCCAGCCGCTGCCAACGCTCGAGGCCCTGGAACACGCGCACATCGACCGGGTCCTGCGGGTGACCAGGAATCACCGCGGACAGGCCGCCAAGATGCTGGGAATCAGCGAGCGCAACCTGTACCGCAAACTCCGCGAGCGTCAGATGTCGACGCCCGACGCCGACGACGCCGGGCGCACGTAGCCGGCGCGGCCACACCGGCCGATCACTGTGTCTTCGAGATCCGCGGCACGAGGGTCAGGGCCACGCCGTACATGGCGATGGCGATAAAGAGCGTCGAGGGACGCGACGTCCGCATGTCCTGGAGCAGGAACTTCATGGCGCCCGCAGCCAGGACGCCGTAGGCCAGCCATCGTGCTTCCGCGAAGCGCGGCGACCGGCCGACGAAGGCGAGGCCCATTGCCGCCACCGTGAGAATGACGGTCTTCATCGTCGCAGCCACTCCAGGATCGCCTGCGGCAGTCATGATCCCGCCGAGCCCGATCACCACGAGGCTGCCCGCGCCGGTGACGAGGATGAGCGACAGGGCAACCCTGGCGACGGATTCCAGGAGCGGCGGCGCGTCTTCATTGACGACGCGCGGCATCAGCAGGGCGACCGCGACTGCCGCGAGCACCAGCCAAATCGGCAGTGCCGCCTGCGGCCAGGGCTGCGTGTGCGTCAGCCACACCGTGCCCGCAAATGTCACGAGGCCACTTTGCGCGGAGGCCACCACTGCCGCAATCGCTCCCTGAAACGCGAGCATCGGCCGGTTGAATCGCCACGCCACCAGACTGGCGACGAGCGCAAGAATGGCCACGGCCGTCGGACGCGCGGGATACGGGAAGAGCAGGCTCAGACCCACGAGCGCGAGCGCCAGTGCCGTCGTCCCGAGGTAGTAGAACTCCGGTCCGAATCCGCGCCTGGGCGCAATCCGCGCGAAGGTCTGCACGTAGAGAACGCCGGCACCGACCAGGCACGGGATGGCGATCACGCTCACGCCCATACCCTGCGAGTAAGAAATTGTGATGGCGCCGCCCAGCCCGATCAGGAGTACGGCGGCCGTCTGCCCCACCTCGAAGATCCGGAGGCTTCGTTCGTGCAGCAGGATGCGAATCAGGAACGACCCGAGGTACACGAGGATGAACAGCGCGTGCGCGCCCTGTGCCGCCAGCGGTCCTTCTCGAGGCGGGGTGACGGCCGCGCGGATGGCGAGGAACAGAATCGCGACGTCCGCGGCAGCGGCTGCCGGCCAGGGCAGCCAGGCCCAGTGCCGCGCGTAGCCGACCCAGACCGTGGCGGCGCCCAGCGCCAGCAAGGTCAGCACGGACGGCAGCAGCGTGCCCAGTTTGAACGCCAGCACCACCGTGATCGCGATGGTCCCGCACGCGGTCAGGACGGCGAACGTGCGCTGGCCGCGTCGCCAGGCGACGGCGAGGGAGGCGAGAGCAATCAGGGTCAGGACGGCTGCGCCGGAGCCGGCCGAGAGCACCTGAAAGGTCGAGGCGGCCTCCACCACCAGCGGCAGGGCTACCAGGAGCGCTGAGAGCCCGTGGAAGAACCCGCTCAAGCCGGGGGCCCGACTGGCGAGCACCAGCCAGAGTGCGGCGTACGCGAGGCCCAGCCACACGCCGCCGACCTCGGGGAGTTGCCCGCCCTGCGTCAGGGCGCGCAGCAGGAACGCGCCGCCAAGCACGATGCAGGTACGGCCGGCGAGTCCGAGCCACTCGGGACTCGCCGTACGCGCGGTGCCGGTCGTGGCTGGGGAGGCGGGAATGGGAATGGGGACGGGAACGGCTTCAGCCGTCTCAGCGAGAACGGGACTGACGCGGCCCTCCAGGGCGTCGAGCCGTGAGGCCAGCCGCGCGACCGCTGTTTCCAGGTCGCGGATCCGGGTCTCGGCGCCGGAGAGCGGTTCGGTCACTGGATGCGGGCGTCCTCCTGCGCCGGCCACGGCGGGAAGATGCGAACCAGCACGGCCAGGATGACGAGCGGCGCAATCATGAAGATGATGGCCGACAGCGCGCCTTCCCGCGTGGCGAATTCGAGTTTATAGGTCGTGTATCCCAGGAAGCTCTTGGAGAAGAGCTGACCGCCGATGACGACGTTCCACCGCATGGCGAAGATGCCGATCAGCGTGAGGACACCGCTGACGGAGTAAATCCAGCGGCGTGTGGCATCGGAGAATCGCCTGAACTGCACCAGCGCCAGTAACAGGATCGGGAGAAACGTGCCCAGCAGAATCTGCACCACGATCTGCGACGTGAACAATCGCGTCTTCACCATGAAGTCCAGGGCGCGGAACGATTCGTCGGCCTCGTACAGCCGGTGGATCAGGTCGAGCAGTTCGAGCGAGAAGTCGACCAGGAACGCGTAGAGCAGATACTTGGCCACGGTGTCGACGCACTTCATGTCGATGGGAATCTTGCGAATCGTGGCCAGGGCCATGTAGACGAGCATGACGGCGGCCACCCCGGAGACGATCGCGGAGAAGAGGAAGACCACCGGCATCAGGGGCGTCGACCACCAGGGATTGGCCTTGATCGAACCGAAGATGAAGCCGACGTATCCATGGAGCAGGAACGCCGACGGAATGCCGATGACCGTGATGATCCGGCCGACCTTGTCGTCGACGGCGAGCGCCTCCGGACTGATGTCGTCAGACCAGAGTGCCAACGCCCCATAGAGCCGCTTCGTCCATCCGGTGCTTGCACGCCAGGTCAGCACCAGTTCCTTGCGATAGTCGAACCAGATCTCGAGGACCAGCACGGCCATGAGGTACCAGAGGTAGACGAAGCCGAACATCGCCATGGCGGATTCGGTATGCGGGGTGAGGTACATCTCGAACGACCGCTCCGGGTGGCCCAGGTGCATCTGCAGCGGCAGCGGCGCGATGATCAGGAACGCCAGCGCCGTGAGCAGCGCCAGCCGGTAGGTCGGCTTCAACGCCTTGACATTGAAGACGCGTTCGAGGGACGCGAGGATGAACGCGCCCGCCACGAGGCCCGTGATGTACGGGTAGAGCACGATGAGGATGCTCCACTGGAGCTCGACTTCGTTCGGGTAGATGTAGCCTTCGACACCTGGCATGATCGAGTCCTTTACCTTACCGAGCCATCGAGGCCGTTGTAGTAGACCTTTGCGCCCGTCGCCATCTGTGGCTTGAGGACGTGAACCTTGTGAGTCCTGAGGAACTCATGAACCGGGTCCTCGGGGTTCTTGAGGTCGACGAGCTGGCGCGTTCCCGTCGGGCACACTTCGCAGCATGCCGTGGTCAAACCCTTGGTGATGCGGTGGTAGCACAGTGTGCACTTGTCCGCCGTGTGCGTCCGCGGGTCGATGTAGCGGCAGCCGTAGGGGCAGGCCTGCACACAGTACCGGCATCCCAGGCACCGGTCCTTGTCCACCAGCACGACGCCGTCCGGGCTGTCGAACGTCGCGCCAACCGGGCACACCTGCACGCACGGCGAATCAACGCAGTGGTTGCACAGCTTCGGCACGAAGAAGACCTTGACGCCGTCGCCGTCCTGGTCGAGTGCGGTGAACCCGTCGTAGCCGCCGTTGGGCGATGCCACGGTCGGGTGCTCGGCATTGAGCGGATCCACCTGGTACCGCTCCACCCAGGTGCGGAAGCAACCGTCTTCATCGGTGATGACGTCGTTCTCTGCCTTGCAGGCCCGCACGCAACTGCCACAGCCAATGCACTTCTCTATGTCGATGATCATCCCCCACCAGTGATCGGTGTCCTTGTAGTTGGGCGCCAGTTGGGGTGTTCGGGCTTCCACGTACTCCCACGCGACAGACGCCGCGCCGGTGAGGAAGATGTAGGTGCTGGCCTTCTCGAGAAAAGCACGTCGAGTCTGATCCATGGCGATGTGTTCCTAGTTGAAGCCCGGCCGGTGCGGCAGGTGACAGTCTGTGCACACCATGTCACCCGCGTGGTCGACAGCGACCACGTTTGGGTGGCTGACCGGCAAGCCGATCTGCGTGGCATGGCATTGGAGGCAGAGCCGGCGCGGATTGAGGGCATCCGGCTTGGCGTCGAAGTCGCCCGACGCGTGCTGGGCCAGCGGACCATGGCACGACTCGCAGCGCACGTTTGCGTGGAGGCCCTCCTGCCGGAGCTCGCCGATATCCGAGTGGCAGTCGAGACACAGCGTCTCGCCCGCATAGACCGGAGCCTGCGCCTTGACGTCATCGAGCGCGCCCGCGCGATAGAAGCCGTAGACGCCGAAATCGGCAGGGATGAGGAAATAGCGTGCGAACAGGAAGAGAGCGAACCCCATTCCGAAAAGTCCCAGCACGCGTAGCACATGGTCGTAGTGCCGACGGCGACCGAACATATCCACCCCTCCCAGATTGGACAGCCTCGAATGACTGAGCGAAGTCGCCCTTCCTGCTGCAATTTGGATACCATCCCCGCGCGTGCCATCCATGCCAAAGGGCGGCTTGTTGGCGCTGCCTGGCCAAGGCAAGTGGGGAAATTTCAACAGTGGACAGCAGTCGTCCGCATCCAGACTATGCTCCTACCCATGAGGGCCCGCGTCGTCGTTGCCACGGTGCTGCTGCTGGTTGCTGCAGTTGTGCATGGTCAGAGAGGCCGGTTCGGGGCGCTCGACAGAGCCCTCGGTGGTTCCGTGCCGACCTCGACGAATCTCCCCTATGACGGCGGCTTTGCGTTCGTGCGCGTCACCTACGAGACGCTGCCTGGCGGGTACTGGTATCGCGGCCAGCCGGCGTGGTCGCACGGCTATCCCAGGTCCGAAGAGAATCTGATGCAGATTCTCGAGACGGTCACGAGCGTGCCCGGACACCGTCAGACGAACACGCTTTCGCTCGACGACCCGGAGATCTTCAAGTATCCGCTGCTCTACATCATCGAAGTGAGCTGGTGGCAGATCACCGACGCCGAGGCCCGCAACCTGCGCACCTTCCTCGACAAGGGAGGCTTCGTCATCGTCGACGACTTCAAGACGGCCGCGTGGCGGGGGGGCCGCGGGTGGGCCCAGTTCGAGGACAACATGCGTCGCGTAATGCCGGAGGCGAGGTTTCTCGACCTCGACATCTCGCACCCGATCTTCAATGAGTTCTTCGAGATCAAGTCGCTGGACATCTTTCCGCAAGCCTACAACGCGGGCCGGCCCATCTTTCGCGGGCTGTTTGTCGACAACGACCCGGCCAGGCGGTTGCAGATGTTCGTCAACTACAACACCGACATCTCACAGTTCTGGGAATGGTCGGGCCGAGGGCTGAGGCCCATCGACCAGACGAACGAAGCCTACAAGCTGGGCGTCAATGCCATCATCTACGGCCTGACACACTAGGCCTCCCACCCGCACGGCTGGTCACCGGATCCCGCTGATTTCGCACCAGAGCCGACGTTCGCCGGTGCGGTAGTTCAGGCGGCAGACGCGTGTGGGCTGGCCTGACGCGGTTGACCCCCGTGGGTCGATCCCCTACAGTGCAGGGGCAAGACCGGTGGAGTTGACCTGATGAGTCTGATTCCCGGCACACGCCTCGGTCCGTACGAGGTCGTCTCCCAGATTGGCGCGGGCGGCATGGGCGAGGTGTACCAGGCCCGCGACACGACGCTCAACCGTGACGTCGCCCTCAAGGTGTTGCCGGAGGCGCTCGCCGGCGACCCGGACCGGCTGGCGCGCTTCAAGCGCGAGGCCGAAGCCCTGGCGGCCCTGAACCACCCGAACATCGCCCAAATCCACGGGCTCGAAACGCGCGGCGCCACGCCGGCCATCGTCATGGAACTGGTCGCGGGCCCGACACTGGCTGAGCGCATCGCCGGATCCGCCACGGGGATGCCTCTCGACGAGGCGCTGCCAGTCGCGCGGCAAATTGCCGAGGCGCTCGAAGCCGCGCACGCGCGCGGCATCCTCCATCGCGATCTCAAGCCGGCCAACATCAAGGTGCGTGAGGACGGCACAGTGAAGTTGCTCGACTTCGGGTTGGCGAAGGCGCTGGAGCCCGAGCCGATGAGCCCGGCCGCCGAAGAGCTCGCCAA
>JAHEFO010000110.1 GCA_024640135.1 Acidobacteriota bacterium
TGAGTCTTGGAGTGGTCACCGTGCTTCACGCCGTGGCCGATGGGAAGCGCTTCGGGTTCGAGATCATGGATGCCACCGGGCTGACCAGCGGCACGGTGTATCCGGCGCTTGATCGGCTCGAGGAAGAGCGCTGCCTGAAGTCGGCCTGGGAGGACGCGCGCGTGGCCCATCGGGAGGGTCGTCCCCCGAGGCGGTATTTCTCGATGACGCCCACGGGTGCGGCGGTGCTGGGTGAAGCCATGCTGCGATTCAAGAGTCTTCGTCCGGTGCCGCTGACGGCCTCGACGGGAAGGGCGCGGCGGTGACACCGCTCGCCCTGCGGTTATCGCTGGCGCTGGTGGCGCTGGCGTCGCCGCTGGTCCCGGCCTCGCACAGGGACGCGTGGCGGCGTCAGTGGGAGGCCGACTTGCGCCACCAGTGGGCGTTTCTCGCCGGGCACGGTCGGGGGTGGAGTGGGATGGATGTGTGGTCGCGCGCGCTGGGCACGGTGCCCCATGCGTGCGTGCTCAGAGTTCGGAGTTGGAGTATGCCTTCAGTGATTGCCGATATCAGGTACGGGACACGGTCCTTGCTCAAGCAGCCCGGGTTCGCCGTGGTGGCCGTGTTGTTGCTCGGATTGGGCATCGGGGCGACCACGACGATCTTCAGCTGGGTGCAGGGATTCGTCTTGCGGCCGCTGCCAGGCGCGGCCTTTGCGGACCGCGTGGTGGCGATCAATGGCACGACCCTCACACGGCCAAGCATCAGTGTGTCGTATCCGAACTTTGCCGACATGCGGGACCAGGTGCCCGGCAGCCTCGACAGCATGACTGCGGCGCGCCTGGTGGCCCTGAATTTCCGGGCAGAGGGTGGTGAGGCGCAGCGAGCGTGGGGAGAACTCGTCAGCGGCGACTACTTCGGCGTGCTCGGCGTGGTGCCCGCGCGCGGCCGCCTTCTGTCCGCAGATGATGACCGCGTGCCGGACGGGCATCCGGTCGTCGTCATCAGCCATGCCTTCTGGCAACGCCAGTTCGCCGGCGAGCCTGAGATTGTCGGTCGTTCGGTCTCCATCAATGGCCGGGCGTTCAGCGTGGTTGGCGTGACGCCAGAGTCGTTTCGCGGATCATCGTCTGCCATGCGCGTCGATCTCTGGCTGCCGATGATGATGCAGGCCACTGTGGTTCCGGGCGACCGGCTCAACCAGCGCGGTAATGCGTGGCTGCAGGTGTTCGCCCGCCTGGCTCCGGGCGCCACCCCCGCGCAGGCCGAGACGGAGTTGAATGTGGTGGCGGCTCGACTGGCTTCCGAATATCCGGCCGTCAACACCGACCGCGGTGTCGCGGTGTTTCCGTTGTGGTCCGCACCGGGCACGCCGGCGAGCATTCTCGGCCCGGTTCTCGGCGTGCTCTTCGTGCTGGTGGGGGTCGTGCTGCTGATCGTGTGCGCGAACCTGGCCAGCCTCATGCTGGCCCGATCATCGAACCGGGAGCGAGAGATTGCCGTCCGCCTGGCGCTGGGAGCCAGCCGCGTGCGCATTGTCCGGCAGCTTCTGACGGAGAGCGTGTTGCTGGCGGCGGCCGGCGGCGCCGTCGGGTTGCTGCTGGCCGGGTGGGCCAGTCAGTTGATCGGCGTGTTTGTCCCGCCGTCTCCGCAGCCCATCGCGACCGACGTCGCCCTCGGCGCCCGAGTGCCACTGTTCAGTTTCATCCTGGCGATGCTGACCACGGCCATCTTCGGTCTGGTGCCCGCCTTGCAGTCCGCCCGGCCGAGTCTGGTGCCTGCCCTGAAGGACACGAAGGGGTCGATTGGCGGCAGCCGGCGCACCCGGATGCGCAGCACTCTCGTGGTTGCTCAAGTGGCGCTGTCGATGGTCATGCTGGTGGGGGCCGGTCTCTTCGTGCGCACCCTCCAGGCGTCGCAGGACGCGGACGCCGGGTTCGACCTCGAACAGGGGCTGCTCGCCTCGTTGGACCTGTTGCCGGCGGGCTACGACCAGCCGAAGGGCAGCGCGTTCTACCAGAGACTGGTCAGCGACGTCCTTACGGTCCCGGGCGTCACCGCGGCCGGATTGGGGCGGGACATCCCCCTCAAACTCGGCGGCGGCAGTGACACGTCGGGGGAGGTTGAGGGCTATGAGGCGGCTCAGGGCGAGGAAATGACGCTGTTCTACGATCGGATCAGTCCCGGCTTCCTGCCGACGCTGGGGGTCCCTCTCGTCGAAGGACGCGGATTCACCGATCAGGATGACGCCGACCATCCGAACGTGATTCTCATCAATGAAACGATGGCCAGGCGGTACTGGAAAACAGGGTCGGCCGTCGGGGGACGCGTCAACCTTGGCGAGTGGTACACGGTGGTCGGCGTGGTGAAGGACATGAAATACACCACGCTCAACGCCGCGCCCGTATCGTTCATGTACTTGCCGCTCTACAGTTCGTACCGGCCGGATGTGACCCTTGTGGTTCGTACCGCTGGAGATCCGGCACCGGTCATCAGTGGGATCCGATCGGCCGTGCGGGGGTTGGACGACAACCTGCCTCTGTTCGATGTGCGTACGGTCGCCGATCATCGGCTGATGGTGACTTTCATTCCCAAGCTCGCCGCATCCCTGCTGGGGGCGTTCGGGATTGTCGCGCTGGTACTCGGCACGGTGGGCCTGTACGGCCTGCTGGCGTACACCGTCAGCCAGCGGACGGCGGAAATCGGCGTGCGTATGGCGCTTGGCGCGCAGCAGTCCGATATTCTGCGGCTGGTCGGCGGCCACGGGATCAGGCTGACGGTCATCGGCGGTGGCATTGGCCTGCTGCTGGCGTTCGTGCTGATGCCGCTCCTGAGCAGTCAACTCCTCGGGGTTGGTGCGCGAGACGGCCTGACCTACGCGATCGCCGCCGCGTGTCTGACGGTGGGTGCGATGGCCGCCAGCTACTTTCCGGCGCGGCGGGCCGCGCGAACGGATACGCTGCGCGCGTTGCACCACGAGTAGGGTTGAAACCTGCCTCGGCAGGTGACACGCTGTGGTGCATGCGCATTCTTCGAGAATTGTTCGGGTCGTCGCCAGCGGCGGAAAAGAGCGGTGGTGACACCATTCGTCGAATCGCGGATGAACTCGACCGGATCGAACCCGACCAGGCGAAATACCTGGCGTCCTTCGCGTTCATCCTGTCGCGCGTGGCGAATGCCGATCACGACGTCTCCGGCGACGAGATCACGACCATGGAGTCCCTGGTCATCAGCAAGGGCGGCGTGACGTCCGATCAGGCGGCCCTGGTCGTGCAGATGGCCCGGACGCAGCAGAAGCTCTTTGGCGCGACTGATGACTTCCTGGTGACCCGCGAACTGGGCCGCATCGCGTCCTACGATCAGAAGCTGGCGCTCATTGATTGCCTCTACGCGGTGGCAGCCGCGGATCAGCGCATCTTCGTGGCCGAGGCCGATGAAATCTCGCGTGTCGGCAAGGAACTGAAGGTCGATCAGTCGGACCTGTCGCGCTTGCGCAGCCAGTACCGGGACTTTCTCGAAGTGCGCAAGGGCCTGACGTAACGACAGCGGACGCCGTCGCTCCCGTGCTCCCCATCCTGAACGTTCTTCACGAGGACGAAAGCGTCCTGGTGGTCAACAAACCGGCGGGCCTCGTCTGCCACCCCACCAAGGACGGACCACTCTCCAGTGTCATCGGGCGTGTTCGTCTGCATCTCGGGAACACCGAGGGCCGGCTGGTGAATCGCCTCGACCGCGAGACCAGCGGCGTTGTGCTGGTGGCGAAAGGCGCGGTCGTGGCTGCCGAGCTTGGCCGCGTCATCGCCGGGACCGGGGGCGATACGGCAGAGAAGACGTACTGGGCCATTGTGGACGGACACCTGCCGGAGACGCCGCTCCGGATCACTGCGCCCCTGGGGAAGGATGTGACCAGTCCGGTCGCGATCAAGAACTGTGTCCGCGCGGACGGCGCGGCGTCAGAGACGCGGGTGCGCCTGCTTCGCACGTTCGTTCAGGACGCCGCCCCGTTCTCACTGGTGGAGGTGTCACCGCGGACCGGGCGGAAGCACCAGATTCGCATCCACCTCGCGCATGTGGGCCATCCCATCGTCGGAGACAAGCTCTACGGTGCTGACGAGTTGCGGTACCTGCGGTTGGTCGAGGACCGACTGACCGAGCAGGACCGCCGGGCATTGCGGATGACGTTCCACGCGCTGCACGCCAGGACGCTGGCCTTCCCGTGGCGGGGTCAGTCGTGGCGATTCGAGGCGGAGCCGGAGCCGGCTTTCCTGGCGTTCCTGGGCGATGCGCCGGTTCTTCCAGGAACGGGCACTAGGTTCGCGTGGCCTTGATGATGGCGTCCATGTGGTCGAGATACTTGTCCAGCGCGCGCCGGCCGGCCGGCGTGAGTCGATAGTTCGTGCGCGGCGTGCGCCCGGCGAATGACTTGGTGCACGTCACATAACCGGCATCTTCCAGTTTTCGCGCGTGGACGCTCAGGTTGCCGTCGGTGGCGTCCAGCGCAGTCCTGAGGTCAGTGAACGACAGCGTGTCGTTGACGGCCAGGGCGGACACCACCCCCAGGCGGAAGGGGTCATGGATGAGCCGGTCCACTGTCGGCGCGCCGACGTGCGCCGGCTTGCCGGCCGGTGCCGGGCGTCGGGGGCTGGAGGGAACGGCGGCGCGTGCGGGCTTAGCCACCGTGGTGCCTCCAGATGTACCAGCCCGACGCGATGTGCAGGGCGCCGAACCCGGCGCCCAGCCAGACGTTGCCCCAGGCAGGCATGGTCACCGTGGCAGCAATCCCCAACAACATGAACAGGACCCCCGTGATGCGAATCGCCGCCACGCTGTAGGCGCCGCCAACGAGCACGGCCGTGCCGTACAGCAACAGCCATGCGGGCGCCATCACGCTGTAGGCGCGTGTCGACCACAGCGCGAAGGTGAGCGCCGCTCCAGCCACCATCGGCGCCCCGAGGGCGATGCCGAATCGGCGGGCACTGGCGCTCGCCAGGGTGGAGCCTGCGCGGCGGGCCTTTCGCGCCATGGTGATCAGGCCGACTGAGGCGGCCACGATGGCGGCCATGATCCACACCAGCAGCCACCGATCGCTCGTGGGCTGAGAGGCGGCGGCGAAGGCGGCGATCCACGCGATGAGGCCCATCGCAATTCCGCCCGTGCCAGGCACCGCCGTGAACGTGGCGCTGCGCTCCATGGCGGATCGAATCACCCGGAGGTGCTCCTCGGCGTGGCGGTCAATCGAGACGGGCGCGCGGGGCGCGAGCGACGGGGCTGGCGGGGACATCACCGTGGAGTCTATAGAAACGGCGAGATCGAGTCAAAGCACTTTGTCTCATAGAGTCTGCAAACGTACGCTGCTGGAGCGCCCCGAGGCTGCTAGGATGCGCCACATGCGCAGCACACGTGTTTCACATCTGGTGGTCGTTGTCGTCAGTCTGGTGGTCGGCGCACACGGGGCGCTCGGGGCCGGCCGTCCACCGCAGGCCGCCACCCAACCGGAGACGTTCGCGCGTTTGTCGCTGGAGGTGTCGGCGTACGGGGCGCGCGGGTTCACGCTTCCGCTTCCCCCTGGTGTCCCAGCGCGATACTCGCGACGGATGGAGGACGTGTCCGAGCAGCGATATCAGGAGGAAGCGGCCGCGCTGGCCGGGTTTGCCGGGCGCCTCGCTGCGATTGATCGCGCCGTGCTGCCCCCGGAGACCCGAACCGATGCGGAAATTCTGCGCCGGCAGTTGCATGACCGCCTGGAGGAACTCCGGTTTCGGGCCTTCGAGATTCCCATTGGCAGCAGGGAAGGCTTTCATTTCGCATTGCCCGCCCTGCCGGATCGCTATGGCTTTGACACCATCCGCAACTACGACGACTACATTGCCCAGCTCCAGTCGTTTGGCGAGCATGCCGCGCAGCGCATCATCATGCTGCGTGCCGGACTGAAGTCCGGCCGGACGCTCCCGCGTGACGTGCTGGCCGGGTATGACGAACCTGTGGCCGCGCAGATCGTCAACGACGTCACGCAGAGTCCGCTCTATCGTCCGTTCGCCGACGTGCCTGACACGTTCCCGGCCGACGACCGCGAACGCATCGTCAGGGATGGCGCGGCTGCGCTCAGGGACTCGGTGATGCCGGGGTTGCAGGCGTTCCTCGAGTTCCTGCGGCGTGAGTACATGCCGGGCGCACGCGAGACACTCGGATTGTCGGGGCTGCCCGATGGCGCCGCTTTCTATCAGCATCGGATTCAGATGCACACCACCCTGGACTTGTCTCCCGAGCAGGTCCACGAGATCGGACGCCGGGAAGTGGCGCGCCTGCGCGTCGAGATGGAGCAGGTCAGAGCCCGTGCCGGTTTTGCCGGGACGCTGGCGGAGTTCATGACGTTCCTCCAGGATGACCCGCGGTTTACCGTCGACACCGAGGAGCGGTATCTGCAGGCCGTGGCGCTTGCCGCAAAACGGATGGACGGCGTGTTGCCGGAGTTGTTCTCACTGGTGCCGCGGGCGCCGTACGGTATCAGGCCGATGCCGGCACGGATCGCCATCCGGCAATCCGCCGGGTACTACGACTCAGGCGCCGCCGATGGCACCCGCGCCGGGTGGGTGAACATCAATACGTCTGACCTGCCCGCGCGACCGCTTTATGTCGTTGAAGCGCTGGCGTTTCATGAGGGCGTGCCCGGCCATCACCTGCAGATCATGCGCACGCGGGAGAATCCCGGCCTGAGCAGTTTTCGCAAGGGCCTGGGCATCACGGTCTTCACGGAGGGCTGGGGCCTGTATGCCGAGCGGCTGGGCCGCGAGGTGGGGTTCTATCAGGACCCCTACAGCGACTTCGGCCGACTGACCTATGAGATTTGGCGTGCTGTGCGCCTCGTCGTGGACAGTGGGGTGCACGCGCTCGGGTGGACGCGGCCGCAGGCCATCGCCTACATGGCGGAGAACACCGGGTTCAAGATCGGGCCATCCACGGCGGAGACGGACCGGCACATCACTGAAGCGGGGCAGGGATTGGCCTATACGTTCGGCATGTTGAAGATCCTGGAGTTGCGCGCCACGGCGGAAACGCGCCTCGGCAGCCGTTTCGACATCAAGGCTTTCCACGAAGCCATTCTCAAGAACGGCCCGCTCCCGCTCGACATCCTCGAGCGTGAGGTCACCCAGTGGATCGAGACGACTGCCGGACGTTGACGAGCTACTGCCGATCGAACGGGATGCCGATGTAGCCTGGCGACTGGTCCACGCGGACCAGCAACTGGGTGTACATGAACGTGATGACCAACTGACCAGCAGTCGTACGACTGACCGGAATGGGCTGACGGTTCTTGATGTGCCAGTCGTAAATGTCGTAGAAGACGCCAGTGCCGACCTCGCAAAAGTCCGGGAATTTCGAGTGAGACTTCCAGTAGGATGTGTAGGCCGCGCGCAGACTGGGGACGAATCCGTACGCCAGGCTGTTGGTACGAAATGCGTCGCTCAGTCCATTCACGGACTGTTCGATTTCGGTGGTCTTTTCAGCGATGCGCCGCAACGCGGCGTTGTCCACTTCCTGGGCCAGCGGCACCTCCGGCGTCCCGGCGCCGGCGGCAGACGCGGCAGACATTTCCGGCGTGGTCGCCACCGCGGCGATCGCGCCGACGGCGCCTCCTGTGACAAGTTCCCGTCGTGTGAGCATGGGGCCTCCTGACCGAGATTATGCCCCCCGTGTCCAGCGCCCGGCATCCTCGGACGTCTGCCGGCGTCGAAAATCGCCACAAGTGCCTCCATGTCGTCCGCGATCGGACGACCGGGCGCGATAGACTCCCGGAGTCATGTCAGTTCACCGCTTGCGGTCCGCCGTTATGCTTGCCCTGGTCCCCATCCTGTGCCTGTCGGCCGCGCCACTGGCCTTCGCGCAGGCGCCACCGACCGGTCCCGTCATCCTTCACGTCCCGGCCAGCGCCCGTACGGCCGCGCTGGCCAACGCGTGGGTAGCCGGGCGCGACCGGGATGTGATCTTTCACAACCCGGCGCAACTCATCGGGACCAGGGGAGAGTTCGACCTTTCGATCACCCGGCTGGGGCCGGCCAGCAAGATGATGTCCGTGGGGTCGGTGTTCGCCGCCGGTCCGCGGTCACTGACGTTTGGCTGGGGCGCACAGATCCTCGGATTCAACGCGGAGGCTGCCGCCGGCTACCCGTACAGTCCGGACATCCTCCTGGCTGGCGGTTCGCGGAATGGGACCAGCGCCCTGTTCACGGCCGGGGCCGCCATCGTCTTCAAAGGGCTCCAGATTGGCGTTGCCGGGAAGTACGTGTCGGACATTGCTGCGACTCCAGCGGCTGTGTTGAACCCGCGGGTCGTGAATCAGCACCGAGTGCTGGCCGACGTTGGCGTGGCGCGAAATCTCTTCGGCGGCGATGCGGCGATCGCCGTGCAGAACATCGGAGGTGACTCGACCAGGGACGGAACCCGTCTGGTGCTCCCGAGGCGGGTGGCCGTGGGATGGTCCAGGACGCGACAGGCCGGGCCCCTCGATCTGGCGCTGTTCAGTCAGGTCAGTTTTCGCAAGGGGTGGACGACACCGGCAGCCGGACTCGAGGTGGGCTACAGCTGGATTGACGGATACACCGTCATCTTCCGCGTCGGGGCGAAACGAGCGGAGACGGCCGCGGAACAACCCATCTCCCTGGGCGCGGGGTTGACCGCGGACCGCCTCACGGTTGAATACGCGGTTCGTTTCTTTGATGGTGGACGCACGGCAAATGGAGTGACGATTCGATGGCGATGACCGGTCGCATTGGGGTGTTCGTGGTGGCGTGCCTGGCCGGTGCCGGTTGCGCGCAGACACTGAAGCTGATGGAGGATGACTCGGCGACCGTGCTGTCCCGGCAGACGATCACCGCCCAGAATCCCGCCGATTCTGGTTCGTACGTCGTCAAGACGCTGTTCTACGGCGCCGGAACGGACAAGCAACGGCCGGAGTTCGGCGAGACCGTGGACATCACGACCGAGACGGTGGACGTCTCGCCGTTTGCCAGCGTCAGCGGGACACAAGCCAAGGTGCGAAAGGATTTCTGGGGTTTCGACCTCAAGAAGGCCCCCATCAACGGGCGCGTCTGGTACCCCGACGGTTCCGGGCCGTTTGCCCTGGTGCTGGTGGTCCACGGGAACCACAACTATCGGGATTTTTCTGATCCCGGCTACGCGTACCTGGGCGAGTTGCTGGCGTCGCGAGGTTTCATCACCGTGTCGGTTGACGAGAACTTCATCAACGGACTGAGCGCCGAGAATGACGGTCGCGCATGGCTGCTGCTGAAACATCTGCAGGCGTGGAAGACCTTCAACGAGACCGTCGATGGCCCCATGTATGGCCGCGTTGACATGAACACCATTGCGGTGATGGGCCACTCCCGCGGCGGTGAGGCGGCGGCCACGGCGGCGGCATTCAATCGGCTCAAGTACTACCCCGACGACTTCAAGCAGGAGTTCGATTTCAACTTCGCCATCAAGTCCGTGGTGGCGATCGCGCCGGTGGATGGGCAGTACAAGCCCACCAGCCAGTTCACCCCGCTCGAGAACGTCAACTACCTGATCATCCACGGCTCCCATGACGGCGACGTCTCCACGGCCGTGGGACTGCGTCAGTACGAACGGCTCCAGTTCACCGATGGTCAGCCCTGGTTCAAGTCCGCGATCTTCATGTATCGCGCCAATCACGGACAGTGGAACACCGTCTGGGGCAACAAGGACAACGGGCCTCGCAGCGGACGATCGCTCGAGTTGCGCGCGCTGATCGATCCGGAAGACCAGCGGCAGATGGCCAAGGTCGTCATTTCCGGTTTCCTCGAGGCCACCCTGCATCAGAAACGCGAGTACGTGCCGATGTTCCGCGACCATCGCACGGCCGGCGCCTGGCTGCCGAAGACGATGTATACGACGAAGTTTCAGGAGAACGGCTTTCGATCCCTGGCGTCGTTCGATCGCGATGTGGACTTGACCACCGGGTCGGCCGAGGGGGTGGTGCTCACCGGCGAGCACCTCTCCGCCTGGAAGGAGTCCCCAGTCCCGTTCCGTGGCCGAGGCAGCGACAATCAGAATCACAACGCCGTCACGATTGGATGGAACAACCGGCTGCCCATCACCGAAGAAGCCAGGGAGGCGGCCGCCATTGAAGCCGCCAGGGTGGCTGTCGAGAGCCGGAAAGCGGGAAAGCCCGTGCCTCCGGCCGAAGAACCGAAAGGGGTACTGGGACCGCCGGCCTCGTATACGATCTCCGTCCCCGCAGCGGTCCGCAGTCAGTGGGGTGTGGGTGAGGGCAGCGCCGTGTACCTGTCCCTGGCCGCGACCAGCACGAAGCCCGGACCGCGGACGCCTCCGAAGGATCCGGACAAGAAGGACGAGCCCGAAGGCGCCACGAAGCCCAAGGCGAAGCCAGCACCGAAGCCGAGGGACCCGAAGAAGCCGAAGGAAGAACCGGATGTCACGCCGATCGACTTGACGGTCGAACTTGCGGACACCGCCGGGCACGTGGTCCGGCTTCCGCTGAGCCAGTTCGGGATCGCGCGCAAGCCGCTGGATGCGCGAATCTATCGACGCGCCGGCCGCGACGCGGCGAGGTTCTCGGAGATCTACGAGCTGATCCCGCAGACCTTCGTCATGCCGATGGCGGACTTCGCGGCCGCGTCCTCTGATTTCGACCCGCGCCAGCTCGCCACGATTCGGCTGCGCTTCGACAAGACTGAAGCTGGCACCATCGTCCTCGAACACGTCGGTCTCTCTACGCCAACGGATCCGGCGTTCCTGGCGGCACCTGTGACGGTCAGGCGTTAGCAGGGTTTCCAGGAAACGGTGAAGGAAGCAGACTCATGCGGATTCAGACACTCTTGATCGCGGCAGTGCACGTCGTGCTTCTCTCGGTGGTCCTCCCAGCGACGGTCGCCGGCGCTGACGGCTGGCCACACGATGACGCTGAAGCGATGTTCGACCGTGTCACCAGGGCATGCGGCGTTCAGTTTCTTGGCAAGGACGACAAAGTCGATGTTCCGGAAAAGTACCGGGACTATCTCCTTGATCCAGGGCCACACCAGAGATTTGTCGGAGCGATGGCGTTGGACGCGCTCCCAGATCTTGCCTGCAAGGCCGTCAAGCGGATCGCTTTCGTCAAGATCGGGTTGCCGCAGGGAGCGAAGGGCCTTACGGACGATCGTTTTCCAGACCTCATTATCGTCGGGGCCGCGGTTGGCGCAACGGTGGCTTCGGAGAATGAACTGAACGTACGTTACACATTCAATACGGAGCGCCCGGCAGGAAGCGGAAACATGTCCGCGGAGCAGTACTTCAGACAACAGCTTGCCAAGAATCTGACGATTTGGCCCCAGACGATTCAGGCGATTCTTCACGAAGCCGCACACTGCGCCTCGTACCTTCTCGATAGTGCGTCGGACTCGTCCGAGATCCGAAATGTGTGGGATGCAGGAGCGGTGTCCGAGGCAAGGCGGATTGTCGAAAATCTCGGCCTGCAAGGCGGCGTGCTGAGCGAGTGGAGACGAATGAACGAGGTGTTTGCCAGAGAAGACATGGCGCTGGCGTATGACGATACCCGCGTGCAGGACTCCAAGATGCCTGCGGTTCTTGGGTACTTGACACACTATGGGGGCCATGACGCGAAGGAAGACATCGCTGAAGCGATTTCCTGGTTGCAGTTTCTCAGGGTGTACAAGGATCTGCAGCTCAGGGACATCGAAACACTGGATCTCGGATGGTATCCGGACGTGCAGCCTTTCCTGCAGTTCACAACCGACTGTGAAGAACTGAGTCAGACGACTGATGGAGGCGTCACCCTCAGGTTTGCGGCGATCTACACAAAGTTGAACTTCCTGCTGGATTCAGAGTTGGTCACGGAACAGGAGGTTCAGTCGTGTGTGGGCAGCGGGAAGGTCGGAATCAGACCGGGGGGCGTTCCCGCCGGCAACGGGTTTCATCGGGTGGATTACCAAACACGAGAATACATGTACACCCACAGGGACATACGGCCGGGATTTCCAGTCTCAGCGTCCGCGCTCCCAACGTTCAGAATACTGGGTACGGGCGTCTTGACAGATGAGGCTGGCAAGACGCATGACACCACCATGAGCTTGGACTTCGTGACAACCGAGAAGCCTTCGATCCCGCGTGGATTCTATCGGATCAGAGGACTCCTGGTTGTTTGTGCTGGTCCGCAACTTGGTTCAGAGGCCACGTTTGAATTGACGGTACAGGACGCGCCGTCCATGAGCTTCTGCGCGGTGTCTGGCAACGTCTTGATTACTCGGGCCTCACGAGCATTCATCGAAGGGTCAATGTTCATCGGACGGGCCAAGAAGGAGGTCCTGGTTCCGATTCCGGAAGTGCCGAATTTCAGGGTCTATCTCCACTGGAAACGTCCAGGGTCACGTTAGGAGCCGCGAACGTAATGAAGAATCTGATCACACTCGCGTGTGGCCTGATGCTCATCAGTGCTCTCTCCGCCAGCGACCAGTTGACGGTCGGGCAGCCCTATCAGGGGGGCATCATCGGCTATGTGCTCACGCCGGCTGACCCCGGCTATGTCGAGGGCGAAACCCACGGATTGATCGTCGCACCGAGCGATCAGGGCACGGCCGTTCCCTGGTACAACGGACGTTATGTGATCACGGGGGCTACGGGGACGGCCGTGGGCACCGGGTCCGCGAATACGGCGGCCATCGTCGCGACGCAGGGGCCGGGACATTACGCGGCCGCCTTGTGCGCCGGGCTGGAGATCGGCGAGTACACGGACTGGTACCTGCCAAGCAAGGATGAACTGGACCGACTCTACGACAACAAGCGGACGATCGGAGGGTTTGCCGAGCAGCGCTACTGGAGCTCG
>JAHEFO010000338.1 GCA_024640135.1 Acidobacteriota bacterium
AGGCTTCCCGGGGGATGGGGGACAAAGAGACCCCCGGCGTCGTTTTCTGGTCGTCGGCGGTGTGGTGCTCGTCGCCGTGGCCGGGTTGATCTACTGGGGCCGCACCGGTCCGGCCGGGCTGTTGGACGTCGTTCGGGACGGCGCACCGGCCTGGTCGCCCGACGGGACGCGAATCGTGTTCTATGCAGAGGTCCGCGGCAAACCCGCGGATCTCTTCGAAATGGATGCGGACGGGCGAAATCTTCGTCAGCTCACCGCAACGCCCGAAGCCGAGGGCGCTCCCGCCTGGTCGCCGGATGGCCGGCACCTCGCCTTCGAATCACACACGGCCGAGGGCAATTTCGACGTGTACGTGATGGAGGCCGACGGTTCGAATGTCCGGCGCCTGACCGAGGACCCCAAACGGGACGTCGGTCCGGCGTGGTCGCCGGATGGCCGGAAGATCGCCTTCATGTCTGACCGCGCTGGCAAAGAGTTCGACCTGTACTGGATGAATGCCGACGGGACCGGGGTGGAGCAATTGACTTCCGGCGACACCGACTGGTTTCCACAGTTCTCTCCCGACGGCCGGCAGATCGCATTCCACCGGTGGAACGACGTCCATCTGTTCGACCTCGAGCAGCGCCGGGTGCAGCGCCTGACCACCGACCCGGACAACGGGATGTACCCGACCTGGTCGCCGGACGGGACCCGGATCGCGTTCATGAGCTGGCGAGGGGGGGCCACGGCCATTTACACCATGAACGCCGACGGTTCGAACCAGCAGCCACTGGTTCGGATGACCACCGGCAGTGCCATCGATCCGCGGTGGTCGCCGGCTGGAGACTCGATTGTGTTCGTCCACGTTCCGGAAGAAGCCGCTTCTGAGGCTCAGGCAGCGACGCAACGCCGGATTCTCTACACCGTGGACGTGGAGACAGGGGTGCTCTCGCGACTGAGATAGCGCACTGGACCATCATTTCAGCGTGCCGAAAATGAGACTTGTCTCATTTTAGTGATAGGATTCTGCAAGGTCGCCGTGACTCCCGTTCCAACAACTGTCCCGATTTCCCTGACTGAGCTTGCCGTCGGCGCCGTGGCCCGCCTCCACGAGGTGTGCCTGGATCCTGAGGCGTGCCACCAGTTGCGTTCGCTGGGGTTGACCACATCCAGTCAACTCCGCTTGTGCAAGAAGGGCGAGCCCTGCATTGTGCAGGTGCGGTCCGTCCGGATCGGCATTTCCGGAGCCGTGGCCCGCCGTATCCTCGTGGTCCCGCTTCCGGCTGGCGCGAGTTGAGATGAGTGCGTCCTCGGTGGCGCTGCTCGGGAATCCCAACACCGGCAAGACCACACTTTTCAATCGGCTTTGCGGCGCTCGCGCGAAGACGTCGAACTTCCCCGGAACCACCACCGCCATGCGGGCCGGCCGTACTCACGTCGGCGCCGAGCCGATGGATGTGGTCGATCTGCCGGGTCTGTACACCCTTCATGGTGACTCACCCGAGGCGACCATCGTCCGCGGCGTCCTGCGGGGTGACGAGGCCAGTCGCCCCGGGGCCGTCATCGTCCTGGTCGATGCCGCCAATCTGGCCCGGAATCTGGTGCTGGTCGGAGAAGTCCTGACCTTCGACGAGCCGGTGGTTGTGGTGCTCAACATGGTGGACCTGGCCGAGCGCACGGGGTTGCAGGTCGACGCCCCCGCGCTCTCGCGCCGGTTGGGCGCGCCCGTCGTGCCGATGGTGGCCTCGCGAGGCATTGGCCTCGATCAACTGCGAGAGCAGCTGCAGTTGCTGACGGGGGAGACGGCCACGCAGGTGCGCCCGGCCGACCTGCCCGCTGCCGACGCCAGTATCGAAGAGTTGACACAGTGGGCCGATTCGGTTCTGTCGGATGCCTATCCCGGTGGCGCGCCTGCGGCTGCGCTGGACGCCCGCATTGAACGCATCGACCGAGTCCTGACGCACCCGGTGTCCGGCACGCTGGTGTTCATGGCGGTCATGGGGGCGCTGTTCTGGACCTTGTTCGAACTGGCGACGTTGCCGATGGACCTGATCGAGCTCACATTCGGGTACCTGGGTGCTGGCGTGAGCGCGGTGCTGCCTGCGGGCGCGATTCGAGATTTGCTCATCGACGGGGTGATCGGTGGCATCGCAGGGACGGTGGTCTTCCTTCCCCAGATTTGCCTGTTGTTCTTCATGATCAGTCTGCTCGAGGACACGGGGTACCTGGCGCGCGCGGCATTCGTGAACGATCGGATCTTCAGGCGATTTGGACTGCCCGGGCACGCGTTCGTGCCGCTGCTGACGGCACACGCCTGCGCGCTGCCGGCAATCATGAGTACCCGGCTGATTCCGGATCGGCGTGATCGACTGGCGACGATCATGGTGGCGCCGTTCATGAGTTGTTCCGCGCGGTTGCCCGTCTACATCTTGTTGACCGGGTTGCTGTTCGTCGACCGGCCCGGGTGGGCCGGTGTCGGGTTTGCGGTGTGTTACCTGCTCGGCGCGGCCGCTGCGTTCTTCAGCGCCTGGTTGTTCGGGAAGACCGGCCTCAGAGGAGAGCCACGGCCGATGGTGCTCGAACTCCCGACGTACAAGTGGCCGTCCCTCAACAACGCACTCCTCACGGCGAAGGACCAGGGGCAGGCGTTCCTCCAGACAGCCGGGACCGTCATCGTCGCGATCTGTGTCGTGATGTGGTGGCTGAGCGCGTATCCCAAGGTGCAGGTGCCGGCGGAGGCACTCCAGTTGCGTCAGGCGGCGGCGGTAGCCGGAGTTGCGCCGGCGGAGGCGGCTGACCTTCAGGCACGTGCCGACATCCTGCAGGGGAAGGCTGAACAGGCCGGCAGTTACGCTGGAATCATCGGCCACACGATTCAACCTGCGTTTCAGCCGCTGGGGTATGACTGGCAACTGACCGTGGGTATCCTGACCAGTTTCCTCGCCCGTGAGGTATTTGTCTCGACGATGTCGGTGATTGTGGGCGGCGGGGCGGAGGCCGATCCCGATGAGGGCGTCAGGCGGCGCATCCGGACGATGACGAGAGACGATGGGTCATTGGTCTTTACGCCGGCCACCGCGGCCAGCGCGCTGGTATTCTTTGTGTTGGCCATGCAGTGTCTCCCCACGTTGGCAGTGACCCGCAAGGAAACTGGTGCTGTGAAGTACGCGTTGATTCAGCTCGGCTACATGTCTGGGCTGGCGTACGTCGCGGCGCTTGTGGTGTATCAGTCTCTACGCGCCGCGGGGATTGGCTGATGGGCGGCTGGCAGGACTGGCTTGTCACCGGAGTGGCGGGCGTCGCCCTGGCCATTGTCCTGTGGCGCACTTTGGGCTCCTGGACGGCTTCCAAGCCTGGAGGGGCCGGGTCACCGCACTGCGACGGGTGCGTGGTTGCCGAGGCGGCAAGGACGCAGGCTCAAGAGCGGTCCGTGGAGCCGTAGGGCCGACGGCCCCACGGACCACTCTTCTCCTATTTGTTTTCTTTCAGCATCGGGTCTTCGCGCACCGTGATGGAACTGGTGTACTCCGTGCCGTTTGCCGTCATCGTCACGCGATAGGTTCCCGGCGTCACCGCGTTGGCGCCGCCGCCGCGTCCACGGCCGCCGCCACCGCCGCCACGCCG
>JAHEFO010000339.1 GCA_024640135.1 Acidobacteriota bacterium
GCCGAAGCTCCCGGCAAACCACCCGCTGTATTCCTCGTTCTTTGATTTTCCGGACGGCCCGCCGCAGACCGCGCACGAACTCAACGGCTGGGGCGACGACTTGGTGCACGACTACCTGCGCGGCGTGGAACACCAGGGCCGCCTGGCCGTCCTCTACTCGAACAAGGACTACGGCTGCGAGTGGGATTACGACTGGCGCAACAAACGCTTCCGCACCGAAGACAATACCCGCTTCGCCGTCAATATCGTCGTCTACGCGATGACAAGCTAGAAGAACAGTCCGTGGGTCCGCAGCACCGGGAACCCACGGACCGTCTGTTTACTTCATCGGCGCGATGACAGGATCCGGCACCCGATTATTGATGGGCTTGATCGTGCGCAGGTAGGCATAGATCGACTTCAGATCGTCATCCGTCAGGTTCTTGAACACCGGCCAGGGCATCGGCGGCAGAAGGTCGCGTCCACGCCCCTGCTTCTTGCCTTCGCGAATCGTCATCAGAAACTGTTCTTCGGTGTAGTTCCCGATGCCGGTCTCCATGTCCGGCGTGATGTTCTGCGTATAGCTGACACCCCACGGCCCTGACCATGCCGTGCCGGTGCCCGATACCGACACGATCCAGGGGCCGCTCGGCGCCGGCGGCGGCGGCAACTCTTCGCCAGCCGGTTGCCCCGACAGGAACCGATCCATGTCAGGCTCCGGGCCGTTCGCGCCCATCTTCATCGGTGTGTGACAGTCGCCACAGCCCATGGAGTTCACCAGGTAGTCACCGCGCTTCTCCATGTCGGCCTGCGTCATCTGCGCCGGCGCCGGCGGCTCACTTGCCGTGCAGCCAAACGCCGCGATGGGAATCAGTGCCAACGACGCGATCATCACCTTCACTCGCACACCAGACATTTTCAGAATCATTAACCTTTCCTCCAGAGGACTATCCATTGACTTCACTTGCCGAGTACTTCGGCAATCCATTTGCGAATCAGTGCCACGGCCTCGTCGTCGACCAGGCGGCTCCCCAGTGGCGGCATCTGCGAGACCGGGTTGCGCGATTCCATCCGAAACAGGAGGACGCTGCGATCGGGTTCGCCGGCTCGAATGCGCTCACCCGGGGCGTCCCAGACCGAGGGCATGTATTTGCTGAGTCGCCCAACCGTGGTCGCCACCGCCGGTGGGGGTTCGACGGACGCGGCGAATGGATATTGCAGCGAGAACTTGAGGCTCGCGAGTTCGCCAGACAGGGTGTGGCAGTAGCTGCAGTTCCCTTGCAGGTATCCCAGAGCGGCGCGGGCGGTTGGCGTCCTGGCGTCGATGCGCGGCGAACCGGCGGCGACGTGGGCCGGCAAACCACGCACAAGACCGCGGTCGACAAGGGCGCGCAACGTGACGCCGCCCTCAGGCAGCGCCTCGGCATGCGGCGCGTTCGGGTCGCGATCGGCCGAGAGTTGCAGCGTGCTGAAGCCAAGAATCCGTGCCGGGCTCCCTTCATGACACGACTTGCAGTCGGAGCGCGAGGGGATGCCGTGCCGCACGCCGTCGCGAATAACCACGCTGCGGGCAATGCCGCGCTCGGGCGCCAGCGGCGCCTCACTTTCGTCGTCATTCCAGGCGTACGCCGCGAATTTCCACCCCTCGGCCGTGTGCTCGATCAACCGCGTTTCGGCCCGCCTCGAGAACTTGAACTCCTTCCAGAAGCGTGTGCCGACTGGAAACTGCCACGCGTCGGGGTCCGACGCGTCGATGGCCGTGCCTGGAGGCAATTCCAGCCAGCGGGTCTTCTGTGCGCCGTCGGTCCAGAGCGGATACTGGGGGGAATAGCGGATCTTCTCCGGACCAACGCGCTTGGTGTCCCAATCGGCGTACAGACCGGTTGCTCTCAGTGACGGAGGGGGCCAAGGGTCCGGTGGCCGGTTGATGCCCACACACCAGCCACCGAATGCAACGGCAACCAGGAGAAACGGTCTCATCACGGTACTTGTGTTCGAAAAGAGCGAGAGAATAACACAGCTACCGTGACACCTGAAATCGCCAATCTTCCGATTCCCCTCCTCAGATGGCCCGAAACAGCAACGCTCGAACGTCGGCGACGGAGACCTGGACTGTAGAATCTCCCTCGTGACCGCAGACGTAGTGATCATCGGTGGGGGCTGCATGGGTGCCAGCGTGGCCTACTACCTTTCGCGCCTCGGCCTCACGAACGTCATCCTGCTCGAGCGCGAAACTCAACTGGGTACGGGCTCGACGGGACGCAACGCCGGGGGCGTCCGGCACCAGTTTTCTCAGCCTCCCAATGTCCAACTGTCGATCGAGTCGATTCGTCTCTTCGAACAGTTCGGCGAGACGGTTGGCGCGCCCATTGACTTTCATCAGGACGGATACCTGTTCCTGCTGTCAGAACGGGAGCACCTCCAGACATTCGAACGAGCCGTTGGGATGCAGCGCGAACTGGGGGTACAGGTGGACTGGCTCTCGGCGGGCCAGGCTGCCAAGTTGGTGCCCGGCCTCGGAACCGATGGCGTCGCCGCTGCCACGTTCTGCGCCCGTGACGGCATCTGTGATCCCAATGGCGTGACGATGGGGTTCGCGGCCGCGGCCCGGCGCGCGGGGATCGAGATACGGCGTGGGTGTGAAGTGACCGGAATTCGCGTCGAGGGAAGCGCCGTCACCGGCGTCGAAACGTCCGGCGGCACCATCGCCACACGGACCGTGGTCAACGCGGCCGGTCCGTGGGCCGCAGCCGTTGGCGAGATGGCCGGCGTCGCGCTGCCGGTCACTCCGCTCCGGCGCCACATCTTCATTGCCGCGCCGCCAGCAGCGGACGCCTGGCCGGCAACACGGATCATGGTGATCGACTTCGCCTCGTCGTTCTATTTTCATCGGGAAGGCGACAACCTGCTGTTCGGCATGGGCGACCCGGCCGAGCGCGCGGGGTTCGACATCTCGGTGAACTGGCACATCCTGGACGACATCGCGCCGGTGGCGGCGCGACGCCTGCCGGTGCTGGCCGACGCGGCCATCGTCAAGGCGTGGGCGGGTCTCTACGAGATGACTCCCGATGCGATGCCGATCATCGGGCGTACGGGACCGGATGGGATGTACACCATTGCCGGCTTCAGTGGCCACGGCTTTCAGCATTCGCCCGCGGCCGGGCGGATACTCTCGGACCTCATCGCAGGGCGCGACCCGGGCTTCGACCTGTCACCGTTCAGTCTCGAGCGATTCTCGCGCCCCTCGACAGCGGTGGAAGGTGGAGTGGTCTAGCCAGAGCCGGGCCTCGCGGCCAGCGCTCAACGCCAGAGGCGGGTGGCTAGGCCACCCAGGGCGTGTCCGGCATTGGCGTCGGCCACTTCACACCGCGCGCCAGCGCATCAAGTTGCAGAAAGAAGGTGCCGACGCCGGCGGCGCCTTGCATGAAACCGGTCTGCGCCACCAGGTTCTCCGGCTGCGTACGATTCTCCGCCTGTATCCAGCGCAATCCGGTCGCGTCTTCTGTGGCTCGCGACCGGAGGCTCACGACGACGCGCTCGCGGAGTTGTTCGGCGGCTGGCGCCCGATAGTGGCGCATCAAGTCGATACAGTACTGGCCAATTCCGACGTGGCCGCAGCACT
>JAHEFO010000340.1 GCA_024640135.1 Acidobacteriota bacterium
GCGCGCGTCGTTCCGTTTTCGAGAAGGTATGATGTGCGCGCACCCCTATGTCCGCGAATCCTGGAATGATCGGTAAGGCCCTCGGCCCTTGTCAAATCGTCGCCAAATTGGGCGAAGGCGGAATGGGCGAGGTGTATCAGGCGACTGACACCCGTCTGGGACGCACCGTCGCCGTGAAGGTGCTGCCGCAATCGCACACGACCGACCCGGAACATCAGCAGCGTTTCGACCGCGAGGCTCGCGCGGTGGCGGCGCTGTCGCATCCCAATATCTGCGCCCTGTTCGATGTGGGCCACGAGGGCGACGTCGCCTACCTCGTCATGGAATACCTCGAGGGCGAGACGCTGGGCGCCAGAATCGCGCGAGGCGGGGGCCGGAGCGGTTCGGGCAGTCGCAGCGTCCCCGCGCCAGTCACGCCGGCGGGAACGGCATCGGGTGGCGCTCAACCGGTTGGCCCGGCAGGTCAGCCGCTGCCTGTTCGAGAAACCGTGCGCATTGCCACCGCGCTGGCCGAAGCCCTGGCCGCCGCCCACGCCGCCGGCATCGTTCACCGCGACCTGAAACCCGGCAACATCATGTTGACGAAGGCCGGCGTGAAGGTTCTGGACTTCGGCCTCGCCAAGGCGCTGGATGCCGAAGCCGCGACCGCGCCGGCTGACGTCACCACCACCGCGATGCTGCCGTTGACCGGGAGTGGAACGCTGCTGGGCACGTTGCCGTACATGGCACCCGAACAAGTGGAAGGCCGGGATGCCGATGCGCGCTCCGACATCTTCGCGCTGGGCGCAGTCATCTATGAGAGGGCCACTGTCACGCCGGACGGTCAGCGCTTCCTGATCCAGAGGGAACCGCCGGACGACTTTCTGTCGACCCACGTCCTGTTCAACTGGCCGGCGAGGCTGCCCCGATGACGTCCCTCGTCCTCATGAAACACACGACAACACGACTTCTTTTCTGGTCAGCCCTGATCCTTGGTGTCTCCGGCTCCTGCGGTGGGCCGGCGCGTAGTCAGAATCAGGCGGGTCAGACGCAACCGAATGTCATCTTCATCCTGGTCGACGACATGGGCTGGGGCGACGTCGGGGTCTTCTGGCAGAACCAGCGGAAAGACAGGAACGACCGAAGCGAGCCGTGGCAGATCACTCCCGCCCTCGACGAACTCGCAGCCGACGGCGCGATGCTGACCAACCACTACAGCGCCGCTCCGGTGTGCGCGCCGTCACGCGCGTCCTTGCTTCTCGGAGTCAGTCAGGGCCACGCGAACGTTCGCGACAATCAGTTCGACAAGGAGCTTCAGGATACCCACACACTGGGATCTGTTCTCAGAGGCGCCGGCTACCACACGGCCGCCATCGGAAAGTGGGGGCTGCAAGGTGGAGACAGCGCGGCGCGGGGGCCCGATTGGCCGGCGCATCCGTCGAATCGCGGGTTCGACTACTACCTGGGCTATGTCCGGCACAGCGACGGCCACGAGCACTACCCGAAGGAAGGAATCTACCGGGGCAGCAAGGAAGTCTGGGAGAACACCACCAACATCGCCGAGGACCTCGACAAGTCCTACACCGCTGACCTCTGGACGGCCGCGGCCAAGCGATACATCACGCAGCAGGCTCAATCATCCGACGACACGTCCCCCTTCTTCCTGTATCTCGCCTACGACACGCCTCATGCCGTCCTCGAACTGCCCACCCAGGCGTATCCGGAGGGCGGAGGTCTGCGCGGCGGGCTGCAGTGGACCGGCCAACCCGGCCACATGATCAACACTGCGTCCGGAACCGTGGATAGCTACGTCTATCCGGAGTACAGCGCGGCGACCTGGGACGATGACCACGACCCAGCCACGCCGGAGGTGCACTGGCCTGAAACGTATCAGCGCTATGCCTCGGCCTGCAGGCGCATCGACGACGGCGTCAGGGATCTCGTGACGCTTCTCAAAGACCTGAACATCTACGAAAACACGCTCATCGTCTTTACGTCCGACAATGGTCCGTCCGAGGAAGACTACCTGCCGAGAGACACGTACATCAGGAACACTCCTGACTTCTTCAACAGTTTCGGTCCCTTTGACGGAATCAAAAGAGACACCCTGGAAGGCGGCGTGCGAGAGCCGACGATCGTCAGTTGGCCGGCGAGGATACCCGGCAACCGGGTCATCGATGAACCCAGCGCCATGTACGACTGGATGGCCACGTTCGCGGACGCGGCGGGCATTCCCGCGCCGGCCCGCACGGACGGCGTCTCGTTGTTGCCTCTCCTGACGGGTGAAGTAGCCTCTGCCGAACATCCTGTCTACGTCGAGTACTTCCAGGGGGGCGCAACGCCGAGGTATCCGGAGTTCCTGGAGACGCATGCCGGCCGCCGGCGCAATCAGATGCAGATGATCCGCATGGGAGACTTTGCCGGCGTTCGCTACGACATCCAGTCGGCCGACGATGATTTTGACATCTACAATGTCGTCACGGACCCGCAGCAGAGCGACAATCTGGCCGGCAATCCTGCCTACCTTGGAATGCAGGACTCGATGAAGCGAGCGGTCCTGCAACGGCGGCGTCCCGATCCCGGCGCGCCCCGCCCGTACGATTCAGCGCTGATGCCGGCGATGGAGCCGCAGTCGCTGAAGACGGGATTGCGATGGAGTGCCTATGCGGGCGCCTTCCCCTGGGTCGCGGACGTGTCGGGCTTGACGCCGAGCGCCGAAGGCGCGTCCGACCTGCCCGATCTTTCCGTGATGAATCACGCCGGCATGGTCGTGTACGAGGGCGCGATCAGAGTCCGCCAGGACGGCGAGTACGAATTCGTCGTGCGCGGCGACGGACCGTTCCTGCTGCGCCTGCACGAGTCTCTCCTGGTCGACGGAAGCCATGGCTATCAACCTGGACAGCAGGTCTCGGCGACCGCGATGCTGAAGGCCGGCTTTCACCCGGTTCGCATCTACGTCCTGAAGAAAACCGGAAACGAGAAGGACCTCGAGATCCAGTGGCGCGGCCCTGGCGCGGTCCTGGCGACGCTTGTCGCCGGGGATCTCTATCGCCAATAGGCGCCGCTGCCGCCATCATCCCTCCCGACTCAGCGCGGTCAGCGCGCCGCCTCCCGTCAGTTCTCGATTTCCGTGAACGACTCGTGATGGTGGGCCATCTTCCAGTCGTTTCCACTCCGGTTGAAGATCTGGGTGACGGCATAGCGAAGCCGCGATTCGTCTGGCATGCCCAGTTTCATGGTCAGGACACCCTGCCGCACGATGTAGGCGGTGTCACGCGAGAGCACGTGCACATCAGCCTGCGCGATGTCGAATCGGCTGGGCGGCTCGTCGCCCTCGGGACAGAATGCCTTCAGATCCGCCACCGTTCGCGCCGTCATCCCATTGGCGGCCACGACCGGCTCTCGACCCTCGAAGATCTCGAGCTTCGCCAGGCACGTGTCGTGATCCACCTTGTCATCGACCGTCGCGGCGAGTCGGGTGATCGTCGCGACGATCTCTTTGCGCTCCGTATCAGTCATGGGCTGTTCGGCGGGAGGCGCCGCCTGGCATGCGGCCAGGACGACGATGCCGAGGGCGACGAAGTTGCGTGTGAGGTGTCGGTAGTCAGTCATCAGATTGGT
>JAHEFO010000007.1:0-686 GCA_024640135.1 Acidobacteriota bacterium
CCCAGCCCACCTTGCCGATGACGAGCATGTCCGGGTCGGTCCAGTGGCCGGGCTTGGACCACTGCTCTCGCCCGGCCTGGCGGAATCCGACAGCAGCCATGTTCGACCACACGTCGGTCAAATCTCCGGTCGTTCGCCAGTAGTGGCCTCCGACATCCGCGCCCCACTCCCAGACATTGCCCATCCCGTACTGGCAGAGGCTGTAGATGAAGTCGCGGCCGGTCTTCTGAAGGGCGTCGCGCATCACGAGGTAGGGTTTCTGCAACTCCGCCAGACTGTCGTCCGCGGCGATACCCGAGTAGGAACACCAGTCGTGCTTGAGCACGTCGAACCCCCACTCGGCCCAGGTCGTGGCGTCGATCTCTTCGTGCTGATAGCTGCCGGGGAGGCCCTGGCATGTGCGCGGTCCGGGTGACGAGTAGATCCCGATCTTCAGGCCCTTGCTGTGGACGTAGTCGGCCAGCGCCTTCATGTCGGGGAACTTCTCGTTGGAGGGCAACACGCCGTTCTCGTCCCGTTGCCGCGCCTCCCAGCCGTCGTCGATGTTGATGAACTGGTACCCGTGCGCGGCCAGGCCGCTGGAGACCATGGCGTCCGCCGCCGCGCGCACCTTCGCGTCGTCCACGGATCCGCCCCAGACGTTCCACGAATTCCAGCCCAGCGGCGGCGTCAGCGCCAGCGCGTCG
>JAHEFO010000007.1:735-44047 GCA_024640135.1 Acidobacteriota bacterium
ACGCTCACATCCACGGTGGTGGTGCCGGCGCGAGCGATCGATCCTGTGATGATGCCTGTCTGTGCATTCAGGGTGAGCCCTGCGGGCAGGTTGCGTGCGGAGTAGGTAAGAGGCGCTTCGCCGGTGGCGGGAATCTTGAACATGAACCATCGGCCCGGCGTGCCGCCGGTGATGCGGGGCGCATTGATCCGGGGCGTCGCCGGGTCGCCCGAGGCGATCGCCACCGCGCTTTCAGTGGGGAAGGTCCAGGATTCCGGTCGAGCGGTGGCGTCGGGCTTGAGGTAGATCAGGCCGCCGCCCCAGTCGGCGTTGTCGCCCGTGCTGACGTCGCCGCCGTCATCGATGAACAGTTCCATGAACCTTGCACCGGTCAGGTCGATGTCCACCAACGCTGGCGCATCTCCGGTCTTGAGCAACGCGCTTCGGAACTTGTTCGTGTTGTCGACCCAGACCTCCACCGTCACGCTCCCCTGCGCGGAGGCTGCGTCGTCGAGCCCCACCATGGCGACAAACCGGGTGGCCTGACCCTTGAGGTCGACGATGAGTTCGTTGATGGAGAGGGTGCCGATCCCGTGGGGGTATGTGACGCCGCCGAGTGTAATCGGCGCGCCCTCGGGGTTGGCGGCGCCACCGCGACGACCGCCCCGGCGGGCCAGCGTCTGGCGCGCCAGAGGTGTCTGCCGGCGCTGCACCATCTTCGTGAGGTCCAGGCTGTCGAGCCACATCGCGTTTGCCGGCGCCTCTTCGGCGCGGATCGCTTCCACCTGTTGGGCGATTCGGGCCGCGGAGATCGTCGTCGCGGCGGCAAGGCAGGCGCCAGTCGCGACACAGAACACCAGGAGGAGCCTTCGAGTTCGCATGCGCGGATCTTATTACCATTCCCGTCGAACGACGCGACCGAGGTGCCCTCCCTCGCGTGCGATAATCGTGCCTATGGCAAAACCACGGTTCTCGACAGTCGGCGGGAGATGGATGGCTGCAGTCGCTGCGGCCGCGGCCCTGATGTTCATACCGGTGTGGGCGGTGCAATCCGTTCCAGCCGACCTCAGGCCGATGCTGGCGAAGCCGGACAGCGAGATGCGCCTTGTTGTGACCCGCTACGCGCTGGATCGCGAGACAATCAGCGGCAACTATGCGATCGGTGGCCGCGGCGGTCGTGGCGGCGGACGTGGCGCGGGGCGCGGCGGCGGTGCGGTCGCGACCGCGGGACCGGTGCCGATTTCCCCGGCGAGGCTCGCGCGGCTGAAACGGTTCGACCTCGATTGGCAGGCTGCGATCGGCCGCCTGGACAGAGCGGCGCTCACACCGGCTGCGGCGGCGCAACTCGACGAGCTCAACACGTCGATCGCCGCCAATCTGACACAACTTGAAGCCGACGCCTTGACGCTGGCGCAGCTGGCTCCGGCACTGCCGTTCGCACAGAAGATCGTTGACTTGATCGAGGCCCGCATCCGGGTCGAGGACGTTGACGCCGAGAAGGCCGCCCGGACGATCACGGCCGTAGTGGAAGAGATCACGGCGCTGCAGGCCAGCCTGCCGCCGCTCAACAACGAGGTCGCGGCTCGTGCGGCAGATGCCACGGATCAACTGCGGACGATCATCACAGAGTGGTTCGGCTTCTATAACGGCTACGATCCGCTGTTCACGTGGTGGATGGGCATGCCGTACGCGGACGTCGACAAGGCTCTGGAGGATTACGCCGCGTTCCTGCGCACGACGGCGGCTGCCGCCGGACCCACGGTCGCGGCCATGCCGTCGCGTGTGGCCCCACTGGTGCCCGCCCCGGCGCCGGAGTTCGCGTCCGTGCCTGATCTGGCTGAGATCATTGCTCTGCCGCAGGACGAAATGCGCGACATTGTCGATCGTTTCAATGCTGAGGGGAGAGCGGCATCCGGGCGGGGAGGGCGCGGCGGTCGCGGCGGCGCCCAACCGGGGGCTGCGGCTCCGGCGGTCCCCGTCACAGCCCGCGATAACAGCGCGTGGCTGACGGCGCTGACGTCGCTCGATTTCGATGCGCTCTCACGGAACGCGCAGGTCGACTACCTCTACATCAAACGCACCGCCGAGAGGGCACTTGCGCAGGCTGGCACGACGATTCCTCCCGGACCGCCGCGCAAGGCGGACACGTCGGATATCGAAGGCCGGCCTCGGGGGCGCGTGGGCCTGATCCAGGACCTCGGCGACAACATGATCCCCTACACACCAGAGCAGCTGATTGCGCTGGCCAATCGCGAGTTCGCGTGGTGTGAGGATGAGATGAAGAAGGCTGCGCGCGAGTTGGGCTTCGGCGACGACTGGAAGAAGGCGATCGAGCACACCAAGAACACTTATGTGCCGCCGGGTGATCAGCCGCGCATGATTATGGACCTGCTCGATGAGGCGGTGGACTATCTGCGCGCGAATGACTTGCTCTCCGTTCCCTCGGTGGCCGCCGAATCACTGCACATGACGATGCTGTCGCCGCAGGCACAGTTGACTTCACCGTTCTTCCTCGGGGGCGATCGCATCCTGGTGTCGTATCCCACCGACACGATGAGCTTCGATGCGAGGATGCAGAGCATGCGCGGCAACAACCCCGGGTTCTCGCACGCAACGGCCTTCCACGAGATGATCCCGGGGCACAATCTCGTCGGCTTCCTCAACCAGCGCTACCGCGACTATCGCCCGTCCCTCACAAGCGGGGGGCCGTTTTACGGCGAAGGCTGGCCGCTCTACTGGGAGCTGACCATGTACGAGCTGGGATTCCACGGGACGCCGGAGCAGCGGGTGGGTGCGCTGTTCTGGCGCATGCATCGCTGTGCACGGATCATGTTCTCGCTCAACTTCCACATGGGCCTGTGGTCACCGCAGGAATCCGTGGACTTCCTGGTGGACAAAGTCGGGCACGAGCGGGACAACGCAACGGCTGAGGTGCGGCGGTCGTTCGAGTCGGCCCAGTACGCGAACCAGCCGCTCTATCAGGCGGCGTATCTGCTGGGCGGGCTGCAACTGCGCGGCCTGCGCAAGCAGTTGGTCGATTCGAACATCATGACCAACAAGCAGTTCCACGACGAGATCATGCGGCAGGGCAACATGCCGATGGCGCTGATTCGGCTGGCGGTCACGCCGGAGAAACTGACACGCGACATGGACATCAGCTGGAAGTTCTACGGGGAGCTTCCGGAGCGGTAGTCGGGTTCGCAGTCATGAAGCTGATGCGCCTTGCGGTCGTGGTTCTCGGTCTGTTCGTGGCCGCGGAGACGACGGCCTGGATGGCCGACGTCCAGTCCCAGACCGGTGCTCGTATCGTCGAGATTGACGGCGACCACAAGAATGGAACGGCCACGTTCCGCATTGACGTGCCGCAGGCCCGGGATGTGCGAGTCATGCTGAACACGATGGCGCAGGCCGACGCCAAGCCGATGTGGAAGGACGCCAATGGCATCTGGACCGGATCGCTCGGGCCGCTTGCGCCAGACTATTACCCGGTGGCGTTCATTACGGATGGTGTGATCCGGACCGCGGGCTACGTTCACGTCACTGGACCGCAGCCGGAGGCGTGGGATCCGCGGGAGGTGAAACACGGAACGGTTCATCAACACTGGTACGACTCGAAGACGCTGGGCTCGCTCCGCAGCGTGTGGGTCTATACGCCACCAGGCTATGAGGAAGGCTCGGCGTCGTACCCCGTGTTGTACCTGCTGCACGGCAGCGGCGGCGACGAAAGTTCGTGGGTCAAAGACGGCTTGACGAACGTGATCCTCGACAACCTGATTGCTGATGGTGCCGCCAGGCCCATGATTGTCGTCATGCCGTTTGGTCACACCGAGCCGAGCCCCCGCGCGGGCGTCGTGCCGTCATATGCGGGCCGGGACACCACGGCGTTCGTGCAGGAGTTGACCAGCGAGATCATGCCGGCCGTCGAGCGCACGTATCGGATCACGCAGAAGGCCGACGCGCGCGCCATCGCGGGGTTCTCCATGGGCGGCAACCATGCGCGCCTCATCGGCCTCGGACGGCTGGATCTGTTTCACTCGATCGCCACGTTCAGCGGCACGATCAGCGTGGGGCGGCGACAGGTCACCGCCGAGGCCATTCAGGAGGCGTACAGCCCCCTGTTCGAAGATCCGGACGCCACCAACGCGACGATCCGGCTTCTGTGGCTGGCGGTCGGTTCAGAGGAGACACGGATGCTCAGCCAGCACAAGCTGTTCACGGATGTGTTGAACGAGCACCGAATCAAGCACACCTTCGTCGTCGAGCCTGGCGGGCATACGTGGTACGTCTGGCGCCGTAATCTGCGCGACCTGACGAAGCTCCTGTTCCGGTAACGGGAGGCGGGGTTCCTCAGATCCCTGAATCCCGGTAGGGAAACTTCTTGGCCAGCTTGCCGGCGATGCCCACGACCACGTCGTTGGCCGGACGACGCCAGTCCGTGTCGCGGTGGATGCCAACCTTCCACAGGAGCAAGCCGTCTTCGCCGTTCAGGAGCTGGCTGTCGGCGTAGACGTCAGCGGTCTTGGTGAGACCGAAGGGCACCACTGGGCCGGGGTGATCGAGGAGCTCCGACAAAACGTGGGTGCCGACCTCGATGCCGAACGACGCCGCGTCTGACAGGAGGTGCGACTTCCACACGGTCGTCCGCACAACCGCATCCACGCCCAACATCCCGGCGAGAGTCTGGGCGGGCAGGGCCCACGACTCACGGATGCCGATGCCGTGTTCGAGGAGGAGACGATTCGTGACTTCCGGTTGCTGAAGGGTGACGCGAATTCGCTTCTTCTTGTTGGCGCTGGCTTCGTTGAGCAGCCGGTCGAAGTACGCGGCCTGAAACGCCAGGCTCTCACCCTCTTCGATGGCCGCAATCCGATCGAGCGAAATCTCGTCAGGATTCTTCACGGTCAGCACCATTTCGAACGGCAGCACGGCGATCGTCTGGTGCGCCGCACTGGTCTCGATAAAGCGGGGCGACATGTAGTGGACCGTCGTGCAGGAACTGAGGCCGACCAGGACCAGGGTTGCGGTCGCGGCCATACGTGGCGCGTTCATGACAGTTCTCCAATCCAGCGGTCGCCCTCCCTGCGGCCACCTGCCTGGATCCTGAGCAACAACGGTGCCATCAGAGAGCCGCCATTTTGCTCCTGGGGACGGAACGAGTCCCACGATTGGGTCCTGCCGCAGTCCCGCAACCGACTCGCGCGGGTGTCCCCCGGGCGACCGTAATTGAGGACAGTCAGCAGCGGGCGGCGCCAGGACGGCCGACTTCAGCGCCGCTGTGAGTCGTCGGGTACGGCGTACTGGGTTCTGAGGTCAGTCAGCCGCACCTCCAGCGTGCGACGGATGTCGGCGTAGTCGGGGTTGTCGTAGACGCTCTTCATCTCGTGCGGATCGGCCTGGAGGTCGAAGAGTTCCCACTCGTTGATCAGGTAGTAGTGAATCAGCTTGTAGCGATCCGTACGCACACCGTAGTGACGTTGGACGGCATGGGTTCCGGGGAATTCGTAGTACTGGTAGTAGACCGCGTCACGCCAGTTCGCTGGCCGCTGACCGCGAAGCAACGGCACCAGACTCAGGCCCTGCATGTGCGCGGGGACATCGACACCTGCGATGTCGAGGAATGTCTCGGCGAAGTCCAGATTCTGCACCAGGTCGGTGTTGACGCTGCCGGGTGTGACCACATTCGGCCACCGCACCAGCAACGGAGTCCGGAAAGACTCCTCGTACATCCAGCGCTTGTCGAACCACCCGTGTTCGCCGAGGTAGAACCCCTGGTCGGACGAGTAGATCACCACGGTGTTGTCAGCGAGGCCGTTCGCTTCGAGGTACTCGAGCAGCCGGCCCATGTTGTCGTCGACCGACTTGATGCTGGCGAGGTAGTCCTGCATGTACCGCTGATATTTCCAGCGCACGAGGTCCTCGCCGGACAGGTTCGCCGCGTTGAAATCCACTGCGATGGGGCCGTACACCGCGTCCCAGGCCGACCGCTGCTCGTCCGTCATGCGCGTCCGGAAGTTCTCGACCGATCTGTTGAGGCCCTCATCGGGCCTGAAGGTGTTGGGCCAGAGCTTCAGGTCGTACCCGAATGTCATGTGGCGGTCGATTTCCATCTCCTGAGCCGCGGCGGCCGACGTCCGGCCGACGTAGTCATCAAACAGCGACTCAGGTTCAGGGATACTGACGCCGGCGTAGGTCGTGAGGTGATCCGGCCCGGGCTGCCATTCGCGGTGGGGCGCCTTGTGCTGGTACATCAGCATGAACGGCTTCTCAGGATCGCGGCGGTCCAGCCAGCCGAGCGCCTTGTCCGTAATCAGGTCGGTGACATATCCCTCGTTCCTGACGTTGCCGTCAACCGTCCGGAAGTTCGGGTTGTAGTAGACGCCCTGCCCCGGCAGGACCTCCCAGTAGTCGAATCCTGTGGGGTCAGACTTGAGGTGCCACTTGCCAACCATTGCCGTCTGGTAGCCAGCGCCCTGCAGCAGTTTGGGGAAGGTGACCTGCGACCCGTCGAACTGTTCGACATTGGTCATGACCCCGTTCTGGTGGCTGTGGAGTCCCGTCAGGATCACGGCCCGGCTCGGCGCGCAAATCGAGTTCGTGACGAAGGACTTGTCGAAGCGCATGCCCTCTCGAGCCAGCCGGTCGATGTTCGGGGTGGGGTTGAGGCTCGCCAGTCGGCCCCCGTACGCCCCGATGGCCTGGAATGCGTGGTCGTCAGAAAACACCAGGATGATGTTGGGTGGCTGTTGGGGCGTAGTGCCGCAGGCGCCGCTTCCAGCGGCGGCGGCCAGCCCAATCAGTAGAATCCAGAAACCACGGGTTCGCCCCACAAGTTGCCTCCTAGTTTGTCCGAGGGTGTGATTAGAACCGCCCACGGCGCCATTTCTCAAGAAGAAAAAGATCGGAGATGAGATTGTTCTATGCTCTTGGCATGATTCCAGCCGCACAGGTCCTGCCGCTTCACACCCTCGTCACGCCCACCCCCGATGGAATCGCTTCTCGCATCCTGGCCAAGACATCCGGCGGCAACATCACGCTCTTTGCGTTCGACGCCGGTCAGGGCCTGACCGAGCACACGTCGCCATTTGACGCCATGGTGATGGTGCTCGAGGGAGCTTTGTCGCTGACGATCGGCGGCGTTGTGATGCGGGCCGAGCCCGGCTCCATCGTCCGGATGCCCGCCGACGTGCCGCACGCCGTGGAGGCGACGGAGTCCGCCCGGATGCTCCTGCTGATGCTCCGGGAAAAATGACGGTCTGGGCGATCCGGCAAGCGCTTTTTGCGCGGCGCTCAGATCGAAATAATCGCGGTGAGGGGTTACCCGCCGCCGGAGGCTGAGCGACGTTCCATGTACGCGCGAAGCCCTTTGACGTTGACTGAGATCACGACCAGGCCCCGTGACGTCACCATGATGTCGACATCAAAACTGTGGCTGCGTTCGGTGAGCCGCTCCACGACGTAGGCCAGCGTCTCCATCGCCAACGGGCTCACGTCTTCCTTCGTGCTCCCGCGTTCGGCGGCCACGGTCACCCACGTGTTGTCCGTGCGTCGTGAGTCGCGGCCTGGCTGATTGGATCGTTTGATTCGCTGGATGGTGACGCTGATGGCGTTGACCACCTTGTTCTGCCACACCCACTCGCGGACATCGTCCACTCGCATCGCGCCCGTGGCAACTTGCTGCCGCTTGTCGTCCCACACAGCCAGCCATCGCCGCTCTTCAGCCGTAAACGCTTCGTCAGTCACCCGCCGATCGTATACGAAAATTTCGCCAGACTCGTCGCGCTGGGTCCGGTGCCGGCCGGCGGCCTGGCGTTGACGTCAGGCCGTGCCCCGCGCGGCCAGCAAGTCGGCCGTGCTCCTGGTATCGGCGGCTTCGAGCGTCAGCGTGGCCACCACGTCCGCGGCCGTGTAGGCCGTCGCGCCAGGCGCAAGGAATCGCGCCACACCAGGCAAATCGTCGCCCATGGTGACGATCCCCGGTTCGACATATCTGCCTGCGCGCACCTGCGGCATGTCAGCCGTCGCGATGAGTGCGTTGCAGATGCAGGCGCGGCCCTCGGTGTCCCCCGGTTGACCGCCCTTGGATTCAAAGACGTTGACGGGCTCGGACGGACATCGAAAGGCCACAGTGCCGTCGGCCGCGCGGTAGGCTTCGCGCAGATAGCCGAGGTCGCAGATGCGTGGACGAGCGCCCAACACGTTGTCGGCGGACAGGGTTTCAGGCAGGCGGGCCACCTTGAAGGGGAATCCCGTGGGAGAGGCGGTGGGACTCGTAAAGATCTCCGTTGTCTGGGTTCGCACCTGATCCAGCAACGCCTGTTTGTAGTCCGCGCGGAGTCCGGATTCGGCGCACATCGCGAACGCCGTGCCCACCTGGATGCCAACCGCGCCCAATTCCAGGGCCTCCTTGAGCCGGCCCGGGGCCCCCGAACCGCCCGCCAGCCAGAACGGAAGGCCCAAAGCCTTCAGCTTGTCGAGGTTGACGGCGTCGCGCGCACCGTACACCGGCTCACCGTTATCGTTGAGCTGGAAGGTGCCTCTCGGCGGCGCGTTGTGTCCGCCAGCGGTGGGTCCCTCGACGATGAAGCCATTGACGCGTCCGCTGGCGCGCCGCTTCAGGGTCAGGGCGAGCACGTCCGACGCAATGATGGCCAGGAACTGCGGCCGCGCCAGTGCCGGCCCTGCCGGACCCACGACGGCCCCTGGATCAAATGACAGCAGTGTGGCGTCGTCTGTTCCGGCGCCGGTGACGCTGAGTGGGTAACTTGCCGGCTGGTGATCGACAAAGAGATCCAGGACACCAGGGATCTTGAGTGGGATGCCGGCGCCCATCAGCACGTAATGCACGCCGGCCAGCATCGCTCCGTAAATCGATGGCAGGTGGGGCGTTTGGATCTTCTCCAGATAGTTGATCCCGACGGGATTGCTGTGGCCTTCCCGTGCGAGAAAGACTTCCACAAAATTCGCCACGACGCAGAGGGCCTGCCATTCGGAGGACGGCTCCGGTGAGGGCATGGGAAGCGAGCGAAAAGCGGCGCGCGGGCCCTTGCCGCCGGCAATGTAGAACGTGTCCCAAATGCGTTCGGCCAGCTGTGGAACGGGAAAGTGGTCCAGGGCACGGCGCACGTGGCCCTCCGGGTCGCCCAATTGCAGCCGACGCGCGAGAATCTGATCGAGGGCGGTGCCGCTGACCACCCCCAGTGCACCGAGTTCCGACACGGTCCGCGCCAGGCGCCAGTCAGAAATCCCGACGCCCATGCCACCTTGAATGATCCTCGGATGTTCGCTCATTACTGCCCGTACCTCAGGTTCATCGTAGACCTGCGCCCCGTGTCTCGCGCGTAAGCGTTGTGTAAGCATTACTGCCGCCGGAACGCCGCCTCATAGATGACTGGCCCTCCCTGCTGGATCGTTGCGGCCGTGGGCCTGTTGTATTCGGTGAGTGGCACGGCTGAATCGGGGAGAAATCCCGCCCTCTGCAACTCGCCGAACAGTTGCGCGTCCGTCAGGAAACACTGCGGCTGACCCGAGAATTGCGTGAAGACGAATGGCTCGCCCGGGACCGGTTGCGCATCGTCGGGCAGCGTGTGCCGTGAGAACGTGAAAACGAACAGGCCCGCCCCGGATTTGGCGATCCGTCCCGCTTCAAGGACTGCTGCCCGGAACTGCGCCGCGGACCGCGCAAGGTTCCAGATCCCGTGCGCGATCACGAGATCGGCGCATCGATCCGCCAACGGGAGGTGCTCCATCGGTGCCAGGGACAGGGTGAGCCTGCCCGAGGACGATTCCGGCGCCTGACGGCCACGGGCGGCCTGCAACATTGGCCACGACAGATCGGTGCCGATGACGTCCCAGCCTGTGGCTGCCAGCGGAACCGAATTGCGCCCGGCGCCGCAGCCGATGTCGACGGCCACCATCCCGTGGCGGCCATTCCGCTCTCGTGCGGCGAAGTCCAGGAGGACCTGATTCGGTGCCGAACCAAGGAACCCCTCGACGGTGCCGGGGGCACTCCAGGGGCTCCCAGCGAGTGGGTCAATCTGGTGAGATGTCATTTCTGCAGTGCTGGTCGTTCAGCCATTCTTCCAGATCCGCCATTCCCGCTACTTCCCGCACTTCCGCCATTTTCGACACCTCCGACAGTGACGCACTGCAGGTCATGCTCAATATGACCCCTGTCATAACCGCCCATTCCGCCAGCCGGATACCGTTCCAGACGTCATGGGGATTCACGCGCGACTGCCGGACCTGGCGCACTGGAAAGCTCAGGTCAAGTGCCAGACCGGCTGCCCTGTGCAGACCGATGCCGGCCGGTACGTTCAGCTGATCGCCGAGGGACGAGACAAGGAAGCCTACCTCGTTGCGCGGGCCCCCAATCCGTTTGCTTCGGTCTGTGGCAGGGTCTGCGCCGCGCCCTGCGAGGATGCTTGTCGTCGAGGGGCGATTGACGCTCCGGTGTCCATTCGTGCCTTGAAGCGGTATGTGACTGAACAGTACGGCGCCGAGTCCGTGCGGCCAGCAACCCAGGACGAGCTGCGACCGGACGGCGTGCATGATGGCAATCGCTATATCGACCAACTGCCCCTTGGATCCCAGATTTCTGCGGCGGGGCCAGCTCCGCGGCGCAAAGTGGCCGTCATTGGTGCCGGTCCTGCCGGCCTCGCGGCGGCGCATGACCTGGCGCTCCTCGGTCACGAGGTCACGATCTTCGAATCCGGTGCCCAGCCCGGCGGCATGATGCGGTACGGCATCCCGGAATACCGTCTGTCCCGCAGCCTGCTTCAGGCCGAGATCGACAAGATTCTGGCTTTGGGGGTCACGCTGAAGCTGGAGACGCCGCTGACGCCAGCCTTCGGCCTGGCGCACCTGCGGACCGCGGGTTTCGAATCCGTCTTTCTCTCTGTGGGGGTTTCTCGCGGTCGTGACCTGCAGATCCCAGGCGTGGAACTCGACGGCGTGGTCAAGGCCGTGGACTACCTGCTGAATGTGAACCGCGGCTTTCGCATGGATCTGGGCCGGCGGGTGGCAGTGATTGGCGGCGGGTTTGTCGCGTTCGACGCGGCTCGCACCGCGTTGCGCGTGGGCAACGAAGACGAGCTCGATGCCCTTGAAGGGGCGGCCGACGCCAGAGCGAAGGAAGCCTTTGACTCGGCCCGTGCCGCCCTGCGCGGAGGCGCCGCCGAAGTCACGATGGTGTCACTCGAGCATTTCGACGAGATGCCCGTCCTGCGCACGATGCAGGGCCACGATGAATACGAAGAGGCGCAGAAGGAAGGCGTCAGGTTCCTGACGCGCCGCGGTCCGCGCGCGTTTCTTGGCGCCAACGGACGGCTCACCGCGATCGAGCTTCGCGCCGTCACGTCCGTCTTCGACGACGGCGGGCGTTTCGCCCCGGTCTACAACGACGACGACATCGCGATGCTGGAGGCTGACGCCTGCATCCTCGCCATCGGGCAGCAGCCGGATCTGGACTTTCTCACGCCGGCCGATGGCATCGAACTCAACCCTTCGGGGACCATCCGCGTCGACCCGGCAACGCTCGCGACGAGCGCGCCGGGCATGTTTTCGGGAGGAGACGTCGCGTTTGGTCCCCGAAACCTCATTCAGGCGGTTGCCAACGGCAAACTCGCTGCGCGGTCGATTCATCAGTTCCTGACCGATCACCGCGCGCGCATCGAGAGCCACCTGGAGGTGGAGGCGATGCCGACCGCCACGTATCAGATGGCCACCGGATTCGAAACCTTCGACCGCGTGGCGGCGCCCACACTCGATATCGGCCGCCGCACCGGAATCGCCGAGGTGGAAACCGGCTATGGGCGCGAGGCCGCCGTGGAGCAGGCCGCCCGGTGTCTCGTCTGCCACATCCAGACCATCTACGACCCGGAGCTCTGCGTCCTCTGTAATCGCTGCGTCGACATCTGCCCCGAGTTCTGCCTGGCGTTCGTCCCCCTCGAAGGCGTGTCGATGCCTGAAGGCGAGCGTGAGGCGGCCGCCGCGCGCGCGGGCGAAACGACGATGCCATTGACCGCTCTGGTGAAGGACGACGAGCGTTGCATCCGGTGCGGGCTCTGCGCCATTCGTTGTCCAACCGGTGCGATGACGATGGAGCGGTTTTCAATTACGGAAAGGTGGGCGGAGGAGTCATGACAGAGAAGAACCGCCGGGATTTTCTCATCACTCTGGGAACCGGTGCGGGTGTTTGTGCCTTGGGCGCGCAGGGCGTGGCCTCGTTGCGCTCACTCGTGCCCAACGTGTCGTACGACGCGCCGACGACCGTCAAGCTCGGCCCGCCGGCCGAATTCCCGGACGGCCTGAAGTTCCTGGCCGACGAACGGCTGTTCATCTTTCGCGATGGCAACACGTTTCATGCGGTGTCCGCCGTCTGTACGCACCTGGGTTGCACGGTCCGCGCCGAAGCCCTGCCGCGGCCGGAGACGGCCACCGTGGGTGGGTCGCCGATGCGGCTCACGCATCAGTTCAGCTGTCCGTGTCACGGATCGCACTACACCGGCGACGGCACCAACGTGTCTGGTCCCGCGCCCAAACCCCTGGCCTGGTTCCGCCTGTCGGTCGCGACCGACGACGGGCAATTGGTGGTCGATCTGGCCGATGAAGTTGACCGCGACTTCCGACTCACGGTGTGAGGACTGACATGTCACTGCTGACCCGAGTGTTGAAGTTTCGATCCGCCGGCAAGGCCGGGCCTGCAGGGGTGGAGCCAGAAGAGGCGCCAGGCGTCCGGCCGCGCCTGTTCTGGAGTCTCTGGCCGCGGTCCGACCGGGACGCCGGAGATGCCGTCACGTCCAATTTCCTGCTGCACTGGTTTCCCGCCAAGGTCTCGAAGTCTTCGATGGCCTGGTCGTACTCGTTCTGGCTGGGGACAATCACCGCGGCGTTGTTTCTGTTGCTGACCCTGTCGGGACTGCCGTTGTTGTTTCTGTACGTGCCGTCGGTGGAGCGTGCCTACCAGTCGGTGAAGGACATCGAGTACGTCATCACGTTCGGCCGATGGCTTCGCGCGGTGCACCGCGTGGCGGCCCATGCGATGGTCATCACCGTCGTCCTGCACCTGGCCAGAGTGTTTTTCACGGGCGCCTACAAGAACGGCATCGCGCGCAACCAGCAGCGGCAGTGGAACTGGGTGATTGGCGTCGTGATGCTGCTCCTGACGCTGTTCCTCTCGTTCACCGGTTACCTGCTGCCGTGGGATCAGTTGGCGTTCTGGGCCGTGACGGTCGGCACGAACATCGCGTCCGCCATTCCGGGGATCGGGCCCACGGTGCGTGAATTGCTGATTGGCGGTCGTGCGATTGAACAAGCCACGCTCATCCGCTTCTATGTGCTGCACATCTTCTTCCTGCCTGCCGGAGTTGGCGTGCTGTTCGCGTACCACATGTGGCGCGTGCGCAAGGACGGCGGCCTGGCGCGGGCGGACCGCGAGGAGATTGCCGAAACCCCGCGTGACGTGGCCGCTTCGCCTACCAAGACCTACACGCTGCTCGGCGTGGCGCGAGGCACGTCGCCGACCGTGACCGCGCGCTCGCTTGAGGCCCCCGGGACCAGCGTGAACGCCGTGCCGGATTTGATGCGCCGGGCGATGATCGCCACGCTCGGGACGATCGCGGTAATCAGCATTCTCTCGGTGTTCATTGCCTCGCCGCTGGAAGAACCGGCCAATGCGCTCATTACGCCGAATCCGGCAAAGGCGCCGTGGTACTTCCTCTGGCTGCAGGAAATCGTGACGGACACGACCATTCACCTTGGCAGCTTCACCATTAATGGCGCGTTCATCGGCGGTGTGGTGCTGCCGGGGCTGTTGATTGGCCTGCTGACCGTCTGGCCGTGGATCGACAAGAGTCCGCGGCAGGTCACGGGCGACTGGTTTCCGCGTGAGCGCCGGACGCAAAACCTGGTGTTCATCGCGGTTTTGGTGGGCATCCTCCTGCTCACGTACATCGGGATGGAGCTCCGAGGCCCGTACTGGGAGTGGTTCTGGCCGTGGGAAGCGTGGCCCACTGTTCCGGGGAGGATTTGATCATGGAGCAGCGCACAAACTCCCCGTATCCACGCGTCGACCGACCGATGCTCGCCGTCATCGGTGTGCTCCTGGTGCTGTCGTGCGTCCTGTTTTTCGCCAGCGATCGCGCGCACGACTGGCGGTACTACCAGATGGTGTTCCAGGGCGAGGTGGCGCAGAAGTTTGGTGCCGAGCGGGCCGACGCGGTGACTACCGGCATTCAGCAGATCTGGGTGGCGGACCTCGGACGCGCCGACCGCTGCATCACGTGCCACCAGGCCACGTCGTGGAAGGGGTTCGAGCAGGCCGACGAGCCGTTCCGCACGCACCCGGTGGAGCCATTGCAGGCGCACCCGGTCGAGAAATTCGGGTGCACAGCCTGCCACGGCGGGCAGGGATGGGCGGTCGATGTGCTGGAGGCCCACGGTGAGGTGGCGCACTGGGAAGAGCCGCTGCTGAGCGAGACCCTCGGACAGGCCTACTCGCTCACAGGCAACAAGGGCGCGCTGATTCAGATGAACTGCAACATCTGCCATCGCTACGACCGTGAGACCAGGGGCGCCGACGCGATCAACCTCGCCAAGCGCCTGGTGGACGAAAAGGGTTGCCGCGCCTGCCATACGATCAACAACCGCGGGGGCCGGATCGGTCCCGATCTCACTCGCGTTGGCGAGAAGGCGCCAGAACAGTACGACTATTCGCGGCTGTCCGGGCAGCAGACGGCATTCGCCTGGCACGTGGCGCACCTGAAGAACCCGAAGGCCCTGACCACGGACTCGACCATGCCCAACTTCGGGTTCAACAGCGAACAGGCGCAGGCGCTGGCGATGCTGGTGCTGTCATGGCGTCCGGCTGACGTGCCGGCCGCGTACCTCGCCGGCGCGCCGCGGACCGACACGCCCACCGCGGAGCAGATCGCCGAAGAAGAGCGGATGCGCACCGGGCCAGGCGCGTGGTTTGTGGAGACCGGGTGCGTGACCTGTCATTCGATCCAGGTCTACGGGGTGAGGTCGCCGGCACAGATTGGTCCCGATCTGTCGAATGCGGTGGAGGACGTGCAGTCCCGCTTCGGCCGGACGATCGACGACTTCCTGGCCGAGCCGAGCGGCACGATGGCGGTGGTGTTGTCGCGGCAAATCATCCTCACGCCGGAACAGAAGGCGGTCGCAATCCAGAAGTTGCGTGAAGCCTTTGCCATTTACCAGAAACAACAAGCGGAGAAGGAGCGATAGGTATGAAGAGACAATGGAACGCACGCCTGAGAATGTGGCTGGCGCTGGGGGCCGGAGTGCTCCTCGTCATCGGCTACAGCGCCTGTTCACCCAGCGCACCGCCGTCGAGCCGCGGTGGTGGTGGAGCGACCTCCGACGTCGCGGTCGCCGCGATGAGGACCTACGTCGCCCCCGGCGACCTGGATGAGTACTACTTCTTCCTGTCCGGGGGGCATTCGGGGAACGTCTACGTTTACGGCATTCCGTCGATGCGCCATATTTCGACAATTCCCGTGTTCACGCCGTACCCGGCCACGGGGTATGGCTTTGACGACGACTCGAAGGCGATGCTCGGCAATCTGACGTGGGGCGACGCCCACCACCCGGCGTTGTCTGAGACGGGCGGGGACTACGACGGGCGCTGGCTGTTCATCAACGAGATGAACGGGCGGGTGGCGCGCATCGACCTGCGCGACTTCAAGACCAAGCAGATCTACGGTCCGGTGCCGAACATCTCCGGCAATCACGGCTCGTCGTTCATCACGCCGAACAGTGAATACGTGATGGTGGCCAGCCGTTTCTCGATTCCGATTCCGAAGGGCACCTACCAGCCCATTGACAAGTACGCCACAGACTACAAGGGCGTCATCGCCGCGCTGTCGGTTGACCCCAACAGCGGGGAACTGGATCTGGGGTTTGAGATCCTGATGCCGCCGTTCGACTACGACATCGGCGATGCCGGCAAGGTGGCGTCTGACGGCTGGATGTTCTTCACGTCCTACAACACCGAGCGCGCGACGGGCAAGCTCGAGGTGACCGCCAGTCAGCGTGATCGTGACTACATCGTCGCGGTGGACTGGAAAGCCGCGGCCGCCGCGGCGGCCCAGGGCCAGGGCGACACGATCGGCGGTGTCAAGGTTCTTGATCCCGCGAAGATTCCCGGCCTGGTCTATCTGATGCCCTGCGGCAAGTCGCCGCACGGCGTCGACGTGTCGCCCGATGGAAAGTACATCATCGGGTCCGGCAAGCTCCAGGGTGTCACGACCGCGTTCAATTTCGAGAAGGTCCAGACCGCCATCCGGAACAAGGACTTCGAGGGCGAGGAAGACGGCATCCCGGTGCTGACGTACGAGTCCATCAAGGACGCGGAAGTCGAAGTGGGTCTGGGGCCCCTGCACACGCAGTTTGGTCCGGACGGCATGGCGTACACGTCGCTCTTTATCGACAGTGCCATCGCGTCCTGGCGCATCGGCGAGTGGAAGGTGATCGACAAGGTGCCCGTCTCGTACGCGGTCGGCCACCTCGCGGCGGCCGAGGGTGACACGGTTGATCCCGACGGCAACTATCTGGTTTCGCTCAACAAGCTGTCGCATGGCCGGCACCTGAATGTGGGTCCCTCTCAACCGGAGTCGTCCCAGCTGATCGATATCGGCGAGGAGAAGATGAAGTTGCTCTACGACGCATTCACCGAACCAGAGCCGCACTATGCCCAGATCATCAAGGCGGACAAGATCAACCCGATCGAGGTGTACCCGAAGGAAGAGAACAAGCACCCGCTGGCTGTGTGGGATGTCAAGGACACCGGTGTCACGCGGAACGGCAATCGGGTGACCGTCAAGATGGTGGCCGTGCGGTCCACGCTGACGCCCACGTCGTTCGAAGTGCAGGAAGGCGACATCGTGACCATCGCGGTCACGAACATCGAACAGACCACGGACGAACTGCATGGGTTAGGCCTTCTCGACTACAACATCAACCTCGTGTTGGATCCAGGTGAGACTAAGACCGCGACGTTCACCGCCAAGAAGGGGGTTTTCCCGTATTACTGCACGAACTTCTGCTCGGCGTTACATCAGGAAATGCAGGGATACCTGATCGTCAAGCCGAGGTAGCCTGTCCTTGTCCGGGAGTCCGGGAGTCCCCGAACGTCCGCCGCGCTGGACGTCGGGACTCCCGGAGCTTCTGGGCTCCTGGAACTCTCGGGTCCTCGGGCCCTGAACCCTGAACTGGATTCCACTTATGAGCGCTCTCTTTGAACGAACGACGAGACGGCTGCACCAGCCGGTGGGCACCAAGCCACGCCTCTGTCTGCTGTTGGCGGCGGCGTTGATCGTCACCGCGCATTTTCTTCCTTGTGGAATCTCACCATGTTCGCGCCGCAGTACCCCGAGGCGTTGCGGCTCGATATCTACGACCACGCGTTGGTTGGCGGCAACGGCGGTCAGGATTTGACGGAAATCAATATCCTCAACCATTACATCGGCATGCGGGATCTTGCCGTCGAGGACTTTACCGAGTTCAAGTGGATTCCGTTCGCGCTTGGCGCACTGGCGCTTCTCTTCGTGCGCGCGGTTGTTTTCGGAACCCTGAAGGAGTTTGTCGACGCCGCGGTGGTGTTCTTCTATTTCGGCGCATTCGCCCTCTGGTCATTTGGCTACAAGCTGTATCGGTACGGCCACGATTTGGCGCCCAATGCCGCGGTCAAAGTCGAGGGTTTCACGCCGCCGATGTTTGGGCACAAGGCGATTGCGAATTTTGATGTGTACTCCTATCCCAGGGCCGGGACCTACTTGATGCTGGCCGTGGCCGGCCTGATCGTGATGGCTCTGGTGCTGGCGTGGCGCGGTCACCCAGACCGCAGTGATCCATTGGTGGAGGTCAGCGCCGCGTGACCACTGCCTTCCTGCTGGTCGCCCTGCTGGCGCAGACCCCTCAATCGCGTCCCGCAGACGGACCCGCGCCCTACGGGCCCCTGGAAGGGCGGCCGTCGGTCGCTGACGCGTCGCCGCTGCAGCAGCGCGTTGACGCAGCGCAACCCGGCGACCGCATCGAGGTGCCGGCCGGATCGTATGTGGGCGATCTGTATGTGGACAAGCCCCTGCATCTGGTGGGCGTCGGGCGACCGCAGTTGGTGGGGTCGGGCTCGGGTAGCGTCGTGCGCATTCGGGCGGACCGCGTCACCATCGAGGGGTTTGACATCGACGGCCGGCTGGGCGGGAATCTGGCGCGCGACTCGTCAGGCATCCACATCGCCGGCCGGTTGGCCCTCGTGCGCGACTGCCGGATCGTCCGCTCGCTGTTCGGTGTCTACCTGCGCGAGGCCGACGACTCGGTGGTCGAGGGCGTGACGATCACGGGGATCGAAGGCAAGGCGCCCGGTGAGCAGGGGTCGGGCATCCACGTGTGGAACACCCTGCGGTTCACGCTGCGCGGAAATACCATTCGGTTTACGCGCGACGGGTTCTACATTCAGTCATCCCACTATGGATTGGTGACGGGCAACCGGGTGAGCCAGATTCGGTACGGCCTGCACTACATGTACTCGGATGACAACCGCTTCGAAGACAACGTGTTCGAACAGGGCGCGGCAGGCGCAGCGCTGATGTTTTCGCGCCGCCTGGTCTTTGCGCGCAACCAGTTCATCCATAACCGCGGGTTCGCCTCGGTGGGCCTGCTGCTGAAAGATTGCGAGGACGTGACGGCGGTCGACAATCTCGTCGCCGACAACCAGCGCGGGTTTCTGATCGATGGCGCCATTCGCCATGTGTTCCGCCATAACGTCGTAGCGACCTCCGACGTGGCGATCGTGATCTACGACTCCTCCAGTGAAAACCGTTTCGAAGAGAACACATTCGTCGGGAACCTCGCGCCCCTGCTTCTGGTGGGACGCCGCACCGATACAGTGTTCGAACGAAACTACTGGGAGAACTTCCACGAGCCGGACCTTGACGGCGATGGCGTCCGGGACCAGCCCTACCGGCTCTCGAATGTGTTCGATCATCTTCGGGGCAATCTGGTGGCGGCGGACCTGTTGGCACAGGGGATCGGTGCCGCCGTGCTCGCCCGTGCCGAGCAGGCGTTTCCCGTGCTTCGCCCCATCTCGGTGGTCGACGAGCATCCGCTGGTTCGGGCACCGGAACGGGGCGACATCCCCCGGATGCCCCAGGAGAATCCGCGCGGCGCCCGCGCCGGGCTCCTGGTTTCCGCGCTGGGGCTGTGCCTTGGAGTGATCGGGCTGAGGGCCGGGAGGCGGCGATGATTACGTTCCGCGAGTTCGCGAAAACGTTCGCCGGTGTGCACGCCGTCCATGACCTGTCGTTCGTCGTCGAGCCCGGCGAGGTGGTCGCGCTCCTGGGGCCGAACGGATCGGGAAAGACCACGTCCATCAAGGCGGCGGCGGGCCTCATTCGCCCGTCGCGCGGCACGGTGCTCATTGGCGAGCCAGGCAGGCCGTCGACTGAGGCCGCGGCGCGGCAGGCCTGTTCGTTCCTGCCCCAGCGGGTGACGTTCCCGGAGTCGCTTACGGGCCGTGAAGTTGCCGAGTTCTACTGCCGGCTTCGGGGCCGGGGTGCGGATCGCATCCAGGAAGTGATGGCGTTGACCGGCCTGAATGGTTCGAGCGCACGGGCGGTCGGGACGTACTCAGGAGGGATGACCCAACGGCTCGGGCTGGCCGTCGCCATGGCGGCGCAGGCGCCGATTCTGCTGCTGGACGAACCCACCGCCGCGCTCGATCCGGACGGCACATGCGCGTTCTATGCGCTGGTGGAGTCGCGCCGGGCTCACCAGCAGACCGTGCTCTTCAGCTCTCACCAGATGGGCGACGTCGAGCGGCTGGCGGATCGATTTGCCGTGTTGGTGGAAGGCCGCCTGGTGGCGTCTTTCACGGCGCGCGAACTGACCACGCACCTGGCCGACCGTGGCGTGATGAAGGTGACCGTGGAAGAGCTGCCTCACGACGCTCTCACGAGCGTTCGGAGCCTGGCTCCAAAGGCCGTGGTTGCCGCGGATCAAATCATCGTGCCTGGTGCCGCGTCGGTACGGCTGGCGGTGCTTGACGTGCTGCGCGAACACGGCGTTGGTATTCGCGGCTGGTCGGCCGAAGAAGGCCGACTCGACGCGTTCTACCGGGAGTTGGTGGGGGAGGCGCGATGAGACGCCTGCTCGGTGCGTGGTGCGCCGTGTGGCTCACGCTTGCCGCCGGATGTGGCGGCGGCGAACTGGAACCGGCGCCGCTGGCGGTGGGAAGCGAAACGTGCGCCTTCTGCCGGATGACCGTCTCGCAGCCGGACTTCGCCTCACAGATCATCGCTGCCGGAGAGCTGCCGAAGTTCTTTGACGATCTGGGATGTCTGAATGGATATTTGACTGCCACGTCTCCAGGGTCGGCCGCAGCCGTGATCTACGTGACCGATCGCCGCACGAAGGCATGGGTGCGAGCTGAACGGGCCGTGTTCTCGAGGGTGGAGGCACTCTCGACGCCCATGGGGTCACACCTGGTAGCCCATGCCTCGCGCGAGTCGCGCGACGCGGACGCCGATGTGGCGGGTGGCGTCGCGGCGACGTTGGACGATGTCGTGCCCGTGGTCTGGCGGGCGCCTGAAGGAGGGCACTGATGGCATCTGCGACGGTTCCCACGCTGACACTCGTGCGGCTCTGTGCGATGCAGGAACTTCGGCTTTCTGTGCGGTCGCGGTGGACGCAGATCTTCGCCGTCGTTTTCGCGGGCCTTGCTTTGGCCGTGGCAGCCTCCGGTTACGTCCTCAGCGGCGGCAGTGGCCTGCAGGACTTCTCCCGGACGGCTGCCTCATTGGTGGAACTCGTCCTGATCCTGGTGCCGCTGACCGCGCTGGTATTCGGTGTCATGGCGCTGACGCCTGACGCTGGCGCCGCGGAGTTGCTGTACTCGCAGCCCGTGCCGCGTCCGACGATCCTGCTCGGCAAGCTGGCGGGCCTGTGTCTGGCGCTGGTCGCCTCGCAGGCCGTCGGGTTCGGCGCCGCGGGTCTGCTGCTGTTCTGGCGATCGGGTGCGGACGGCGTGATGGGATTCATCGGTGTCGTGGCCGGGTCGTTCGTGCTGACCGCGGTGTTCCTCGCTCTCGCGGCGGCGCTGACGGCCGGTGCGACGAGCACGCGCCGCGCGCATCATCTGGCCGTGGCGCTCGTCCTCTGGTTCCTGGCGATCGTGCTGTTCGACGTGGTGGCGCTCGGCGTGGCGTCACTGCTGCGCTCCGGGACGGCCTCGCGGCTCTTGATGGTGGCGGTCATCGTGAATCCTGTGGACGCGGTGAGGACGGCCACACTCCTGGCGGTGGAAGGCACCACGGCGTTTGGCGCCGCGTCGCTGGCGTTTCTTCGCATGACCGGAGGTGCGCTCGGCGCGGGGTTGTATCTGGCGGCGTCGGTGATCGCGTGGGTGCTGTTGCCGCTGATCGTTGCCGTGGTCCGCGTCCGCCGCGCGGACATCTGAGGGCCGGCAGCCTACTCAAAGTCCAGCGGCTCGATCGCCTTCGGCTCGCGCCACAGCGCCGTCATCATCGAGCCCCCGACAATCAGGGCGGCTCCGGCCAGTCCCAGGGCATCGAGACGGCCGCCGACTTCGGCTGACGGCCACACCGCGAGGATCACGTAGACCGCCAGAATCGTCACCAGGGGCGTCAGAGAAATGACCGCGCTGACTCGCGAGGCCTCCCAGTGCTCCAGCGCCTCGGCGAAGCACCCGTACGCAGCGAGTGTGTTGAAGATGCCAAAGGCCAGGAGGCCGAGCTCGAACCTTCCAAGGGTCGTGACCTGGCTCGGCGTCGCCAGCGGTAAGAGCAGCACGGCGGCGCCAACGTAGATCAAGAACAGGATGTTCACCGAGGACAGCGTGACCAGGAGCTGTTTCTGCGCCAGGGCGTAGGCCGCCCAGATGACGGCCGAGACGAACACCAGCCCAACGCCGATGGCTTCGGTTCCGGACAGGCGCACAAGGTCACCCAGTCGGTCATTGAAGAACAGCAGCAGGCCGGCAAGCAGTCCGAGCACTCCGAGCGCCTGCGGCCAACTGAACGCTTCCCGGAAGATCGCCAGGGAACCGGCGAGCAACAGGATGGGTGCCAGCTGAATGACGAGCTGCGCCGTCGTTGGCGGAACGTAGCTGAGGGCGATCGCGAACAAGACGTAGTTGCCCAGCAGCCCAAGCAAGGCCAGGGCGAGCAATCCCCAACCCGATGGACCGAGGGCCCTCAGTGATGGAAGCTGACCCCGGCGGGCCTGATAGGCGCCAAGGACAAGCGCCGACGTGGCCAGCCGGTACCACGTGATGGTGTAGGCGTCCATCCCGCCCACCAGAAGCAGTTTGATCGCAATGGCGAGCAGGCCCCAGAGCAGCACCGTGGCCAACGCCAGAAGGAAACCGAGCCGTTGGTTACCGCTGGTGCGATGAAGAATCACACTAGATGTTCCGGAGTTCGTGGCCGAAGGGCAGGAGTGACACTGGAACCAGCTTGACGTGCTGCCAGGCGAACGGGATGCCGATGATGGTGATGGCCAGGATCGCGGCGTGGATCAGGTGGGCGATGGCGATCGCCCAGCCGAAGAACAGAATCCACAGAATGTCGAACACGATTTTGATCGCGCCATAGCTGCGGTCCGTCGTGGTGACTTGCTTGCCGAAAGGCGCGAAGGTGGCCACGCCGAGGCGGATCGACTGCAGGCCGAACGGAATACCGATGATGGTCACGCACAGGAACAGGCCGCCCAGGATGTATCCCAGGCCGGAGATGAAACCTCCAAAAATCAGCCAGATGATGTTGCCGAGCAGGGACACGATTAGGCCACTAGTGACTCTGACCCGCCAGCGTTTCCAGGGTCGCCCGGTCGAGAATCACGAAGCCATCTTTCTCAGTGAGCAGAATGTTGTCCTTGCTCCATCGGCTCATGATGCGAATGCACGTTTCGATGGTGGTTCCAGTCAGGTCCGCCAACTCCTGGCGGGACAACACCATCGGCAGGAAGAGGCCGCCTCGATCGGGTTCTCCCATCTGGTCGCCCAGCTTCAGGAACAACCGGGCGAACCGTGACTCGACCCGCCCTCCGGTCAGTTCGGCCAGGCGCGCCGTCAGTTCCATCAGGCGGATCGACAGGCTGCCGAGCAGACCGCGGACGAGGGACGGGCGTTCCTCGAGCAACGCGAAGAACGCCGGCCTGGGGGTCAGGAGGCAGACCGTGGGCTCGAGTGCCGCGGCGCACGCCGGAAACGGTCTGGTTTCATAGGCCGCGATTGCGCCCAGCAATCCACCCGGACCAAAGATTTCAAGAATGCGATCGTGTCCGTTGGGTCCGCGTTTGAACACCTTGACGCGCCCACTGACGACAACGAAGAAGGAGTCTGAGGGGTCGCCTTCTTCGAAGACCGCGTCGCCCCGCTCGTAGTGGCGCAGGTGCGACACTGTGGCCAATCGCTCGCGATCTTCCGGAAGGACGCGACGGAACAGGGGAATCTGCGACAGCACCTCGGTGGGCGGATGTTCCATCCCGAGTGACTCTACGTCAATCTCTCCTCCAGATCGAGGGCTCCGGGAAAAAGAACAGTGTCCTCCAGCTGGATATGCCGGCGCAGGTCCGCCTCGAAGCGAGCCAGCGCCGCATAACACGCCGCGTCGTCTGACGACCACTCCAGCGGCGGCGTGTAGCCCTCCGTGAGTTCTCGCAGGTCAGCGATGAGTCCCAGGGCGTCCTGATGGTCGTCCTCCATCATCCGCACGGGATTTGCGACCGTGCCGAAGGGACTTGGCGGAAAGGGTCCGGTCCGGGCGCTGGCTCCGGCCAATTCCGTGATGTAGGGGAAAAGGATGTGTTCTTCCTTTTCCATGTGCGTCCGGAGTTCTTCGCCAAGTCGCGCGAACATCTGCCGCACCCGGTGCAGGCTTGGGTGTGTCGGGCCGTGCACGTTGACCAGGTGATGCAGGCCGACGGTGATTTCCGGCACGGCCTGTCGAACATAGCGGTGGTGCGTCTCGACGATGTGGCGGACCAGGAGCCCGAGGTCGGGCCAGTGATCGGGTTCTGGGGGGGCGGCAGGGTCGCGGGAGGCTGATTCGGTCATGGAATACCTCAGCGCCAGCGTACGCCCGGCCAGGCGACGGGCCTATGACGGAAGTCATGGGCCGCCCGGACACTTGGGCGGTCAGCCCGGGTCGTTCTCCCGTGGCGGCGTGAGCGCATCCTGTAGAGGCCGCCGGGCGGCTCGTGTGATCAGAAGGGTGGCCACCAGGGTGGCGACCAGGCCGCCCCAGTAGATGATGTGACTCGCCATCCCGGCCGCTTCGGCGTTCTGGACTGCGCCGATATCCGTGGCCGCGGAACCGATGTACACGTACAGGATCGTGCTTGGCAGCAGGCCGAGAAACGACGCCACGACGTAGTCGCGCATGCGAACCTGGGTCAGTCCCAGCACATAGCTGAGCACATTGAATGGAAAGAACGGTGACAGTCTGAGGAGGGCCACAATGCGGAAGCCCTCGTCTGCGATGGCCGCGTCGATCGCCGCGAATCTCGGGCTTTCCGCCACGCGGGCGGTCACCCGGTTGCGCGCCACCGTGCGACTGATCCGGAACGTAACCGAGGCGGCCATGACGCTCACAGGCACCACCAGCACCGTGCCCCACATCAGCCCGTACGCAAATCCCGCCCCGACCGTGAGGACCGACGCCGGCAGCATGAAGAGCGCGAATACCACGTACGCGAGGACGAAGGCCGCCACACCGGCGGCGCCGGCGTCCCGAATCCAGACCGCCAGGTCCTGCGACCACTGCCCGACCGGGAGGCTCACCGAGAGCAGGATCACCAGCGCCAGGACAACCGCCGGCCCCGCGTACGATTGCCAGCGGAAACTGGTCTCCGGTGTCTTTCTTGGCGCACGATTCCAGCCGGCCATCGTGGATAATTGCATACATAAGAGAATGCTGCGCAATTGCCGGCCCGTTCCAAGCAGATCGCCCGAAGGCAGACACCTTTGGTTGACCTGTTGGCCCGCAGCTGTGTAAAACTTAAAAGTTTGCTTGGCCGGGCGCACGGCCCCCGGGGAAATTGGAGGACGACGGAAGGTGCCAATCATCGCGAAGCCATTGTGGCGCGCGGCCGCGTGTGCGGTCGCCCTGGCCTGCCTCACGGGGTGTTCGCTCATTTCCAAGCGAGCCACCCGAATGGTGGCCGACGGCCTGACCGCGGGCGGCACGACCTTTACGGGCGACGACGACCCGGAACTGGTTCGAGGGGCGGTGCCTTTCGCTCTGAAGACCTACGAGTCCCTGCTCGAGACGCTTCCCGACTACGTGCCGCTCCTGACGGCGACCTGCAGCGGCTTCACGTCGTACGCCTATGGGTTTCTGGCGACAGACGCCGAATTGATTCGCTCGACCGACCGTGCCAGGGCCAAGGTCCTGGACCAGCGCACGCTTCGCATGTATCTGCGGGCGCACGGGTATTGCCAGCGGGCGTTGGAGGAGCGTTTCAAGGGCGTGACACAGCGGCTGCTGCGAAACCCCGAAGGGGCCGTCGCCAAGGCCGAAGAGAAGGATGTCGAGTTGTTGTACTGGTCGGCGTCCTCGTGGGGCCTGGCGATGGCACTCGAGCCGGACACGCTGGCCATCGATTTTCCTGCCGTTCGAGCCCTGGTCGAGCGCGGCCTGGAACTCGACCCGACGTGGGAGCAAGGTGCGCTCCACGAATTGATGATTACCCTGGACAGTCAGGAACTGCTGGGCGGTTCCGCGGACGAGGCACGACGGCATTTCAATCGGGCGATCGAATTGCAGCACGCTCAGAAGCCTGGGCCCTATCTCGCGCTCGCCATGGGGGTGTCGGTCGCCAATCAGGATCGCCCGGAGTTCGAACGGCTCTTGACGACCGCCCTGACCATCGACCCGGATGCCGTTCCGGAGGAACGGCTCGTGACAATCTTGTTGCAGCGCCGCATCGATGCGTTGCTCAAACAGGCAGACTTGCTGTTTCTCAAGTAATCCCTATCGAGCTTTGGAGAGAAGACCCATGTTGTTCCGTGTTTCCCGTTTCGTTGGTGTTGCCGCCCTGGCCATCACCGCGCTCATCATGTCCGTTCCCGTGTCGGCCAGAACGGCCGTGACGATCAAGCTCGCGACCTTTGCGCCCGCCAACTCCGCGTGGCACAAGGCCCTGCTTGATATGGGTGACGCCTGGACCCGTGCCACGGCTGGACGCGTCGCACTGCGCGTGTATCCCGGCGGCACCCTGGGCACGGAGGCGTCGACGGTCAAGATGATGAGCCCGGCGGTCGGCGAGTTGCAGGCGGCCTTGCTGCTCCCCCCTGGCCTTGGTCGGATCGATAGCGGGATCGACGTGTTTGGAATGCCGTTCTTTCTGGAGTCCGACGCGGAGATGCTCGCGGTATTTGCCGCGGTGCGCCCGATGCTGACGCAGCGAATCGAGGCGCAGGGATACAAAGTGCTGCATTGGGGCAACGCCGGATGGGTCCAGCTGTTTTCGAAGCGCGAGATCCGGACGCTGGCCGACCTGAAGGCGGCGAAGCTCTACACCACCGAAGGTGACGACAAGACGGTGCAGTGGTACAAGGACAATGGGTTTCAGCCGGTGCCCCTCTCGTTCAACGACATGGTCGGCGGGCTCAAGCGCGGCATGATCGACGCGGCGCCGAGCCCGGCGTACGGCGCGTCGATGCTGCAGATCTTCCGTGATGCTCCATTCCTGCTCGACGTCAAAGTGGCGCCCCTGTTCGGCGCGACCGTCCTGACCAACGACGCCTGGGGACGAATCGACGCCGCAGACCAGCCCAAGGTGCTGGCCGCCGCGCAGGCCCTCGAGACGCGGTTTCTGAGCGAAGCCCCGAAGCTCGATGCGGATGCTGTGCGCACCATGAGTGTCCGCGGCCTGAAAGTCACCAGACTGACTCCGGACGCGTCAGCCGAATTCCGCAAGACGGCTGAGGCGCTGGTGGCGTCCATGCGCGGCACGGTGGTGCCGCCGGATGTCTATGATGCGGCCCTGAAGGCGCGTGACGCCTTCCGCAACTCGAAGGACCACTAAGTGCGCCAACGCATCGTCAGGTTCGAGAACGCCGTCGCCACGCTCGCGATGATCGGCATCATCGTGCTGCCACTGGCGGAGATCGTGCTGCGCAAGTGGTTCTCGACGGGGATTCCTGGTGCGGCTCCTTTTGCGCAGCACCTGACGATGTGGGTGGGGATGCTGGGCGCGGCGATCGCCGCGCGTGACGGGAAGCTTCTGTCCCTGGCCACCGGCGAGTTCCTGCCCAAGGGCCGGCTGACGGACGGCGCCAGACTCTTCGCCGCATTCGTCGGGTCGGCCGTCGCCACGGTGTTTGCGATGGGCGGCCTGACCCTGGTCACCATCGATCGCCTGGACGGAGCCGAAATCGCGGCCGGAGTGCCCGTCTGGGTGGCCGACCTGGTGTTGCCGATGGCGTTCGGCCTCATCGCCGGCCGGTTGGTGCTGCGCGCGTCCCGATACCGGTTTGGCCAGGCGGTCGCGGCCCTTGGTCCGGTGGCAGGCTACTGGCTGGCCACGCATCCGGAAGTGCTGGACGGTCAGGCCGCCTGGCCGTGGCTGGCGGTCGTCCTCGGCGCGTCGATCCTGGGCGCGCCGATCTTTGTGCTTCTGGGTGGTTCAGCGGTGGTGCTGTTTCTGGCGCAGGGGAGCAAGCCGACGGTCCTGCTGATCACCGCCTATCAGGAACTCACCGGTTCCGCCGGACTGGCGACGATTCCGCTGTTCACCCTTGCCGGGTATCTGTTGGCCGAGGGCAAATCTTCTGAACGGCTGCTCCGGGTGTTTCGCGCGGTGCTGGGTTGGCTTCCTGGGGGGACGGCGGTGGCGTCCGCCTCGTTGTGCGCGTTCTTCACCCTGCTGACCGGCGGTTCAGGCGTGACCATCCTGGCGGTTGGCGGATTGCTTCTGCCGGCGTTGATCAAGGACGGATACCGGGAGCGATTCTCTGTGGGCCTGCTGACGTCGGCAGGATCGCTGGGGTTGCTGTTCCCCATGTCCCTGCCCCTGATTCTGTACGCGATCATCGCGAACATCGCGATGGAAGATTTGTTCATCGGCGGCTTGCTGCCGGGCACGCTCATGCTGGTCTTGCTGGCCGGCTACGGCATGCGCGAGTCCCTGAAGTCCAAGGCGCCTCGACCCGCGTTTGCGGGCGGTGAGGCGATCGCGTCTCTGTGGAACGCGAAGTGGGAACTGGGACTGCCCGTGGTCGTCATGACGGCGTTGCTCGGCGGCTACGCCACTCCGGTGGAAGCCGCTGCCGTGGCCGCGTTGTACGCGTTGATCATGCAGCGAGTCGTGCATCGGGATATTCCCACGACCCGCGACATTCTTCGCGTGACCGCGGATTCGGTGGGGCTCGTGGGGGGCGTGCTGGTCATTCTGGCGGTTGCGGTCGGGCTGACGAACTACATGGTCAACGCGCAGGTTCCTGACGCCTTGATCGACTGGACGACGACGCATGTCGAGTCGCCCCTGATGTTCCTGCTGGCGCTGAATATTTTCCTCCTGTTGGTCGGGTCGGTGATGGATATCTTCTCGGCCATCGTCATCGTGGTGCCGCTGATCTCCGGCGTGGCGGCGGTCTACCAAATCGATCCCGTTCATCTGGGGATTATCTTCGTGGCGAACCTCGAGTTGGGCTATCTGACACCCCCATTGGGATTGAATCTGCTGCTGTCATCGGTGCGATTCCAGAAACCGGTGCTGGAGGTCACTCGCGCGGCGTTTCCGATGCTGGTAATCCTTAGCGTGGGTGTCCTGCTGATCACGTATTTCCCCTCACTGACCCTCGGGCTGCTCCAGCTTCTCGGCCGTATCCAATAGCGCAATGGAGCAACCGACCCCACATCCCGTGCGTGCGGTCCGGCAACTCGGACAAAGTCTCTGGTTCGACAATATTCACCGCGCCCTGCTCGAGTCAGGTGAACTGGCCAATCTGATCACGCGCGACGGCATCGCCGGGGTGACGTCAAACCCATCGATTTTTGAGAAAGCCATCGCGGGCAGCCCCCTCTATGACGAGGCCATTCGGACGCTCCTCACGCGGTCACAGGCGGACGCCCAGGCGATTTACGAACATCTGGCGATTGAGGACATTCGCGCGGCGGCCGATGTGCTGCAGCCGGTCCACGCGAAGACGGGGGGGCGCGACGGGTACGTCAGCCTCGAGGTGTCGCCCTATCTGGCGCACTCCACCGAAGACACGGTGGCCGAGGCCCGCCGGTTGCATGCGGCGGTGGATCGCAGCAACGTCCTGATCAAGGTGCCCGCGACGGGCGAAGGGGTCGCGGCCGTCGAACAGCTCATCGCGCTGGGCATTTCGGTGAATGTGACGCTGATTTTCGCCGTGGAGACGTATGCGGCAGTTGCTGACGCGTACCTCTCCGGCCTTGAACAGTGGATTCAATCTGGAGGGGACCCGCGGCAGGTCTCCAGTGTCGCCAGTTTCTTCGTCAGCCGAATTGATTCGGCCGTCGATGCCAGGATCGCCGCGGTGCTCGAGACATCCGTCATTCCGGCGCGGCGAGCGCAGTTGCAGCGCCTCGTCGGGCAGACGGCCATCGCCAACGCCAAAATGGCGTACGCGCACTATCAGGCGATCGTCGGTTCGGATGTGTGGCAGAGACTGTCGGCACAGGGAGCGCGGCCACAGCGCCTGCTGTGGGCGTCGACCGGCACCAAAGACGCCCGGCTCTCGCGGACCTACTACGTCGATGAGCTGATCGGACCTGACACGGTGAACACCGTTCCGGCTGAGACCCTCCAGGCGTTCATCGCTGAAGGGCGCCCGCGCCCCAGCCTGCTGGAGCAGCCTGAGGTGGCACGGACCAACCTGGATGCGCTCGAAGGTGCGGGCATTTCGCTTCGGGCCGTGACCGACCAACTGCTGGTGCAGGGATTGTCGGCGTTCTCCGCCTCGTTTGATCGGCTGCTCGGAGCCATCGAACGGAAGCGGCTGGCAGTGCTCGAGCCGGCGATTGGCACGCAGCACATTGCTCCGGGAAGTTTGGCAGGCAAGTTCGAACGCGCGCTGAATGACTGGCGTGAAGACGGCAAGGTTCGCCAACTGTGGCGCCGGGATGCCGCCCTGTGGACCGGGACGGATGAGGCGCAGTGGCTCGGCTGGCTCGATGCCGTGCAACTTGGCCAGGAAGGTCTGACGACGGTCACCGACATTTCCCGCGACAGCGCCGAGTTTTCTCACGTCGTCGTGCTCGGCATGGGTGGTTCGAGCCTGGCTCCGTGGGTGCTCCGTCAAACCTTCGGGTGTGTGGCTGAGCACCCCGAGTTGTGTGTGATTGACTCGGTCGATCCAGGCCAAATCCGGGCTGTGGAAGACGCTCTTGACGTGTCTCGCACGCTGTTCATCGTCGCCTCGAAGTCCGGCGGCACGGCCGAGCCACTTGCCCTGTATGCGTACTTCGCCGAGCGGTTGCGCGCGGCTGGTATCAAGGCGCCGGGGCGGCATTTCCTGGCCATTACCGATCCGGGAACGTCCCTGGAGACACTGGCGGATGCGGAGCGATTCCGGCATGTGGCTGTGGGCCAGCCAGATGTGGGCGGGCGGTTTTCCGCCTTGACGAACTTCGGTCTCGTGCCAGCCGCGTTGATGGGCATCGATGTCGAGGCTGTCCTCGATCGGGCCGGCGGCATGGTGCGCGCGTGCGCGGCCGTGGTCCCGCCAGAGGTGAATCCAGGCGTGGCGCTGGGGATCCTTCTCGGCACGGCAGCCGCTGAAGGACGAGACAAACTCACACTGGTGATCTCGCCTTCGATGCAGGCAATCGGCAGCTGGCTCGAGCAACTGGTTGCCGAATCGACCGGCAAGGATGGCCGGGGCATTGTGCCGGTCGACGGCGAAGCAGTGGGGTCGCCCGAGACCTATGGAACTGACCGCGTCTTCGTCCACATCAGGACCGCGGACAGACCAGACTTGCAGGACAGCGAAGCGCTTTCCCGTCTGGAGCGTGCCGGACATCCGGTCGTGCGAATCGTGGTGAACGACACGATGGACATCGGGCAGGAGTTCTTTCGGTGGGAAGTTGCCACGGCCGTCGCCAGCGCGGTGCTCGGACTGAACGCCTTCAACCAGCCCGATGTCGAAGCCGCCAAGATCGCCACCAGGGGCTTCATGCGTGCCTATGAGCAGGGAGAGCCACCTGCGGCAGTGATCCCGAAGGTCGAGCACGAGGGGCTGCGATTCTACGTGGACGGAGTCAATGCCGATGCGCTCGCGCCAGCGACGACCCCGGAGGCGTTGATCGCCGCGCACGTGGCGCGACTCCGAACGGGCGACTACTTTGCGCTCAACGCGTTCCTGTCGATGTCTGCCGACCATGACCGGGAGCTGCAGGCGCTGCGGCGACTCATCCACGATCGCGCGGGTGTCGCCACGACTCTGGGATACGGCCCGCGGTTCCTCCACTCGACCGGACAGCTGCACAAGGGCGGGCCGGACACCGGAGTGTTTCTCGTGCTGGTTTCCGACGATGCGGCGGATATCGCCGTGCCCGGGACACAATACACGTTCGGTGCAATGAAGCGGGCGCAGGCCCATGGCGATTGCCAGGTGTTGGCCGAACGCGGGAGACGCCTCCTGCGCGTCGAAATCGGAGGAGACACCGCCGAGGGCCTGCGCCGGCTGCAGACGCTGTTTGAGGTGGCGCTTCCGTGAACCTGGCACTCAGACGAGGGCCGACCATTTGTGTCGTCCTGGGATTGTCGGCGGCTGCGTGCGCAGGCAGCGCACCCGCCTCGGCGCCTCTCGTGGACGCGTCGATGATCGTGAGCGCTGTCAGAGCGACCATCGCCGGCGGCGACATCGCCGCCGGGGAGCGGTTGCTGGCGGCTCACGAGGCCGAATACGGTGTCTCGCCCCAGATGTTGCTGGCGCTGTCATGGATCGGCCGGGGAGCCCTGGCCAGCGTTCGACTGACCGACGCGGAGCGGCTTGCCAGGCGGACGTATGCGCAAGGCACCGAACTGCTGCGTTCCAGGGGGATGGACGATGAGGCGGACCTGCCGATCGCGATGGGTGCCGCCATCGAGGTGCTGGCCCAGGTCGGCGTCCGGCGCGGCAGACGCAGTGAGGCGGTCCTCTACCTCGAAGGAGAACTGCGCAAGTTCACCGGCACCTCCATCCCCAAGCGGATTCAGAAGAACATTCACCTCATCAATCTCGAGGGCCAGCCGGTCCTTGAGGTGACATCCGCAGAGTGGATCGGCGACCAGCGGCTGGACGCCGAGGCCCTGAGGGGAAATGTGCAGGTACTCTTCTTCTGGGCCCACTGGTGTTCCGACTGCAAGGCGCAGGGACCGGTTCTGGCACAACTCCTGGAGCGGTATCGAAAGGACGGGCTCAGGATCGTCGCGCCGACACAACGGTTCGGCTACGTGGCCGGAGGTGAACCGGCACCACCGGACGTCGAGCGCGCCTACATTGAGATGGTCAGGGACGCGTGGTATCCGTGGCTGTCCGACGTGCCGGTGCCCCTCGATGAGGCCAATCACCTGTCGTTTGGCGTCAGCACCACGCCGACGCTCGTCGTGGTCGACCGCCAGGGCCTGATCCGCGCCTATCATCCTGGACAAATGACGGAGGGCGACCTTGACGCGCTGCTACGTCCGCTGCTTCTTGATGTGGCGGACGAGACGGGGGAAGGATCTTAGCGCTGGAACGCGCCCCCACCGGTCAGTGGAGGTGGCACTCCGGTCCAGTCCGCGACGTCGATCCTCCGGTCCTCGCCGCCGGTCCTTTGGTCCTTGCCGCCGGTCCTCCTCTGGTTCGCGCCGCCGGTCCTCTGGCTCGCGCCGCCGGTCCGGTCTACGGCGCCGGTCCTTTGGTCCGCGACGCCGACCCTCGGGTCCGTCACGCCCGTCTGGACCCGTCGCGTCGATTGTCACCGCGTCACTGCGCTGGCCGGGTTCGGCGATTCTGAGTTTGGACACGGGCCCACCTCTTCTGTACAGGCGATGACCATAGCAAAGTCGGGGCGATCGTGTCATCAGCCCGTGACCCCGCTGCCAGGCGGGCCTGTGAATCAGTGCGGACGGGGTCCTAGAACTTCCAGTCGAGCCCGAGAATGGGGAACAGGCCCTGCTGTTCCTGGAAGCGGACGCTGTTCGAACGGCGGTTCCAGGTGTAGGCCGAGAAATTCAGGCGGTTGGTGACATTCTGCACACCGAAGAACACCACCAGGGGGCGGGTGAAGTCGAACGTGCGTTGCGCGCGCAGGTCGAGGCGGAAATAGGCCGGTGCGCGTGCGTCGTTGACGCGGCTCAGGTCAAAGATGCCGCGGCCGACGCTCTCGGAGAGCGCCACGTCAAACGGCGTGTAGGGACGCCCGCCGAGCCACGCCATGCGCGCCGATACCAGCCAGTTGGGTGTCACGTTGATGCCGCCGGTGATATTGGCCACAAACGGGTAGTCGAACGCCCCCGGTCGAAGGACGCCATCCAGGCCGGCCTGCTCGGACTTGGCCAGCGAGAGATTTGCCTGACCGTACCAGCGTCCTCCGGGCGCTTTCTCCACCATGGCTTCAATACCCAGGGCACGGCCCCGGCCCTGGCTGGTCATGGGAAACAGCACTTCGCGCACGTTGAAGGTGTCTCCCACGTTGGCGAGTGACAACGTCGGAAACTGGGTCGAGACGGGGTAGTCCCGATACCGCTTGTAGTACGCCTCCAGCGTCATGCGAACGGAGTCCGAGGGCAGATACGTGAGACCGGACACGAGGTGATCAGCGACGAACGGCTTCAGGCGGGAGTTCTCGGGAAACGAGGTCAGAAACAGGAAATTGGGATGTTGCGCGTAACGGCCCGCGCTGGAATTCCAGGTCAGGTGTTCGCTGACCCGGAACCCGATGCCGGCCCGCGGGCTCACACGCGTGTCCGAAGTGAACTGATAGTGATCGAGCCTGGCTCCCAGGGTCAGATTCAGGCGCTTCGTGACATCCTGCGTGGCCTGGACGTAGGCCCCGCTCTGGTAGGCGGTGAACGAGCGGTCGAGTGCAAACGCGTTGACGCCGGGCGTGGTTGAATACGGGCTGTCGTCACCCAGCGGTGATCCGGTGTCGTAGCGGAGTCGGAAGACCTTGAGGCTGCCTCCCACCTGCACCTTGTTCATCTTCCCCATCATCGTGCGGTACGTCGTCAGGTCGTACTTCACCGTCGTTTCACCCTCACGGGATCCTTCACGAAAGACCAGTGGTCCCTGCTCGATGATGTCGTCCACCGGGATATCGTCTGGGGGCACGCCATTGCGAACCAGGTCTTTCACGGTGGATGTGACGGCGGCTTCCGAATGGGTCACGCCGAGCAGGCCCACGCCTCGGGAACCGAAGATATGCTGCCAGTTCAAGCCGGTGGCGCTTCGCCAACCCTGATAGCGGATATCGAAGTCGGCGAGCCCTTCGTTCAGGTCGGTCTTCTCAGTCAGGCCCAGGCGAATACGGTCCACGCCGGTGATGTTCACGAGCCACAGGCGGTCTACCGGCGTGATGTCGTACACGACTTTGGCATTCAGCGCGGACAAGACAGGGACACCGCCGAACCCGATGTCGTTGGAGAAGATGTCGAGGAAACTCCGGCGCGCCGACACGATCCACGAGCCCTTGCCGTTGTCGATTCCCCCCTCGAAGATTGCGCCGGCCCCGGCAAACCCCACTGTGGCCTGTCCACGAAAGCGTTCGCGAGAGCCTTCGCGCTGGGCGATCTGCAGGACGCTGGAGACACGATTGACGTACGGCGCCGGATATCCACCGGTCAGAAACGTGACGTCCTCAATCAATTCGGTATCGAGAATACTGACCGTTCCGCCCGCCGATGCAAAATTGGCGAACGCATTGATGTTCGGAATCTCGACGTTGTCCACGATGAAGAGATTCTCGAGGGGGCTGCCGCCACGGACAATGATGTCGTTGCGGAAGTCGTTGGTGCCGATTGCCACGCCGGGCAACGTCTGCAGATAGCGGGAGACGTCCTGCAGCGCGCCGGCGCTTTCCCGAATCTGCACCGGGCGCACGAGGTAGTTCGACGTCTTGACTTCCTCGGCCACCACGAACGCCGGGGCCGTGACCGTGACCGTTTCCTGCAGGTTCGACGGCGGCGGCAGCGTGACTGACACCACTGAGTCCAGCCCCGCGCGCACTTCAATGGGGTCGCTGACCAGCGAGGGCTCACCGGGGGGCGTGATCTCCAGGCGATACATCCCTGACCGGAGTTCGGTGATTCGGAACGTGCCTGCATCGTCAGACACCACGCAGCGAATGGTGTCGACCACGCACACCGTGACCGCCAGGCCCGGCAGGTTGGTGTGGGTGGCGACCGTGCCGGTGATGGCGCCCACAGCAGTCGTGTCCTGAGCCCAGGCAGATGACGGACCCGGCCAGGCGACCAGCAGGAACGCGCCGATGAGGCAGGAGGCTGCGCGCATGTGGTCAGGCCGGGCCATGGGAAGTCGGGCCGCCGGCGCGGCCAAAGAGGTAGTGCGACACGATCCATTCGTCGCCGCCGCGGTAGCCCCAGGATTCAGCGCAGGCCATGAAGAACAGCCGCCAGCGCACGAACCAGCGAAGCGCCTCGCCGGCGCCGTACACCTGCGCGAACAGCTTGAGAAGTTCGCTGCGGTGCTGGTCCATGTTGGCCAGCCACGCTTCAGCCGTCTGCTGGTAGTGCCGGCCGCTCACCACCCAATGGTCGCGCACGGACAAGTCATCCTGAAAGTAGAGCAACAGATCATCGCTGGGCATCTGGCCCCCGGTGAAGAAGTGTTCCGCCATCCAGTCACCAGCGTCACGGACTTCAAAGGGATAGGCAAAACGGCGATGCGTGAAGATGTGCGTGAACAGCAGGCTGTCCGAGTGCATCCACGACGCCACTTTGCGGAACAGTTGCTGGTAGTTGCGGACGTGTTCCATCATCTCCACCGACACGATCCGGTCGAAGACCTGGCCGGCCTCGAACGTGTTGATGTCCGCAGTGAGGATGTCGATGTTGCCGAGGCCGCGTTGCCGCGCCTGCGCCTCGATGAACTGACGCTGCGACTGAGAGTTCGACACGCCGGTGACGCGGCTGTTGGGAAAACGCGCGGCGGCATAGAGCGCGAAGGCGCCCCAGCCGCAGCCCAGGTCCAAGATCCGTTGGCCGTCAGAAAGTTGCGCCCGTTCTGCCGTCAGGTCGAGCATGCGCTGTTCGGCCATGTCCAGGGTGTCGCCGCTCTGCCAGAGTCCGCAGCTGTACTTGCGATGACGACCCAGCACCTGTCCGAAGAAGTCGGCCGGTACCTCGTAGTGCTGCTCGTTCGCCGCCGGCGTGTGGACCGCGATGGGACTGGCCTTCAGCCGCGCGACATACCGCAGCAGGTGGGCCCGCTGACGCTCGGTGGTCCCTTTGTCTTCCTCGCGCAACCGGCCTGTCAGCAGACGGCGGATGCCGGATCTGAGAATCCAGTCGGGGACCAGGTCGCGTTCGACCAACGCCTCGTACCATGGCGCCTCCCGGTGACGGATTTCCTGTTCGATGGTTGTTGTTGCCATGTCATGGTCTCCAGTCCCGGCACGCCTCGTCGAATGCCGGCAGGTCAGCGAACGCGACCACAGGGCGGTCCACTTGTGAAAGGTCGAGTTGTGCCAGGCCGGCGCCGCCAAGCCACAAGCGGGTTGACAACGGCAGGGCGCCGGCCACGGTTTGCACCTCAGCCATCGTCTCGTCCGTGATGACGGTGATGCCGAGCAGGACCGCCTGCGCGTGCACGAGGCGGGCAGCGCGTGCCGTCTGGTCACCCGGGAGGTTGGCGCCAAGGTAGACCGGCTCGATGCCCGAGAGCGACGCAAGCATGGCGGCGGCCAGAATGCCGAACTCGTGCGACTCATGCGCCGGCGTCGTCACCACGACCCTCCGCACCGGGGTGGTCGGCCGGAACAGGCGGGTCATGCTGCCGAGCAGATTGCGCAGCGCCTGAGAGACAAGATGCTCCTGCGCAATGGCAAACTGGCCCTCGTGCCAGCGAGTGCCCACCTCCTGCATGAGCGGGACGACGGCCTGATAGATGAAGTCGCGGGGCGCGAGAACAGCCGCCAGGCGCCCAAGTTCATCGCTGACGCGCGCCGCATCGAAGTTCTCGATCGCCAGGAGCACTGGCGTCAGACCGTCGGCTGGGGAAGTTGCTTGCGGCGCGACGGGCCGGTCTGACGGCCGCACGGCAAGAGCGTTCAGCGCGTCGAGATCTGCGTCCGACAGAGACGCGATGCTGCCAATGGCATGCCCGTTCTGAACCAGCGTGTTCAGCCGCTCGAGCCTGGCAATCTGCGCTGGACCGTATTGCCGCCCCCGACCCGAGCGTTCAGGCACGACGGCCTGATATCGTCGCTCCCAGGCACGCAGGGTGTCGGGACTGATGCCAGTGAGTTTCGCGACAGCGCGAATGGGGTAGCGGGTGTCCATGTCCTCACGAAGATACGTTCTAGAGGATCTCTTGTCAAGCGTTTGTCATGGACAAAGGCTTGACAAAGATAAGACAAATGGTCAGGATACGTGCTATGGAAGCTGACGTGAACGCTGCTTCGGGCTCTTCCGCGGGCAAAGACCGTTACCAGTTCGGGGCGGTCGTGTTCTTCGCCCTCCTGCATCTGGGTGTGGTGGCCATCTGGTGGACGCCGCCGACGGCGTCGCTCCTGGTGTGGTTAGTGGCGACGTACGCGGTGCGGATGTTCGGGGTGACCGCCGGCTATCACCGTTATTTCGGGCACCGGAGCTACCGGCTCGGCCGCGTTTCGCAGTTTGCGATGGCATTTCTGGCACAGACCTCGGCTCAGAAGGGGGTGCTGTGGTGGGCTGCGCATCACCGCCATCATCATCGCGAGTCGGACCAGGACGACGATGTGCACTCGCCTCACCGGCGCGGTTTCTGGTGGGCGCATGTGGGCTGGGTGCTGTCCAACGATTTCGACGACTACGATCCGTCCGCGGTCAGGGACTTTCAGCATTATCCGGAACTGGTGTGGCTCAATCGCAATCACTGGGTGCCGACGGTGGTGTTTGGCGCTGCGGTGGCGCTCGTCGGCGGCTGGCCGGCCTTTGTCTGGGGTTACATCGTTTCGACGGTGGTCCTCTATCACTGTACGTTCGCGATCAACTCACTCGCGCATCTGTGGGGCACACGCCGGTTCGACACGGCGGATGAAAGCCGGAACAACTGGTGGCTGGCGGTGATCACGCTGGGCGAGGGGTGGCACAACAATCATCACTACTCGCCGGGCAGCTGCCGCCAGGGCCAGCGCTGGTGGGAGCTGGACATTACGTATCTCGCACTCCGGGTTTTGAGCTGGGTTGGCATCGCGCGTGACCTTCGTCCGTTCCGAAAGGCGCGGACGACCCAATGACGTCCGTGGTGCCGGCCAGACGGATCGCCGTGATTGGCTCGGGTATCGCCGGACTGTCGACGGCCTATTACCTCAGTCGCGCGCATGAGGTGCATGTGTTCGAGCGCGACTCGCGCGTGGGCGGCCACACGAACACCGTGATGGTGGACTCGCCCTCCGGTCCGGTGCCGATCGATACCGGGTTCATCGTCCACAACGAACGCACGTATCCCCGATTCTGCCGTCTCATGGCGGCACTTGGAGTGGAAACCCAGCCGAGCGACATGTCATTTGCCGTCACGACGCCTGGCGCCGCCTTCGAGTACTCGAGTCGTGGACTCCGGGGCTTTTTCGCGCAGCGGCGAAACCTGTTCTCGCCGCGCCACTACCATCTCCTCCGCGAAATCGTGCGTTTCAACCGCGAGGCGCCGGATGTCCTGAGCGACCCGGCGGGGGATGCCATGACGCTCGGTGAGTTTCTCGACAGGGGCCGCTACGCCCGGGTGTTTGTGGATCGGTACCTGGTGCCGATGGCCGGCGCCATCTGGTCCATGGCTCCAGACGTCATGCGGGAGTTTCCCGTGCTGACGCTCGTGCGGTTCATGCATCATCACGGCATGCTGGGCCTCACCACTCATCCCGCCTGGAAGGTCATTCGGGGCGGCAGTCAGGCTTATCTCGCACCGCTGACCGCGCCGTTCCGCGACCGCATCAGGACCGGCGTCACCATCACATCCGTGGATCGCGCGGACGATGGGGTGACGGTGCGGTTTTCCGATCGTCCGGAGGAACAGTTCGACGAGGTGGTGTTCGGGTGCCACGGAGATCAGATCCTGCCGCTGCTCGCGCATCCGACGGCCGCTGAACGCGACATCCTGGGGCACTTTCGCACCAGCCGTAATGAGACGTGCCTGCATACCGACGCATCACTGCTGCCCGGTCGTCCGGCGGCCCGGGCCTCGTGGAACTACCGGCTCGGAGACGCGGGACGGGTGACGGTGACCTACCACATGAACCGCCTGCAGTCGCTCACGACACGCGAGGACTATTGCGTGACGTTGAATGCCGACGACACCATTGATCCCGGCAGGGTCCTGCGCCGGATGGTGTACGAGCATCCGCTTTACACCCGCGATGCCATCCGGGCCCAGGAGCGGTGGTCGGAAATCAGCGGGAAACACCGGACGCACTTCTGCGGCGCGTACTGGTTCTACGGGTTTCACGAAGATGGTGTCAGAAGCGGCATGCGCGTCGCCGAGGCGCTTGGAGTGGCCTGCACATGATTCCTGAACCGGGCCTGTACACGGGCACGCTGCGGCATCGCCGATTCAGTCCGAGCGCCCATGGGTTCACCTATGGCCTCTTCATGGCGTGGCTCGACATTGACCGGATTCCAGAGATCATGGGTCGATCGAGACTCACCAGTTACAACCGGTTCAACTGGGCGAGTTTTGACGAACGCGACCACCTCGGCGACCCGCAGCTGCCCCTGCGCGAACGGGTGACGCGCGACGCCCGCGCGAATGGGGTCGAACTGCCGGACGGCCCGATCTACCTGCTGACGCACCTGCGCTACCTGGGGTACTGCTTCAATCCCATCTCGTTCTACTTCTGCTACGACCGGCACGGCGCGCTTGCCATCGTGCTGGCTGAGGTGAACAGCACGTTCGGAGAACAGCGCAACTACTGGCTGACGTCCAAGAACCGGCTGCCTTCGCCCGGCACGTTCCGCTACCGGTGCGCCAAGACCATGCACGTCTCGCCCTTCATGGACATGGATCTCGACTACGAATTCGCCCTGTCCGAGCCGGGAGCCACGCTGGTGGCCCACATGGCCACACACGAGCGGGCCGCGTCACCCTCGGCTCCGTCACGCTTCGACGCCACGCTGACGCTGGCGCATCAGGCCTGGACGTCTCGAGGAATTCGCGCGGCGCTCCTGCGCCATCCCTGGATGACCGCCAGAGTGATCGTCGCCATTCACTGGCAGGCCCTGCGGCTGTACCTCAAGCGTGTCCCTGTCTTCACCCACCCGGCCCGCGTGCGGCCGCCGGATCCCGAGGCCACGAAACCATCATGATCACATCCTACGCACAAACCACAGTCCTCCGGATGTTCGAACATCTGCGCCACGGCGCGCTGGAGGTGGTCTGCCCTGACCGCTCCTATGTCTTCGGCGACCCGGCGGCGGACCTGCAGGCCTGCATCGCCGTGCACGATCCACGCTTCTTCACGCGGCTCGTCTTCGGCGGAGACGATGCGGTTGGGGATGCGTACGTGGACGGCGACTGGTCGTCTCCGGACCTCGTGGCGGTCGTGCGACTGGCGGCGCGGAACCTGGCCACCCTCGAGGGGGGACACCCGTTCCTGTCGTTCGGCAGCCGCCTGTACCATCGCGCGCGCCACTGGATGAACCGCAACACGGTGGCGGGCAGCCGGCGCAACATCGAGGCGCACTACGATCTCAGCAACGACTTCTTCCGGCTCTTCCTCGACCAGCGCATGGTGTACTCGAGTGCGATCTACCGCAAGCCAGACGACTCGCTCGAACAGGCGCAGGTGGAGAAACTCGACCGCATCTGCCGCAAATTGCGTCTGGGTCCCAATGACCACGTTCTGGAAATCGGCACCGGCTGGGGCGCGTTCGCGCTGCACGCGTCACGTCACTTCGGCTGCAGGGTCACCACCACCACGATCAGCCAGGAGCAGCACGACGAGGCCCAGCGCCTGTTTGCCGGCGCCGGCGACGCGGGCGCGCGTATCACCTTGCTCCTCGAAGACTACCGGCAACTGCGCGGCACGTACTCCAGGATTGTCAGTATCGAGATGTTCGAGGCGGTCGGGCTCGAGTACTACGACACCTTCTTCGCCGCCTGCGACCGGCTTCTTGAGCCGGACGGATCGATGCTGATGCAGGCGATCACGATGAACGAACACCGGTTCGACGCGTACCGGAAGCAGAGTGACTGGATCCAGCGCCGGATCTTCCCGGGGTCGCAGCTGGCATCCGTACGCGAGGTGCTCAACTCCCTCGTGCGCGCCACGCGGCTGTCAGCCTTTCACATGGAGGATATCGGGCTGCACTATGCGTTCACGCTGGCCGAGTGGCGGCGACGGTTCCACGCGTCGAATGACCAGGTGCGCGCGCTGGGGTTTGATGAGGCATTCTGCCGGATGTGGGACTACTATCTCGCGTACTGCGAGGGGGCCTTTCGCGAACGGCACATCGGCAACGTCCAGCTGCTGCTGACGAAGAACGCGAACCCGGCTGCTCTCCACGGCGAGCCCTGGGGGATCGCCGCGACGCCCGTGACCACGCCCACGGTCTGAGGGGCGCTAGACGGACCTGGGCGGCCAGAGCACCAGGCGGCTCGTGCGCCGCACGTGTGCCTGGTAGTCCGGGTTGTCGCCCCACTTCTTGCGGGCGCTGGCCTCCAGCGTCGGGATGCCGGTGACCTTGAGTAGAATCCAGGTGATGGCCACCGGGCCCACGAGTCCGATCCAGGACCAGCCCGTGTAGTTGCCCGCCACGTAGACAAAGACGCCCCACCAGCACAACAGTTCCCCGAAGTAGTTGGGATGCCGGCTGTACTTCCACAGGCCGGTGGTCATCCACCGGGCACCGCCAGCGGGCCGCCGCTTCGCGGCAAACTTCTGCGCATCGGCGACGGTCTCGATCAGGAGTCCCAATGCCCAGACGGTGCCGCCGATGGACATCCACGGCGTCCAGTCGCCGGGAGCGGCGAACCAGATCGTGACGGGCAGCATGATCACCCAGACGGCGACGCCCTGACCGAGCCAGAACTGGAAGAACGCCCAGAACCGTTCCCGAATGCCGTCGAACCTGACGTCACGGCCCATGTGGATGATGCGATACAGGAGGTAGAGGGCCAGGCGCACGCCCCAGAGCATCACCATCGCGGCCAGGACCAGTTGCGGCGGGTCGGCTGGAGTGCCGCCAGCCAGCAGGATGGCCGCGATCAGCACGAACGTGAGTCCATACGACAGGTCGGTGACCTTGTCGGTCCGGAAAGTGGCGGCGAACGCAAAGAACGCCGCCTGAATCAGAAGGCTGACGCCCAGCGTCATGAAGATGAGGTACAGCATGTCTTTCTCAATGGAAGCCTACGGTAACCAGAGGATCCACGCGAACAACGCCAGGTAGCCCGCCAGGTACGTGCGGAAGCGGCGGGCCATCTCGCGTTCATCAGGTGTGTGAAAGTACCGATCAGTGAACAGGGCTGCGATGTCGTGTCCAAACCACGGCAGCACGTTGATCTTCCAGTCATCTCGCCGGTACACGGTGGACCGCCATTGATATCGCAGTTTCCACAGCGGGATTCCATAGAGCAGGAAGACAACGATGAGACCGTTCTTGAGCATGGGCCGAACCCATGATCGCATGACTTCCGGTCTTGCGCCGGCGTTGCCGCCATGAGAAGCGATGCGGGAAACTTCACGGTCCCGCGCAATTGTCCGCAATCCTGACTGCGTGCATCTCGACATCGGCCCACAAGGCCCGGGCAGCCCCGGCTGGCGTCGGCATGTGAGTTGCACATTGGAACTCCTTCCAGAGGAGACCTGCACATGCGTAAGTTGCTGTTCGTCACTGTAAGTCTCGTGTTCGTATCGGCCATCGTGGCAGCGCAGCACCTGAACACCGCCGAGCCTATCGTCAAGGGCAATCTGACCCTGCTCTCCGACGTGGTCGTGGGTACGACCGTGCTGAAGACCGGGGCGTACCGGTTCGTGTGCGATCGCGAAACCATTACGTTCTCGGACCGGGATAATGGCAAGACCGTGCTCAAAGTTCCATGCAAAGGCCGCCAGTTGCCCCTCCCGAGCGCGGAGACCCAGATGCATGTCAAGACCGACGCGTCGGGGAACAGGGTTGCCAGCGTGCTGCTGCTCAAGGGCAGCAA
>JAHEFO010000341.1 GCA_024640135.1 Acidobacteriota bacterium
GTCCGCACGAAGATTCGGCCGTCGCTGAGCGCGGGCGTGGCGTGGATTTCCTCTCCGAGATCGTTGACGCTGATGACCTGCCACTGTTCCGCGGCCTGCAGGACGGTGATCTTGCCCTCGGTGCTTGCGACAAAGATCTTGCCGTCTGCCGCGACCGGCGACGCGTAGTATTCTCCCAGCGCTTCAGGGCTTCGGCCTTGTTTGAGCATCTCTCCTGTTTCGGGATCGAGCGACGTGATGATGCCGCCGGTTCGGACCATGAAATACACGCCCTGGTACAACAGGGGAGCCGGGATGTATGGCAGGTTCCGCTGGAAACGCCATCGAATGGCACTGGGCTGGAGCCGTCCCTCCGCGTTGCCGGGGCGGACCGCAATCGCCCCCCAGTCACCTGAGCCCAGTTCCCGGGCCGTCTCCCACTCTTCGGCGACAACGCTGTCGTCGCCGCTGGTGTCGATCCAGCCGAAGTGCTCACCAAGTTCCGGGTCGCCGCGAAATTCCTGCAGCGACAGACGCCCGTCCTTGTCCTTGTCATACTGTGCCAGGACGGTGGCAAAGCGTGGCATGGACGGCTCGTTGCTGCCGAGGGTCGAGACCAGCACCGTATCGGCGTGAACCAGAGGTGTGCCCAGGGCCCCGCCCGATCCGATCGGCAGCCACCAGCGCTGCGTCCCGGAATCGAGATCATAGGCGTCGAGTCGCGTCGAGCCCAGGACGACCAGGTCCGTATGGTCCCGGTCCGGCCTGAACACGATCGGCGTCGCCCATCCAATCGGCATGCCCGGCCGATCGATCTTCCATGCGACGCGCCCGGTTTCCCGCTCCAGCGCGATCATGAAGGAATCCGTCAACTGATCGCACACCAGGACAACCAGGCCGTCGACGATGACTGGCGAACCCGCCATGCCGTAGAAATTCCTGAACGGACCCAGAGGGGACGTCCAGAGGATCTTCCCGTCGGTGGTGTACGACACCAGCCCGAAATCCGGAAAGAAGGCGACGACGCCGTGTTCGTCGGCGGCGGGCGTGGGCGACGCCGCATCGTTGGCCTTGTAGATCTCCGTGGCACGGTCGCGCCGGATCTCCTTGCGCCACACCTCCTTGCCGGTGTGCGCATCCAGACTGATCGTGATCAGGCGGTCATCGTCACTGGCGGTGATGTACAGCCGTGAACCCACCACGACCGGTGAGGACTGTCCGAACGGGACGGAAGCCTTCCAGGCGACGTTCTTCGAGGGCGAGAACTCGGTCGGGTATCCCGTGGACCCCTCAATGCCTGACCCGTTCGGGCCGCGAAACTGCGGCCACTGCGAGTCGGCACGAACAACGGCAGTCAGGATCAACAGCAGTGCCAGCGCGGTACAGTAACGGCTCATAGGTGGTGGGCGCCATCATACGTCGCCAGCCCCGGATCCGCCACTCGCTGATGTTGGCCTATAATTCGCTCATCACATGAGTCTCAAGACCGGCACCCGCCTCGGGCCCTACGAAGTCGTCGGTCCTCTGGGGGCAGGCGGAATGGGAGAGGTCTATCGCGCGCGCGATACGAAGCTCGACCGCGACGTCGCGCTCAAGATTCTGCCCGAGTCGTTCGCCAGTGATCCGGATCGCCTGATGCGCTTCGAACGCGAAGCGAAGACGCTGGCGGCGCTCAACCATCCCAACATCGCGCATATTCACGGACTTGAAGATGCCGAGGGCATGCGTGCGCTCGTCATGGAATTGGTCGAAGGCGAAGACCTGTCAGCCGTCCTTGCGCAAGGCGCGATACCGCTCGACGACGCGCTCCCCATCGCGCGCCAGATCGCCGAGGCGCTCGAGACGGCGCACGAAGCCGGCATCATCCACCGTGATCTCAAGCCGGCCAACGTCAAGGTTCGCTCCGACGGCACGGTGAAAGTGCTGGACTTCGGCCTGGCAAAGGCGCTGGATCCAAATACGACGAGGTCGGGTGTCGATGCCGCTGCGAGCCCCGGACCACGGACTCCGGACCCCGGACCGACGATGACGTCTCCGGCCCTGACGGCGATGGGCCTGATCCTGGGGACGGCCGCGTACATGTCGCCTGAACAGGCGAAAGGCCGGCCGGTGGACCGGCGCGCCGACATCTGGGCCTTCGGCGTCGTGCTCTACGAAATGTTGACCGGCCGTCGGTGCTTCGGGGGCGAGGACGTCTCGGAGACACTGGCCTCCGTGTTGAAGGATCGGCCGGAACTCGACACGCTTCCCGACGGAATCCCGCCTCGCTTGAAACGGCTCCTCGAACGTTGTCTCGAAAGAGATCCGAAACAACGCCTCCGCGACATCGGCGAGGCGCGCATCCTGCTGCAGGACCTGCAGACGGGAAACACTGGCGAGGCCGATGCTGAATCCACGGCCGCGACGTCCGGGTCGTCCCGTCGGACGGCCGCGTGGCTCGGCGCTGCGGTGATGGCCGGTCTGGCTGTGGGGTGGACGGCGTACGCGCTTGTCGCCGCACCGGGTTCCGCGCCCGGCGATGACACTCCGTGGCGAGTGACGGTCGAGGCGTTCCCCGGTCTGGGAGTCGTTCGCAATCTCGCCCCGGCGCCTGATGACCGCTACCTGGTCTATGAGGGTCTCGCGGGTAATGTCTTGATGCTGTACCGGCACGACTTCGAATCCGGCGACACGCAGCCGCTGGCGGGCACGGAGGGCGGGGCGAACCCGTTCCTGTCCCCTGACGGGCTCTGGGTCGGCTTTCACCAGGGAGGGAACCTGATGAAGTTGCGCCTCGCCGGCGGCGACGCCATCCGGATCTGCGACGCTCCCGGGGACTTCCCCGGGGCCGTGTGGACGCCGGACAATACGATTGTCTTTCCCCTCGGCTGGCTGCGGGGGTTGTCGAAGGTGTCCGCCGACGGCGGTGAGCCGGTGCCGCTGACCACCGTGAACGTTGACGCAGGCGAGAAGGGGCACTGGTGGCCCAGACTGCTCCCCGATGGACGGCATGCCCTGATCACCATCTGGAACTCCGGTGCCGGCTTGATCGATTCTGAGATCGCCGTGGTCAACCTCGTCACCGGCGACTATCGCAAGCTCTTCCGTGGCGCCGATGCCCGGTTCCTGCCCCCCGGGCACATCGTCTATTACCACGCCGGCAGATACCAGGCGATTGCCTTCGACTCCGAGACCATGGTGATCGCTGGGGAGCCCACTCCCGTCATCGAAGACGCGACCGACCCGAATCCGCAGGGGAGTTCGTGGCTCGGCGTGGCGATCTCGGCACGAGGGACACTGTTCTATACCAGGGACCAGATCAGTCCTCCGGCGCGGCTCGCCGTCGTGTCGCCGGGGGTTGCTCCGCAGCCGCTGACATTTCCGCCGCGTTCCATCAGCAGTCTTGCCCTGTCACCCGACGGGCGAACCCTCGCCACGAGCAGTCTTGAGTCGGGCATGCTCCGTATCCGCCTGCTGGACCTGGCGAGCGGAACCGACGAGCGCGTTGATTTGCCCGGAAGCAACTGGAATCCTTACTGGAAGCACGACGGAAGTGGATTCGCCTTCCTCAGTATGCGCAAAGGCGACTTCGACGTGTACTCCAAGACCGTGGGTTCGGACATTCCCGAACAACC
>JAHEFO010000111.1 GCA_024640135.1 Acidobacteriota bacterium
GGCGGAGGCGTGGCCGTGGGTGACGTCACGTTGTATCCCATCGTGGCGCCGGCGCTGGTGCTCGTGGGTGTCATGATGATGGAAGGCGTGGCGCGGATCCGGTGGGACGACTACGCGTCGGCCATTCCCGCCTTCCTCACGATTGTGACGATTCCGTTGGCCGTCAGCATCACTGACGGCATCGCGTTTGGCTTTGTCGCTGCGGCGGTCCTGGCCCTGGCTACCGGTCGCCGGCGGGACCTGCACCCGCTGGCGTACCTGTTTGCCGCGCTCTTTGTGGTCCGATACGCTTTGAAATAGCCTCTCGTTCCGGCCCGCGCGACGAGGTTTCGATCGGATACAGTCAGAGGCTGTCCCACAAACGAGGAGCGTCCCGTGAGCGAGAACGAAGAAGAAGATTTTGCGGCGTTGTTCGAGGCCTCAATCCAGACCAAGCGTTTCAGGAACGGCCAGACCATCGAAGGAACGATCGTCGCGATCGGTTCGGAGGTGGCCTTCGTCAACGTGGGCGGCAAGGGCGAAGCCACGATTGAGCTCGACGAGCTGAAAGACGACGACGGCGACATCGAGGTCGCTGTCGGCGATCGCATCAAGGCCACGATTGTCTCGATGTCTGGAGGGTTGACACTCTCCAGAAAGCTGGCGCTCGGGGCCGCCACCGCGCAGCAACTTGACGATGCGTTTCGCGCCGGTCTTCCCGTGGAAGGCAAGGTGGACAAGGTCGTCAAAGGCGGCTACGAGGTGCGCATCGCCCGCCAGCGCGCCTTCTGTCCCCTGTCCCAGATCGACACGATCCGGACCGCGGACCCGGCGGTGCACGAAGGGCGCACCTACCCATTCCGGATCATCGAGTTCAGGGAAGGCGGCGACAAGTTCGTAGTTTCCCGTCGCGTGCTGCTCGAAGAGGAGCAGAAGGTGCGCGCCGTCGAAGTCCGGGAATCGATGGCTGTCGGCGACGTCATCACCGGCCGTGTCGTCTCGGTGCGCGACTTCGGCGCCTTTGTCGACCTGGGCGCCGGCGTGCAGGGCCTGCTTCACGTGTCCGAGATGGGGTGGTCGCGCGTCCAGGACACGGCTGAGATTGCCACGCCAGGCGAGGAAATCACGGTCAAGGTGCTGCGCATCGACGAAGACACGCAGCAGATCGCCCTGGGCCTCAAGCAACTCACCGACGATCCATGGACGACAGTCGACACGACGTACGAGGTCGGTCAGGTGCTGGAAGGTCGAGTGACGCGCGTGGCGGACTTCGGCGCGTTCGTCGAACTGGAGCCCGGCGTTGAAGGACTGGCGCATGTGTCGACGTTCGCGCCGACGGGCCAATCGGGCGGGTGGTCCAAGTCAGTGGCTCCGGGAACCACCGGCACCTTCGAAATTCTCAGCATCGATCTCGACAAGAAGCGCATCGGCGTCGCGATGGTCGAGGAAGGGTCGGCAAAGCAGACCGCGGCGGGTGCGGCGCCGGCACGGGCGGGCATCGTGCCTGGCGCGCGTGTCATGGGCAAGGTCGATCGCCATGAGCCGTTCGGCGTGTTCGTGTTCCTCGCGCCCGGGCGGACAGGCTTGATGCCGTTCAGTGAGACCGGCCTCGACAAGGGCGCGGACGTGAAGAAGGCCTTTCCTGTCGGCGCCGATGTCGAGGTCATCGTCCTCGAAGTCGATCCGGCTGGCCGCCGCATTCGCGTGAGCCACAAGGCGGTGGACCAGGCGAAAGAGGCGGCTGAAGTGCGCGAGTACACCGAGCGGGAGACCAGGGCGGAGTCGCAGTCATTCGGATCACTCGCGGACAAACTCCGCGGCGCCCTCAAGTCCCGGGAGTGATGACACCCAACTGAAGACCGCGCTCAGGCCGGTTGCCAGTTTCGGTGATCGATCAGCGTGCGCGGCTCAATCCGCCGGCCCTCAGGGTGAAGCCGGTGTTCGCGTCGCGCGCTCCAGAGCAGCGCCCGGCCGACGACCGGATCGATGATCCGCGAGGCGCCGCCGATCTCACCTTCGATGTGAAGGCGCAGGTCGCGAATGCGTTCGCTCATCGACCGTTGCGTGTCGCGCAGATAGTGCTCCATCGCCCACAGGACGCCGCCGTATCCCATCGCGAGCTGCCTGGCCTCTGTCATGACGCGCGCGCGGACCCTGGCGTCCGGATCGTGCCGATAACGGCGCCAGCCCACCAGCATGTTGTGAATGAGGCGATACAGGCTCGGGCCGTTCCGCTCATAGTCGAGCCGGAATGCCCGGTCCAAAAAGGTCTTCGACTGTTCCCGGGAAATGGCCGGATGCTCAAAATTGAACTTGAACTGTCCGTGAATGTCCGCCAGGTCAACATCCTGAAGCAGTCGTCCCTGCGCCTCGACGTCCCGGTACAGCGGCGTTCCAGGCACGGGCGTGTACAACATGAACTGGTGAAACACCGTCTCATGCTGGATGGCGTGGTCGATTTCGGAGTCGATGTTCTCCGGTGTGTGATGTTCGAGGCCGATAATTGTCGATCCGTGAACACGGATGCCGTGCGACTGCAGGTGGCTGGCGAGTCCCTGCGTGTCGACGCCTTTCAGCTTCTGATAGCCGCTGCCGTCTGACTCGAGTCCCAGCCACACCCACTCGATCCCGAGTTCCACCAACTGACGGGTGTCGTACTGGCGAATGGCGTTGGCCGACGAGAACACGTAGAGCGACCACGCCTTGCCGTGTGCCTTCATCAAGTCCAGCAGCTCCAACGCACGCCGCTTGTAGAGGAGGAAGTTCTCATCCATCATGAAGAACGCCCTCGCGCCCAACCGGCGTTCGGTTTCACACATCACGCGAAACAGGTCCTCGCCCCGGCTGAAGAACGTGACGGAATGGCCCTTGCCGCCAAAGAACTCCGACGTCGTGCAGAAGTTGCAGCCCATTGGGCATCCGACGGACGGAATGATGGTGGCCGAATTGTCTCCGCCCCCGCGCAGCGAGGGCATCCCCATCAGGCGGAAGCCGAAGGATGACGGAATCATCGGATGTTCGATGGGTTGTTCGGCGTCCTCACCGAGAAACTCGCGCAGCCATGCCACCCCTTCGCCTTTGACAATGTGATCCGCGTCGATCATCTGCTCGATACCCGGAATGGCCGTGACATGGCCGCCGACGACGATGACCGACCGGGGCGAGTGGAGCCGAATGAGACGGCACATCTCACGCACCTTGCCGACGTTCACGATGATGCCCGTGAGACCGACGATGTCGTAGTGGTGGGTCGTCAACTGGCGGATAAAGCGGTTGCGACTGGGGAAATCAATGACTGTGCATGGGGCGGAGATGTTCTGTTGCAGGAACATCAGGTTCCAGCTTCGGTGGAACATCCGCAGCGAGAATGGTCCTTGCTCGCGCGTCACCTGGTTGTGATACAGCTCAACCGGATTGATCGCCCGGCTCCCGAACTCATCGTCCTGAGCGAATGGCTTGAAGACCGAGGAAAGCAGGACACGCGCCCGAGTACCCTTCGGATGTGGCGTCATCGTCACGACCTCTCTCCCTAAATCGTAGAGAGAGCCGACGATGGCGCGTGTGAGTGTTGTGTAAGAGTTGTCCGAACTCAGCGCAACTCGCCGTCCAGTTCGAGGTAGACGCGCCGAATGGCCGTGGCGCCCTGACTGGACCGCAGCGTCCACGTTTCCAGAGCGCCGAAACGCGCCTGGGTCACCGCGTCGGCCGCAGGCACCCCCGCGGCGTGGAGGCGCTTTGCCTCGGCGATGACCTGGACCAGCGCCTGTCGCGCGGCCTCGAGTTCTTCCCTGAGAATTGTCGGTGACTCCACGAATCCGTGGCCCGGCACGTACGTGGTGACATCCATCGCCTGGGCCGCGGCGATGGTCGCGACCCACTCGGACGGGTACGCCGACCGCATCGCGGGAAAGATGCGGTTCAGGAACGCCTCGCTCATGAACAGGATCTTGTCTTTGGGAAGGTAGACGCTCAGATCGCCCCCGGTGTGCGCACGGCCGAGGAACAGCAGTTGGATTTCGGTCGTGCCCAGCATCAGACTCAGTCGTTCTTCGACTGCGGTGATTGGCTGCGGCACGATGCCCGATCGGCCCTGGGACAGGATGTCCTTCGAGACCGGCGTGGCAAAGACCTTCGCATCGGCCGGGAAGGCCGCGTTGCCGGCGGTGTGATCCCCGTGATCGGATCCGATGACCACATGGGTCACGGGTTGGCTGGTCACCCTGGCAATCTCGTCCAGCATGCGCCGCGTCTCCGCTATGCTTCCCTGACCGTCGGCCACGAGGACGCCGGCGGTGGTGACGACGAAGAGACTGACCGTCGTGAATTTCTCGCTCCCGGCGGACCGCAACTGTTCGTACGAGTACACGCCATCAGCCAGCTGCTGGACCCGTGGAAAATCCGCATCGGTCAAACCGCGCTTTGCAGGATCCGCCGTGCGAGGAATCTGGGGATCGGCTGCGGTGAGCGCTGTCATGAGGCCGAGACAGGCGGCGAGCAGGATCACGCCGGCCGGGCGCCAGGCAGGGAATGGATGCATGCGTGAATGTTATGCGACCTGCCGGGAAGACGTGTGAGAGCATACCGGCGATGGCCCACATTGCTTACGCACCGGACGCCGATGTTCCCGATGCCGATCGGGTCCCCGACCACGACAACATCCTGCAGATTCACCGCATCCACCCGCCCGTCATGCGGCAGCACTACGAACTCTACCTGCAGCTCATGCATCGGCCCGGACCGCTGACCCGGGTCCAGCGGGAGATGATGGCCGTCCACGTGTCGGCCATCAACCACTGCCACTATTGACTGCGCCATCACGGAGCGGGACTCCGTCTGGCCGCGAAGACAAGTGGGCTGGCGCCCGACGAGATCGAAACGCTTCTGGCGGCGCTGAGCACTGGAGACCTGCAGCGCCCCGGCCTTCCGCTGACGGCTGCTGACCACGCGCTGCTGGTCTACGCTGCCAAACTGACGCAGACGCCGGGCGCGATGGAGGCCGCCGACGTCGAACGCCTCCGGCAGGCAGGATTCGACGACCGCGCCATTCACGACGCGTGTGCCATCATCAGCTACTTCGCGTTCGTCAATCGGATCGCCGACGGCCTGGGCGTCGAGATGGAATGATCAACATGATTCGCACAGTTGCCGCGGCTCTGATCGTGATTGCCGGCCTGGGGGTTGGCGGACAGGCCAGTGGTCGCCAGACTCCGGAGCAGACCACCCGAATCCGGCTGTTTCTCATCGAGCGGCCCGTGGGGACCGAGCAAGCGACAATCACGACGACCGCCGACGGACGCACGGTCGTGTCCGACGTCGAGATAGTCGATCGCGGCACGCGCCTCCAACTGACGGCCTCGCTCAGCCTCGGGCCAGACCTCACGCCTCGGCACTTCCGGGCACAAGGACGCAGTTACCGCTTCGTCAACGTCGACACCGAGGTCGTCGTCACCGGAAGAACGGCCCGTGTGACATCGCTGGGTGAGACGCAGGATGTCGCCGTGCCCGGCGCGTTCTTTCCGGCGCGCAGTTGGGCGCCGGTCGCCGCGCGTGCTTCGCTGATCGAGTATTGGGAGCGCCAGAAGCGGCCGGCGGCAATCGCGTTGCTGCCCGGTGATGCCGACAGCCGGATCGTCGTGGCGTCGCGCGGCGAGGACACCGTCCGCGTGGGCGGACGTACGGTGCGCCTGCGCCGCTACAGCGTGGATGGCGTCGTGTGGGGCCGCGAAACCGTGTGGGTGGACGACCAGGGACAGTTTGCCGCGCTCGTGTCGCGCGTCCACATCCTGCCGCTTGAAGCCGTGCGTGAGGATTTGGTGGACGCGTTGCCCGCGCTGCAGGCGGCGTCCGTGCGCGATCGCATGGCCGACCTGGCCGGTTTTGCGGCTCAGACGTCGCCGGCCGCGCAGGGGACGTATGCGCTGGTGGGCGCCCGGATCATCACGGGGAGCGACGAGCCGCCGATTGGCGACGGTGTCCTGCTGATCCGTGACGGGCGCATTGCCGCCGTGGGGCCGCGCGCCAGTGTTCCGGTCCCGTCCGGCATGCGCGTCATCGACGTGGCCGGCAAGACGATCATTCCCGGCCTCTGGGACACACACGCGCATGCGTCGCAGATCGAATGGGCGCCGGCGTATCTCGCGGCCGGTGTCACGACCATTCGGGATATGGGCGGGGAATCCAGGTTCCTGACCGCGTTCAGAGAAACCATTGCGTCGGGACAGGGACTGGGGCCGCGCGTCGAACTGGCCGGCCTGGTGGACGGCCCCGGCGACCGTGGCTTCGGGGACGTGGTGGCCTCCACCCCTGCTGACGGCCGGGCGATCGTTGACCGTTTCAAGGCCGGCGGATTCCGTCAGGTGAAGCTCTACAGCCTGGTCCAGCCGGACGTGGTGAAGGCCATGACGACGCGTGCGCATGAGCTGGGAATGACTGTGACCGGTCACGTGCCGTCAGCACTGAGTCTTGAAGACGCCGTGCTGGCCGGGATGGACCAGATTGCGCACTTGCCAGTACGTGGTGCCCCAGGCACGCCCGACACGGACCGGGTGATCGAATTGCTCGTCACTCGTCGCGTCGCGATCGATCCGACGCAGGCCTGGGGCGAGTTGCTGGGGCGCCCGCAGGACGTGCCCGCCGGACAGTTCGAGCCCGGGATGGACCTGGCGCCGTACTCGCTGGCGGCGAACTACCGGAGCGTCTTGAACACGCCTCGTCCGAATGCGAACCCGCCGCGCGTCTCGTCCGGGCCTTCCATGCTCAAGGTCCTGCGCGACAAGGGCGTGCCGATCATCGCCGGCACCGATGGCGCGCTGCCCGGGTACAGCCTGCTGCGCGAGGTCGAACTCTATGTGGAGGCCGGTTTCACGCCGCTCCAGGCCATTCAATCCGCGACGAGTGTGCCGGCACGGGCGCTGGGCCTGGACGCCGACACGGGGACCATCGCTGCCGGCAAACGCGCCGACCTGGTGGTGCTCGACGCTGACCCACTGGCCGACATTTCCGCGCTGCGCGAAACCCGGTTTGTTGTCACCGATGGCCGCCTGTACGAACCGGCGCCTCTGTGGCGCCTGGCCGGCTTCCGGTAGGGGGACGGGTGTCGACTTGTGGAAAACTCATGTGAAGTCGACACCCGTCCCCTTACTGCGGCCGGAAGTTGACGTCGAGAATCCCGAGCCGTTGCAGATGGACCGCCAGTCGCGCCAGGAAGTCCGGCAGCTGGCGTCGCTCCCCCGGAGTCCAGGCGACCTCCGCCAGCGCGCTCATGCGAGGAAACGCCATGTATTCGACGGCCTTGGGATCCGGCAGGTATTCGGTCCAGAGCTGACCCTGCACTCCAAGGATGTGGCGCTGCGACTCCGCCGGCAGTTCCGCCGGCATCGGCTCCCACAGGTAGACCTTGTCCAAGGGCAGGAATCCGCCGATGGCCAGCGGCTCGTTTGCGGTGTCGCGACTCTGGTAGTAGTCGAAGTAGGTCGTGCTGGTAGGCGCCAGGACCGCATCATGGCCGGACCCGGCGGCAGCCAGGGCGCCCTTGATGCCGCGCCAGCTCATGACGGTGGCGTTTTCAGCCAGCCCGCCTTCGAGAATCTCATCCCACCCAATCAGCCGGCGGCCCTTTGACGTGAGAAAGGTGTCCATCTGCTGGATGAACCAGCTCTGCAACTCGTCTTCGCCCTCCAGTCCCAGTTCCTTGATGCGCGCCTGGATTCTCGGACTTGCTTCCCACTGCGTCTTGACCGCCTCGTCGCCGCCCACGTGAATCCACGGGCTCGGAAAGATGGTCACCACTTCCGCCAGCACGTTCTGCATGAACGTGATGGTGGCCGGGTCGGCGTTCAGGAGGTATGGTGACACCGCCCAGGTTTGCCGGACTTCTACGGGTTCATCCGTGCTGCCGAATTCCGGGTACGCCGCCACCACTTCCTGCGAATGCCCCGGCATTTCGATCTCCGGCACCACCGTGACGAAGCGTTCTGCCGCATACGCCACAATCTCCCGCGCATCGTCTTGCGTATAGAACCCGCCGTGGCGCCGGCCATCGAACTGTGACGGCGCCGGCTGCGTGACGTACTTGCCGATCAAGGTCTGCGCCCGCCATGCGCCCACATCGGTGAGTTTCGGATACTGCTTGATCTCCAGTCGCCAGCCCTGGTCGTCAGTCAGATGCCAGTGGAAGCGGTTCATTTTGTGCAACGCGAGGAGATCGATGTATTTCTTGACGAACTCCTTCGGCATGAAGTGTCGCGAGACATCCAGGTGCCCCCCGCGCCAACTGAATCGCGGGGCATCGTCTATCGAGACTGCCGGCACGGTCCATCGGACGTTCGAGACCCTGGCGCTTCTGAAGATCGCTGTGGGCAGAAGCTGACGCAGGGTCTGGATGCCGTAGAACACACCCGACGGTGTCCGCCCGGTCAGCTGGATCGAGCGCGGACTGACGTCCAGGCTGTAGCCTTCGTCTGAGGCAGACGAGTCATTCAGGAGCCGGAGCGCAATGTGTGGCGTGGCCGGTGACGCGCCCGTGCGCACGGGCAGGTCGAAGCCGGTGGCCGGACCCAGAATCGACGCCAGTTGCCGGCCCTGCGCACCCAAAGCGGCATCGACGACGATCGGCGTTGTGGGAGCGATGACGAACTCGCCCTGGCCGGCCGTGATGGATGCGGGGAGTGGAACGACGTTGAATTGAGGGGCCGGTGCCGTTTGCGCGGAGAGAACCGCGCCGGCCGCAAGAGCAACAGTCAATGTTTTCAGCACGCGACTCACCTTTCAGCGGACTGACTTTCTCGAGGCGATCAGCGCCGTGATGCCGGGTTCGGTCATCACCTTCTCGATGGCCTCGATTTCAACCGGCACAAACGCCGACAAGTTCTCATAATCCGTCTCGGTCACCAGCAGGGCATCCTCCAGGCGCATGGAGAGCCCAACCTCGGGCACATGGAGCGCAGGCTCGATCGTAAACAATTGTCCCGGCAACAATGTGACCGGAGTTCCTTCTGGTGGACGGCCACGGCCGACGTCGTGAACCTCCAGGCCAATCGAGTGGCCGAAGCTGTTGCTCTGGCTGGTCGCGTAGCGGTTCGCAAACGCAATGGCCGCGGCTTGAACGGGCGCACTGGAAAACGCCGTCTCCGCCACGATCGCCTGCATCTTCCGGCCGGCTTCGTGCAACAAGTCACGCACCGGCACATGGGGCCTGATGACACTCATCAGCGCCTGATACATCCGCAGGTAGACCGTGTACGCCTCGCGCTGGATCGGAGTGAACGTGCCGTTCGCTGGAAAGACCCGGGTGACGTCGGACACGTAGTACTGGAAGTCCGGGGCGTAGTCGAATTGCACCAGGTCGCCGGAAGCCAGCTTGCGCGTGCCCTTGTGGTAGTGCGAGTACACGGTGTTGGGCCCCGTGGCGACCAGCGCAAAATACGCCGGCCCCTGCGAACCGCCCTTCTTGAAGACGTACTCGGCCACGGCCTGGAGCTGGTATTCGTAGAGTCCGGGTTCGGCCTCCCGCATCGCTTCCATGATGCCGTCGCCAGTGATCTGCGTGGCTTCGCGCATGACGGCGATCTCGCGGGGACTCTTCACGGCACGGAGCCGGTCGATGATCGGATCCAGGTTCTGCACCGTCAGGTCCGGCCAGTCCATCGCCGAGCGCAGCTTCGCGGCGAACGCCTCTTCGCGTGACTCACGGCCGTCCCACGGGTCGTTCTTTGTGGCGGCCGCCAGACCGTTGACCTCTCCGCGCGATCCGCCTCCCACGACGTCCCCGCCGCTCGGTGTGAAGATGGCGCGACGATCGCGCCCGATCGCGCTGACGGCCGTCGCAAACTCTTCGCGAGGCAAGACGGCCGAGAGGCCGGTGATCCGGACAGCCTCATCACCCGGGACCAGGGACGGTCCGAGCGCCCGGATGCGGAACCCCCCGGACGGAATGTAGAGGGTGGACCGTCGCGTCCGCCCGTCCATGACCAGGATGGCGCGCGGCACCTCGACGCCGGTCAGGTAGAAGAACTGCGCGCTCTGGCGAAACGACAACTCCGCCGGCTTTTCCACCGCGCCCTGCAGGATTGCCACGCCGTCGCCAATGGCGTCGATGACCTTGTCACGCCGGGCGGCGAATTCCTCAAGCGGAAAAATGTCGGTGAATGTGCCCTGGGGAATCTGAGCTGCGGGACGGGCCAGGACGACGCTGGCGGCAAGCACGATGGACGTGATCAGGCGGATAGGCATGCGGGCTCCCTGAGACGAGCGAATTGTACGCCCATCCCGCCGTTTCCCTACTTCCGCCATTCCTGTGGCATCCTCATGCCATGTCTCGATTCCTCCGCTACACAGCTCTCTCGCTCACCTTTGTGTTGGCCGTGATGCCGTCGCCATCGGCCCAGTCCCGTCAGGACAACGACAAAGCCGCGGCCGCGGCGGTGAAGGCCAAGGGGCTGCCGCTCATCACGACGCGAAACCTGTCGTTCACCACGTCCGAGGGCACCTGGATGTCTCTGGACCTGTCTCCTGACGGCCGGACCATCGTCTTCGAGCTGTTGGGCGACCTGTACACGTTGCCTGTGACAGGCGGCGACGCGACCCGCATCACCAGCGGACAGGCGTATGACATGCAGCCCAACTTCTCTCCGGACGGCAGCCGCATTGTCTTCGTCAGCGATCGCAGCGGTTCGGAGAATGTCTGGATTGCCAACGCCGATGGCACCAAGGCTCGGGCGGTCACGACGACCGAACGCGAAAACTACATGTCGCCGATTTGGACACCAGACGGCGACTATGTGTTGGCCGCGAAGGGATCGCAACTGTGGCTGTTTCACGAGGCCGGAGGGTCCGGCGTGCAGATGACGGGCACGTCTTCAACCCCTGCGGCTGGCGGCCCCGGCGGCGCCGGCGGAGCGGCGCCGGCCCTTCTCGGTCCGGCCTTTGCCAGCGATCCGAAGTTTCTCTGGGTGAATGTGCGCGGCTCGGTGCCGTCAGGCTTCACGGCCGTGGCGATCGGGGACGAATCCGACTCGAACTACGATCCGAATCCCGGTGACCGCAGCTCCACCCGCGAGATCGGCCAGTACCAGATCGCGCAACTCGAACGCGACAGCGGCCGCCTGCAGATGCGCACGCACGAGCACGAGGGCGCATTCCGTCCTACCCCGAGCCCTGATGGCCGATGGCTGGTGTATGCCACCCGATACGACGCCAGGGCGGCGTTGAAGGTCATCGATCTCGGCACGGGGGAAGACCACTGGCTGAAGATGGATGTGCAGCGTGACGACAGCGAAGGCGGTGGCGCTCGTGACCGCGACGTGTCTCCGGCCGCGGCGTTCACTCCCGACTCTTCCGCCATCATCACCAGCTACGGTGGCAAGTTCTGGCGGGTGGCCGTGCCGTCAGGCGAGGCGGTGGAGATCCCGTTCACCGCGACGGTCGATCAGCCTCTTGGCCCTCTCGTGAGATTCGACTATCCCATTGACGACGAGAAGCTGACCGTGTCGCAGATTCGCGGTGCGCGTCCGTCGCCGGATGGCCGGCGCATCGCGTTCACGGCGCTCGACCGCCTCTGGGTTGCGGACTTGCCGCAGGGCAGAGGCCTGCGGAAAGAGAAGCCGGTGACGCCGGCACCTGACACAGGTTCAGACGCTGCGGCGCCGACGCCCCCGACCGCGCCTGTCGATCCCGCCCAGACGGTCGCGGCCGTCATTCGTGATGCCCGGCGGCTGACGACGAGCACCGATGTGGAGCATGGGCCGGTCTGGTCGCCAGACGGGCAGTTCATCGCGTATGTCACCTGGAATGATGATTCCGGCGGCGACATCTACCGTGTGCGGTCTGATGGCAGTTCACCTCCGGAGAGGCTCACCGAGGTGTCGGCGTTTTTCGACAAGCTCATGTACTCGCGCGACGGCTCGCGCATTGTGGCCGTGCGTGGATCGAAGATGCACCGGATGCGCACGCTCGAGGATTTCGGGAACCACAGTGGTGCGGCAGAGCTTGAGTACGTGTGGTTGTCCACGTCCGGAGGCGTCCCGACGCGCATTACCTGGGTCGCCAGTGGAGCGACGCAGGAGGGACGCAACGCGCCGCACGTGGGTCCGGATCCTGATCGCATCTACGTGTGGGCTGGATCCGAGGGTGTGCTGTCCGTGCGGTATGACGGCACGGACTTCAAGCCGGTGGTCAAGGTCACGGCGCCGGCGCCTCCCGGAGGGCGCGGTGGAGGGTCGACGCCGGATGAAGTGGTGTTGTCGCCCGACGGCAAACGGGCGCTCGTCCGCGCCAATCGCAACGTCTATATGGTGACCGTCCCACCGGTGGGCGGAAGTGCGCCCACCGTGTCCGCCGCCTCCTCCTCGTCGGTGCCAACCTGGCGGCTGACCCGCATCGGTGGAGACTTTGTCGGCTGGACCGACGATGGCACGGCCGCGTTCTACTCCATTGGCCGCAGTTTCTTCCTGCACGATCTTGCACTGGCGGCCGAAGTGGACGCGGCCAATCGTGCGACGCAGGAAGCCGAAGCGGAGCGGGCGGCCACGGCGCCCGCGCCGACGCCGCCGGCTACACCCCCGGCGGAAGGACAGGCCCCCACTCAGAAACCAGCCGCGCCACCGAAACCGCCCACGTTCGAGTACGAGGCGCATCGCGTGGACGTCGAGATCGTGGTCAACAAGGACAAGCCGACGGGAACGATCGCGCTCCGCAACGCACGGCTGATCACGATGAAGG
>JAHEFO010000342.1 GCA_024640135.1 Acidobacteriota bacterium
ACCCGGCCGACGGACAAACGCGATCTGGGTGCCATCCGGAGACCAGGTGGGGCTCGTGTCACGGTCGACGCCTGGCGCCAGGTACGTCACCAGGTTCGTGCGTGAGTCGTACACCCCGATGAAACTGTGGGTCGTGCGATTACTGGAGAACGCGATTCTGGTGCCGTCCGGCGACCACTGCGGCCCGCTATTGCGCCCCCAGGCCTTGATGAACGGTGCTTCACCACGATCCGCGCTCGTCGGGACGGCTGGGGCGATCACAGGCGCGCGATAGATCTGTCCGTCTTTGACGTACAACACAAACCGGCCGTCGGGAGAGACTTCGGGATTGGCCCCTTCCGCCAGACGGAATGCCGTGAATGGGGCCGAGGTACTCGCGGCCCAAATGGCGCGCTCGGTGCCGTTCGGATCGCCGGCCGGGTTGGCGACCCATCCGGCCGAGTTGGCCGAGTGTCCACGCACAAACACCACGGTCCCTCCATCGTCGGAGATTCGAAGCTGGGTCAGGTCCACCCCGTCGTCCTTGAGGAACGCCGTGGCTCGCACCGGCCGGAAGTCAGGAGCTGCCGCGGTGAAGACATTCCGAAGTCCCTCTTCGTAGGAAATCCACGCGATCTGGTCGGCGTCCTTCGCCGAGACCAGTTCGATCGGCAGGCCCGGCTTCAGAAACTGTGCGATGGTCGGGTGATGCTGGGACGCGGCCATGGAGGCGTCCGGCGTCTGGTCTGCAGACAGGGACGAGACCAACACCAACGCGATGACGGCAAAGGCGGTAAACACGGGTCGATGACGTTGCATGGCCGGAGGTTACACCCGAAAGCGAACTGGGTGCCACAAAACCTCCGCCGCCCCACCTTGGAGCGGTTCCCAACTAGCGGCGCGGCGAATACCAGAAGCCGAGCAGACGCCAGCCCTCGCGGATACGCAGCCGCTTCGGAAGAACGGTGTGCAGCAACAGAAGCACGCATGCGACAAGGAAGGAGCCGGTCATCGCGGCCCACGCCCCAATCGTCGTTCCCCGTTTGAGTCGTGCAGAAGTGATCACGGGATGGCGAGGCAGGATTCGGAACTCCTGGCCGCGACTCCGTCCATACCGGCGCAATCGAATGACGAGATCCACTTCCTCAATCGCATACAGATCGTCGTTGAAGCCGCCGACGGCCAGAAAGGCGTCGTGCCGGCACAGGAGGAACGCGCCGGCGCACCATCCGGTCAGCCGGGAGATGAGATTGAGTGTCACCACGAATACCCGCATCCACCAGGCGCTCCCGCCAGTCGCCAGTGTGGCCCCGCACCCCACCACACGACCATCGGGAAGCAGCATTCGCACATCAGCCACAAGGTCCGGTGTGGGATACGAGTCCGCATCGATGAAAAGGAGCCATTGGCCGACGGCCACACGCGCGCCGGCGTTGCGAGCCCTGGCGATCCCGCGCCGTGGCTCCACGACGACGCGGGCGCCCGCCTGGCGGGCAACGACGGCCGTGTCATCCGTGGATGCGTTGTCGCAAACGATGATTTCCCAGGTGAGGTCGCCGGCCTCGTTCGCCTCACCGGTGACGAGTGCCTGACTCGCCTGGATCGCGTCCGTGATGCGGGCGATCGTTTCTTCCAGCACCCGCGCTTCATTCCACGCTGGAATCACGATGGAGAGGTCAACGGACTGCACCTCCGGACATTACATGAGCGCGCCACCGGACGCCATGTTCAGGAGACGTTGGGAGGACGAGTCGCGGTTGCCGTTGCGCCGAACCCGATGCCGAGGATCACGACCAGGGGAGCAACAACCAGGTTCGCGAGCGTGAGGACTTCCCACCTCCAGTAGTCCGCCACCGGCACGCCGAGCGTGGCGACCATGAACAGCGCGGTGGGGTGCCATGGAACGATGGGCTCGATCATGGTGCCGTAGTCCTCAATCGATCGCGACAGGATGCGTCGGGGCACACCCGTCTCATCGTACTTCTTCCGAAAGGCGTCACCGACGATGAAGGACGTGGCGTACTGGTTCGACGTCATCGCGTTGGTCACGGCGGCGGCGCCCAGCGACGACAGCACCGTGGCGGTTCCGGTTCGCGCGAATCGGAACAGGCGCGTGACGACGATCGACATCGCGTCGATCCGGTCGATGACACCGATGAAGAAGAACACAAGGAAGGCGACGAAGATCGCCTCTCGCATCGAGTACAGGCCGCCGCGCGAGACCAGCGAGACCACGCCCTCCGGGACGTCGGCCGCCCAGGGCGCCATGCTCGCGGCAAAGCCCGTCGTAATCGCCGCCCCGACGTCAGCCAGCGTGAACGGCTGCGTCAGCAGCGCCAGGACCGCGGCCAGCAGGATACCGGTGCCCAGCACGGGGATCGTCGGCATCTGCCGGATCGATCCGTACAGGACGGCCGCCGGTGGAATGAGCAGCAGCGGTGTGAAGTGGAACATCGTGCCCAGGCCGGCCAGGAACGCGGCCGACTCCGCCGTCGTGCCGGTGCCCGTCGGCGGGTAGAGCAGACCGACGGTCACGTACACCCCGATCGCCACGATGGTGCTCGGGAGGGTCGTCCAGAGCATCGCCCTGACGTGCTCGAAGAGATCGACATCCGCGCCCAGCGCCGCCATGTTCGTGGTATCCGACAGCGGCGACAGCTTGTCACCGAAGTACGCGCCCCCGATGACCGCGCCGGCCGTGATCGCCGGATCGGCGCCCACCGACAACGCGATGCCCATGATGACGACGCCCACCGTGCCGGCCGATCCCCACGACGTGCCGGTCAGTGTGGAGAAGACGACGGGGACCACGAACGCGAGCAGGTAGAGCCACTCCGGCGCGATCAACCGTATGCCCCAGTACACCAGCATCGGGATGATGCCGGCGACCATCCAACTGCCGATGAGCATGCCGATGGCCGCCAGAATGAAGAACCCCGGGATTCCGCGACTCATGCGTTGCACGATCGACGCCTGGATGTCAGCCCAGGAGTGGCCGAGCCTGGCCAGGTGCGCGATCGCGAAGGCCGATGCCAGCGGGAACACGACCTCCAGCGGCATCGCCGGCTGCCCGAAGACGAGCGGACGGAGCACCAGACCGTACACGATGACGACGGTGAGAAACGCGACGGGCAGAGCTGCCTGGACGAACGTGACTGGAGGTCGCATGAAGAGTCCGGTCTGCCCGGCCTATAGTGCCAGCGCTTTGAGCGCCTCCAGGACCTCGTCGATGTCGGCCTCGGTGTGGGCGGCGTTGATTTGGAAGCGGATCGTCTCGTCGCCCTTCGGGACCACCGGAAACGTCAGCCCCACCGCGAGAATCCCGCGCGCGAACAGACCCTGCACCATCGCGCGCACCTTGTCGGTGCTGCGGACGAGCAGCGGCACGACTGGATGCGGGCCGGGGATCGACTCGAGGCCGAGCGCCTGGAGACCAGAGCGGAATTGCGTGGTTCGCGCCGCCAGGTTGGCCAGCCGCTCACGTCCTTCGGGGCCGTCAGCCAGGTCGATGGCGGCCACGGCAGCGGCGCAGTCGGCCGCGCCCAGCGGGTTCGTGTAGATGTAGGGGTCGGCCTTTTGGCGCACGGCCTCGATG
>JAHEFO010000343.1 GCA_024640135.1 Acidobacteriota bacterium
TTCGCTCCCCGACGGGAACATCATCGGGGTGTCGAGCGGACCAACAACCGCCACCGGCGCAACCGACAACGCGTCGCGGATCACGGTGGTGCTCAACTGGTTCGAAGACGTGAAGCAGCGGGTGCGTTAGTGATCTGGCCGCCAGCCCAACGGGTGATCCTGTCAAGCGTATCGATTCCCTGAAATTTCTGACGAATGTCGTCCGAACCGTCTTGCTGCCGACACCCGCCTATAATGTCGCTATGGACACTCCGCTCTCGGATGCGCCTGCAACGCTGACTCCCGAGGAACGGGCCTGGGCTGAGCACGCAGAGCGACTGTGGCAGCGCGCGCATCGTGTGGCCGCGCAACACCACGGCGTGGACGCGGGTGATGTCTACCATGCCTTACGGTGTCTCGAATTGACTCCGGCCGAGCGCCTGCAACAAGGACTGAGTCGTGGACGACTTCGCACTTACGCGCGCTGAACGGAATCTCTTCGCCGCGTTGCGCCGACGCGGTATCAGGTTCCTGGTTGTCGGCATGGGGGCAGCCGTCCTCGAAGGCGCACCGGTGGCAACGCAGGACATCGATCTGTGGTTCGAAACGCTGGACACAGACCAAATCATGTTGGCCGCTCGAGATGCTGGAGGTTTCTGGGTGTCCGGCTTTGGCATGCAGCCGCCCTCGTTCGGCGGCGACGAATTCTCCCGTCTCGACGTGGTGTTGACCGCTCATGGCCTTGGCCATTTCGCCAAAGAATACGAGGCGGGCATCGAACGTGAAATTGAGGGCGTCACGCTGCGAATCCTCCCCCTCGACCGGGTGATTGCCAGCAAGCGGGCCACGGCCCGACCGAAGGATCTGGCTGGGCTTCCCGCTCTTGAGGCCACCCTTCGAGCCCGAGACGAAGACCAGGGCGACTAGCTGAGTTCGACACCAGTACGTTGGTCTCAGCGCTCTGCAAACTCGCCACGCCCAGCAGCACCACACACGCGACCAACAGCGCGGTGTGCACACTCTGCTGCGCGTCTCGAATCGCCGCGGCGGTCTCGCCTGTCTGCAACCGCTGGCCGCCGTCGGCGTGCGCTGAGGAGAACAGGCCCTCGGCAGGACTCAGGACCCAGGACTCAGGACCCGAACGCGTTCACGGTCAGCGTCAGCGGCGCCGTATCGGTCGCGCTCACGCGGCGGCTGACCAGGAACACCTGGCCGTCAAGCGTGTCGTACAGCGCGTTGCCGGCCTCCTTCAGTTCCACACGAAAGAGCCGGCGCGGCGTGCCGAGCGTGAGTGCGCTGCCAGAGATGGTGACCGGCACGGCGACGATGTTCGACTGCGGGTCCAGGTAGTAGATTTCGCGGCCGTCCGATCGCCAGACCGGAGCGGTGCCGCCATCGTTCGACACGCGCCAGCGTTCCTCAGGGTCGGGGAACGTCTGGATGTAGACCTCCAGGCGGCCTGTGTCGTTGGACTCGTAGGCCACGACGCGTCCGTCCCTGGACGCTCGTGCGCTCGTCTTCGTCGAGGACGACACGAGATAGGGCGTGGCCTCGCTCGAGGCCGGGGAGTAGACGCCAATGTCCTTCTGCGGCTTCCCGTCGCCCCCCAACTCGACGAGCAGGGACCCGTCTGGCAGCCAGTCAGTCGCCATGGCCGCCTGCCCGGGACGGGCCAGCAGGACCGTCTCGTCAGAGCCCCCGCGCGCGGACCGCTCGTGCACCGCGTAGTGCCCATTGGCTTGCATCGACGAAAAGGTGATGCGGCGCCCGTCCCGCGACCAGACCGGGTCCGTTTCATCCTGGGGTGCGTTGGTCAGGCGGGTACCGGTACCTCGCTCGATGTCGTAGATCCAGATGTCACCGGCGTTGCTCTCGTCGCTGCGGTCCACCGCCACCTGCGATCCGTCCGGTGACAGACGTGGAGAATAGAAGTTGCCGGGGGGCGCAATCGCTCCCAGGTCACGCCCGCTCCGATCCACGCGCGCGAGTTCATCACCGCTTGCCACGCCTCCGGCTCTGTGGATCAACGTGCCGTTCCGCGCGACGGCAAACATCCCGAAGCCGGTGCGCGGGTCGAACTGGACACCGGCCTGCACCAGTCGTGACTCGCCCGTGACCTGGAACCGCGCCATGTCGAATGCCTGCGCGCGCACGTTGCCGTCCTGCCACCAGAGCAGTTCTCCTGATGGTGAGAGTTCCCCCTTGGAATTGCTGTCGAGTACCTTCACGTGCGTTCGGCCGTCGAGGAAGCCGACCCACAGCTCTCCCATCGGCTCGTTGTCCGCATAGTTTCGCGCCAGGTACAGGAACGCTGATCCGTCCGGCAGGAATGACGGCAGGAGCAGTTCGATGTCGCCGTCATCATCGACCGCGATCTCCTCCGGCGTACCTCCGGAGGCCGGCACTCGCGCCAGCGGCCCGGCAGCGAACACAATGACACCCTGCTGATTCCAGGTGCCGCCCGATCGACTGCCAGGCGCATCCGCCAGGGTCTCGACGGCCGGCGAGTCGATGGCCATCTTCTTCAGCTTGTTGTCGGCGAAAAAGCCGATCCGCCGGCTGTCCGGCGCCCAGAAGGGCGCACGTCCGTTCTCGGTGCCCGCGAGCGGACGCACCGATTCGTCGGCAAGCGACCGTACCCACAGCCGGTCCACGTCGTCGGCGGCGCGCGCACCGAAGACCACGTGGGCGCCATCAGGCGAGATCGCGAATTCGCTGCCAACGACGAAACTCGCACCGTCGGGCGGCATGAGGCTGGCCATCGTGCGCTGTGGTGACACAGTCTCCGGTGTCCTGATCCACATCGCCAGCGCCACGCCGAGGGCCAGCACAAAGAGGATCCAGGGTGCAGCCAGTCCGAGCCGGTGCCGAGGAGCGGCGATCGGCGCTGGCATCGCAACCGCAGGCGCATCGTCCGTGTCGTCACTCAACTCGATGCGCGCGTCAGCGATGTCGTGCAATCGCTTGCGAGGATCGCGTGTCAGGCAGCGGCGGAGCAGACGCTTGACAGACGCCGGTGTCGTCGCCGGCAGCGTCGTCAAGTCGAGATCGCGGGTGAGGACCGCGGCGAGCACGTCGCTGACCGTTTCTCCCGTGAAGAGCGCACGGCCGGTCAGCATCTCGAGCAGGACGACGCCAAACGCCCAGATATCGGCACGCTTGTCCACCGGCCGCCCGCGAGCCTGCTCCGGCGCCATGTAGGCGGCCGTGCCGATGATGAACCCGGCCTGGGTAGCCTGCGCCGTCAGCGTGGGGGAGTTCGACAGGTCCGCCTCGGGGCCGGCGTCCGGGGTGATCGCCTTGGCGAGCCCGAAGTCGAGCACCTTCACGCCGCCGTCCGGCATGAGCTTGATGTTCGCGGGCTTGAGGTCGCGATGGACGATGCCGCGGTCGTGTGCGTATTCGAGGGCCTCGGCCACCTTGCCCGCGCAGGCGAGCGCTTCGTCCAGCGGCATCGGACCGCGCGACAGACGCTGGGCCATGTCCTCGCCGGGTACGAACTCCATGGCGAGGAACCGCTGGCCGTCGACTTCGTGTAGTCCATGAATGGCCGCGATGTGTGGATGGTTGAGCGCCGCCAACACCTT
>JAHEFO010000344.1 GCA_024640135.1 Acidobacteriota bacterium
CACGACGGCGGCATTCACCCGCGCGGCGACGGCCGCAAAGTCCAGACCGGAAACAACTGGCGCAGAGAATGACTCCACGGCACTGGTGCTGATCGAGAGCGGATGGCTCTCGAGCGCGGCAGGCGTCACGACACCACGGAATGAGCCACCAGGCGCGCCACCTGCCGCAACCAGTCCCAGCAGGAACCCCACCGTGGAAGCAAGCGCGATCAGCGAGGCCAGAAGTCCCTTCATCATGTATCCGGAGCTTCCATTATAAGGGACTCGAACTGTGCCTCATCCAGAACGGTGACGCCCAGTCGGCGCGCCTTGTCGAGCTTCGATCCTGCTTCAGCGCCAGCCACCACATAGCGAGTCTTCTTGCTGACCGAACCGGACACCTTGCCGCCCAGTTGCTCGATCGCGGCCGTGGCCTCGTCGCGCGTGCGATGTGCGAGTGTGCCGGTCAGCACAAAAGTCCATCCTGCCCAGGGCCCTGGCGCCGCCGATCGATTCTCATGCGCGTCGGCCATGACCACGCCCTGGGCGGCCATGTCGTCCAACATGGCGGCATTTGCCGGCGCGTCAAAGAACGCGCGCACTGACCGCGCAACGACCGGACCAATCTCACCCACACTTTCGATCTGCTCGACTGTCGCGGCCCGAAGGGCGGCCACACTTCCGAACGCCTGGGCCAAAGCACGCGCCGCCCCCTCCCCCACGTGCCTGATCCCCAGCGCGTGCAGCACGCGCCAGACCTCCGACGTCTTGCTCCGGGCAATCTCCGCCACCACATTGGCCGCGGACTTGCGTCCCATGCGGTCGAGAGCCATGAGGGCGGAGGCCTCCAGCCGGAAGACATCTGCGAAGCTCCGCACCAGGCCGGCCGAGACCAACTGGTCCGCCAGCGCCTCGCCCATCCCCTCGATGTTCATGGCCTTGCGTGAGGCGAAGTGCTGGAGTCCCCGGCTCAGCCGTGCAGGACACGAAGCGTTCTCACAGCGCCACACCACCTCATCCTCAGGCCTCCCGAGCGGCGTCCCACACTCCGGGCACGCTGCCGGCATCTGCCAGGGACTGGGAAGCGGGTCCGGTCGCGCACTGAGCACGGGGCCGATCACCTTCGGAATGATGTCGCCACCCTTTTCGACAATGACCAGATCGCCCTCGCGGACATCGCGCCGGGCCACCTCCTGCTCATTGTGCAGAGTCGCGCGTTGAACCGTCGTTCCTCCCAGTCTCACCGGCTCCAGAATGGCGAACGGGGTCACCGCGCCGGTACGACCCACTTCCACGCCAATCTTCAGCAAGCGCGTTCGCGCCTGCTCGGCCGGAAACTTGAACGCAACCGCCCAGCGTGGGAACTTGGCCGTGGCGCCAAGCCCGACCCTGAGGGCCAGGTCATCGAGCTTGACCACGACGCCATCCGTCTCAAAGGGCAGGTCGTGCCTCTTCTCGCGCCACGACTCGCAAAAGGCAATGAGTGCGTCAACCCCCTGGCAGCGTCGCCAATGACGCTCAACCGGGAATCCCCACGCCCGCAATTCATCGAGGACGCCAGCGTGAGTATCGGCGACGGGAGGCTGCCCCGGCGGCACAACCACCTGATACAAGAACGCCCGGAGTCCACGGCGGCTCACGGCGGCCGGATCCAGAGTCCTGAGTGTTCCGGCCGCAGCGTTGCGCGGGTTGGCAAACGCCGGTTCGCCTTCAGCTTCGCGGGCCTCGTTGACTCTCAGAAAATCGGCACGCGGGAAGTAGACCTCACCGCGGACCTCCATGCGGGCCGGCGCAGCACTCTTGAGGGCAAGCGGCACCGACCGAATGACCCGGACGTTCGACGTGACATCTTCGCCGCGCACACCGTCGCCCCGGGTTACCCCCCGGCGAAAGCGCCCATCTTCATACGTCAGCGCGATGCTGAGGCCGTCGATCTTCAGCTCGGCCACGTAGGGTACGGCCGTGTCGCCGGACATGTTCAGAGCCCTGCAGAGCCGCCCATGGAACTCCCGGAGGTCATCGGGACTGTAGGCGTTGTCGAGACTCAACAGCGGCTCGAGGTGCTCGACAGTGGCAAACCCCTCAGCTGGCCGCCCCCCGACGCGCTGCGTCGGCGAGTCAGGATCCGCGCACTCAGGGTGTGCCTGCTCCAGGCGGATCAGCTCGCGCATCAGCTCGTCAAATTCCGCGTCGGTGATTTCCGGGGCGTCGTCAACGTAGTACCGCTGTTCGTGATACCGAATGCGGGTACGAAGATCGGCGATGCGTTCGACGGAGTTCACACTACCGATCGCGCTGCAGCACGTAGTCTGTGAGTGATGCCAGGCCGTCACGCTCCACGGACGGAGGGAACGCGCCCAGAAGATGAGCCTTGGCCGACTGGGCGAACGTGACGGCTCGCTCATAGGCCGCATCCACGGCGCCGTGCTCGGCCAGCAGTTCCTTGATTGTCTGCCAGGCCTCAGCCGTCACCTGCCGATCCGTGACGACCCGCTGGATCAGTTCCGCGACATCCGGGCCGGTGCGCTGCTGCAACAGGATGACCGGGAGGGTCACCTTGCCCTCGCGCAGATCGCCGCCGATGGGCTTGCCAATCACTGCCTCATCCGCCGTGTAGTCGAACACATCGTCGACAATCTGAAACGCGATTCCGAGATTGAAGCCGTACTCCCTGAGCGCCTCTCGCTGTTCCTGCGTGCAGTTGCCGAGCACACCACCTATCTCGGCGCAGCCAGAGAACAGGTACGCCGTCTTGCGGCGAATGATCTCCAGGTGCTCCTCTTCGGTGATGGCGGCGTCGCCCATCTTCGTGAGCTGGTAGAGTTCGCCCTCGATCATGCGCAGCGTGACATCACACAGCAGACGAACGACTTCGAGGGAATCCTGCGTCAGGGCCATCGCCATCGACCGAATGTAGAGATAGTCGCCCAGGAGGACGGTGACGTCGTTGCCCCACCTTGAGTGGGCGGCGAGACGGCCGCGCCGCGTCTCGGCCTCATCGATGATGTCGTCGTGCACCAGCGTCGCCGTGTGAATGAACTCCACCACCGCGGCGTTCAGAACATCCCGATCTCCGCGATATCCGCACATCCGGGCCGCCAGCAGCAGCACTGCCGGTCGCACGCGCTTTCCGCCGCTCATCTGCATGTAGCGGCCCATCTGCGGGATCAGATCGACTTTGGACTCGAGGTGGCGGGCGAACTCTTCTTCAACGCGCCCCAGTGCCTCTCGAACCGGTTCGAAGATCAGCCCGAGATCCGGGACGGATGTGGCAGAAGGGTTCACAAATAGGGTCTCTAGCCGGGGGCTCAGCGGTGAAAACTGTTGCGATCAGAACACAGGTTTCGAGGGGGTGTCAACGCGAGACCTCTTCAGCAGGTCGTCCAGATTCGCCCGCATTCGCTCGGCGACCGAATCGACCGACAATCCCCGGATGGCGGCAATCTGGCGGACGGTCTCGCTGACGAACGCCGGCTCATTGCGCTTGCCACGGTGCGGCACGGGTGCAAGATAGGGCGCATCGGTCTCCACAAGCACCCGGTCGAGCGGCAGCCCCGCCACGACGTCGCGGAGTTGTGCCGCT
>JAHEFO010000112.1 GCA_024640135.1 Acidobacteriota bacterium
CCACGGGTGCAGAGGAGGCACAGGGCGAGTTCTCGCCTGACGGCCGTGTCGTGGCGTACGTGTCAAACGCATCCGGCCGTTCCGAGGTGTACATCCAGTCGCGCGGCAGCGCGACCGATCGGCTGCAGGTGTCGGCGGCCGGCGGCGATCTGCCGGTATGGTCCCCCACGGGCAACCGCCTGTTCTTCCGTCAGGGCAACGTGATGATGGAGAGCATCGTCAGCACGGCCGGAACGCTCTCGGCCAGTGTGCCGGTGCGGGTGTTCGATGGCGGGTGGACGTTGTCGGACTCGTTCGATGTGATGCCTGATGGCGAGCACTTTCTCATGGTGCAACAGGCGCCCGAGGCGGTTCCCACGCGGCTCGAGGTCGTCCTGAACTGGTTCACGATGCTGCAGGCCAAGGTCCGGCGATGAACTCGTCCCCAGGCCTGAAGATCGTTGGCGCCATGCCGGGGGGCCGGGCTTGTCCTGAGCGCGCCGGCCTGTAGCCGAGTCGATGGGTGCCGGGTGCGACTGGGCGACGCTCGCTGAACGCCGCCCAGCCACGGCATTACTCGATGACGTAGATTTCGCGCCGGCCATCCACGACGAGATCGTGGTAGCCCTCCATGGCCGCACGGAACTTCGGGTCCTTCATCGACTCTCGCGATTTCTCCATGAACTCTTCGAGATTGGGAACCTCCGTCTCCGTCACCACCGTCCAGTAGCGCTCGGCGCAGAAGTCCGTCATCACCCGCATCTTGCCCCAGCCCATACTTTCGGTCAGCGCGTCGAGCGCTTTCATCTTGTCCACCATCGCCCGGACCTTGCCCGGTTTACAGTGCATGATGCCGCGAATCAGAAACATGAAATACCTCCTGAGTTGAGACTTTCCAATTGTGAGAGGAGGCCATGATACCCACTTCGCTGAGTGGGTCAAGACGTCCGATCGTTCACGCGCGGAGGGCGAGCGGCAGCCCCGAGAGAGACGGCCACGCGGCTGTTGACGTTGGCGGCCGTGTGGCTTGTCAGCGAGTCTGGCCGCGGCGGCGGATTCGCCGCCGAGGCGTTGAAATCCATGGGCTATCGCGGAGTCGATGCCCGAATCTGGTCAGTCGCGCAGGGCCAGGACTGGATCGACCCTGGCGGCGCGCCGCGCCGGGACGTAGGCGGCGCTGACTGCGGCCAGCAGGACCACGGCGAGGCCGCCGAGTGTCGCGACCGGGTCCGTGGGTTCCACGCCGAACAGCAGGGCGCCGATCACACCCTTCGCGCCGATGGCGGCAAGTCCCCCGACAACCAGACCCAGTGTGATGGGCACCAGCGCGTCACGGATCACCATCCGGTTGATCTGCGAGGCCTGAGCGCCCACGGCCATCCTGATGCCGATCTCACGAGTGCGCTGCCTCGCCATCAACGCCATGACGCTGAAGACCCCGACTGTCGAGAGGATCAGGCCCAGACAGGCCAGGACGGAAAACAGTTCCGCGTTCATCCGCTGGACGTAGAGCACGCCGCGCAGAACCTCGGCATAGGGGATGGCATTCACAATGGCAATTCTGGACTCGTGGTTTCGGAGCCAGCGTTCGAGCACCGGTACGGCGGCGGCGGGATCGCCCTCGACCGCGACGATCAGCGCGCCGGTTGTCGAGTGGGGGTGTTGTGGCGCCGAGAAGTACACGACCGGCTCTGGCGCCGCGAAGAAGTCGCGGATCTTGGCGTCGGCGACCACGCCGACGACCCGGTACTCGCGCTCATCGTCCGTCGCCCCGCGCCAGAGCCGGCGTCCGACTGGTTCGACGTCCGGGAACAGGCGCGCGGCGGCCACTTCATTCAGCAGCGCCACGTCCGGCGCGCCCTCACTGTCATTCACCGAGAGATTTCGCCCCCGTGTGATCCCGATGCCCAGGGTCGCCAGATAGCTGGGGAGAATCTGCGCGGAGACCACGGACTCGGGCTCGGAACGTCCCTCGATGCGGATCCGCGCCGACGCATGAGGGGACAAGGGCGCGGCGTCGGCGACGGTGGCCGATCGCACCCACGGTTCTTCCGTCAACCGTTCGCCCAGGTCTATATAGAAGGCGTTGCGGCTCTCCTCCGGGATCGTGGTGCTGCTGGTCGAAATGTAACTGGCGATGGAGCGCTGGTAGTCGAAGCCCGGTTCGAGGCCCGCCGCGAGGTTCAGCGTCCGGAGGACCAGGCCCGCCACGACGACAAGCACCACGGCCAAGGCGACCTGGGCCGCGACGAGCGTGCCCCGCGTGTCCGGCAGCCGTCGATGTGTCAGGCGGCCCGTGCCTTCAGGGGCGCGGCCCATGACCGCGGAGAATCGCTCGCGCGAGGCGCGCCAGGCAGGAAGCCATCCGGTGAGCAGGCCCATGACCAGTGTGAATCCGAGCGCGAAGATCCAGACGCGTGGATCGACCACGACCTCGCGCGCAACATTGTTTCCCCAGACACTCGGCCGCGCGAAGTAGGAGCCCAGCCGTGCGCTGAGCGGGCCGGCGAGCAGGAGCGCCACGCCGCCCGCCCCAACCGACAGCAGGAGATGCTCGAGGAGATTCTGCCGGAGCAGCCGGCCACGTGACGCACCGAGTGCGATACGCACGGCGAACTCCCGTCGCCGGCCGGAGGCGCCCGCCAGGAGCAGGTTCGCGACATTGGCGGCCACCAGTAGCGCCAGGCCGAGGGCGGCGGCCGACATCATCTGAACCGTCTGCTGTTCGTCGGCTCGTGTCGACGGATCGATCCAGGTGGCGTCGGCCAGCCTCAGCCGTCGCGGGTGGTCCTGCGGATACTGCTCGTCAAGTCCGGCCGACGTGCGTTCCAGATCGTTCAACGCGCTCTGTTCGCCCACGCCCGCACGGAGACGGCCGTACACCCGGACCAGGGGCCGCTCGCGGATCTTCGCCTGCGCATCCCACCCGGTGTACCTGGCCCGAAACGCCACGAATGGCACCCAGACGTCGGCGCGGAACGAGGCCAGCGATCCCAGAAAGTCCGGCGCCATCACGCCCACCAGCGTGTGTGGACGACCGTTGAGGAAGATCGTCTGCCCCAGTGCGGCCGGGTCGCCGTCAAATGCGCGGCGCCACCACCGATGCGAAATCACCACGGTATCCCCGGCCCCAGGCAGGTCATCCTCGGGCTGCAGGGGGCGACCCACGATGGTTCTGGCGCCGAAGGTCTCGAAGAACTGGCCCGACACGGCCTCCAGCAGCGCGACATCAGTGATGGTCTCGCTGCGAACGGAGGCGGCTGACGCTGAATAGACCGCCGCGATCGCATTGAAGGAGCGGTCCGCCAGGCCGGTGTAGTCAACGAAGTCCGGAAACGAGATTGGCACTGACGGGTCGTCATCAGTGACGCCGTGAACCTGAACCAGTCCGTCCGGGTCCACCCCTGGCGGCGCCTGCGAAAACGCGTTGACGTAGGTGAACACCGCCACACTGGCCGACACGCCCAGTGACATGATGCACGTCGCGGCCACCGCCATGGCCGGGCGGCGGCGCAGGCTGCGCCAGGCTTCGATCGCGTCGCGACCGAGGCTGCCGATCAATCCCAGCCTGGGTTTCCCGGGACCGCCCGGCGGCGAGGCCGCCCGGCGCCAACGCCTGGCTCTTTCCTTCACGCCGGTGGCGATGACATCCATCGACGCACGAAGGCTGAACAGCACACCGTGCCCAAGTCCGCCGGTCGTTCGCGCGCGATTCAGTTCATCGTCAAACGTCTCGAGCAGCTCGGTCCGGTGGGTGCGGCGGATCGTGACCGGCAGCACGAACGCCAGGCAGGCATACAGCCGGCTCGCGAGCGTTTTACGCCGCCTCAGGATCTCCACTGCTGGCCACCTATTCTGAGGACCCGCCGAGGAGTTTTTCGGACACGGCCAGCTTGACCAGATGCTGCATACGTTCGGTTTCGGCGCGGGCCACCGCTTTGCCGAATGCCGTTCGCCGGTAGTACCGCCTCGAAGGGCCGCCGCTGGAATCTCCGGCCGGCGCCGCGACCTCCTCGACCAGTCCGTCCTCAATCATCCTGGCGATCGACGCGTACAGGCTGCCAGGCAGCAACCGCTGGCGCCCCTCGGTCTTCTCCGCCAGCGCCTGCATGATGCCGTAGCCATGTACCCGTTTGTCCTCCAGGGCGAGGAGAATGCCGAAGACCGGTTGCGTCAGTGGCAAGAGCGATTCGGGAGAGCGTTTTCGTGGGCTCATGGTCCCTCGAGGCCAACATGTCGTCTCACTAACATGCGTGCAAGTATAGTGAGTATACCCGCTGCCTCACTGGCGCGCAATCACGCCAGTCGTGCCTTCATTCGGTCTTGTCTACCTGCAGGCCTGCCGTGGATTCCAGGAATTCAACCACAGCAGCCCGGACCAGGTCCGGTTGATCGATCCACGGCACGAGCCGGGATTCTGGAATTGTCCGTACGTGCCATGGTCCATGTGCCGACGCCCAGCGTCCCCATCCCCGGTCGGTATAGGCCCGCACGTAGTTGTTGCCAGGATCGTGGAACAGGTCCTCGAGACCGGGCTTCACCAGCAGTGTGGGGGTCGTGAACGCCTCCAGTCCCAACGTGCTGTCCTGGGCATAGAACTCGTTCAGGTAGCGAACCCACACGTGGAGCGGTGGACGCGCGGCCTCACGCCAGAGGCGCAGTCCCAGGATCGGGTTGGCCGAGTAGTCGCCCGGCAGGAAGTTGTTGTCATCCCACGTCTCCCTGGTGACGGTCTTGAACCACTGCGACGCCATGTATTGATCGACCCGCGCGACTCTCTGGTCCAGTGGCAGGTCGTCGGGTTGGGCCGGATTGGGTTCGGCGGTGACCCAGCGCGCCGAGCCTGCCAGCAGCACGACGGCCTTGACCTGCTCCGGGTGCCACTTCGCCAGATCGAGGGCCACCTGTGTTCCGACCAGCCAGTGACCCACGACCACCACGTCGTCGAGGTTGTCGCGGTCCATCAGCGCCTCGATGGCGCGCACGGCGCCGCGCGTCCATGTCTGGTCGCCGAAACTCACGGTCTCTGGCGGGGCTGGTGGGGCCGGAGTCCCGCCCATGCCTGGAAGCGTCACCAGATACCTGGTGAATTCCTCATCCCCCGCCGGAAGGAAGGTCTCGAAGACCTCGCCGCCAAAACCCAATCCCGGGATGAGGATCAGAGCTCTGGGGCCGTGCCCCGTCTTTTCAACCCGGCCGAGGGTGCCCAGGACCCCGACCGTGTATCCAGGCGGGTCGATGAGGTTGTTCAGCGTCGGGTCCTGCGTGAGGATCCGCGGCACCGTCGCAGGCGCCTGTTGGGCCGTTGTGCCGTCGCCGGCGAACACGCCGGCCACGATAGCGGCGAGCGCCAGGTGTCGACCGAACCGTGCGAACGTTGCGGAATGTCGGGTCATGCCTCTCCTCCCTCCTCGCAGATACGCCGTCGCCCGTGGTTGGGTTCGGTTCCCCGGCCGCGGCGCCTGCCTGGACATTGCCGCCGGGTGACCAGCACGAAGCACTCCAGCACCCCGCACCCGCACGCAGCACCCGGCACCCAGCACCCAGCACATAGCACCCAGCACCCAGCACATAGCACCCAGCACCCAGCACTGAGCACCCATCAACGCCACCCCACCGGTTGGAAAGGGAGCGTGTTAAGCTCCCGGCATGAGCGCAAAATACACGCGACTGACGCAGCCGCTCGTGCGGGATCACGGGACGTTGCGCGAGGCGACCTGGGACGAAGCGCTGGACCGCGCGGCGGAGGGATTCCGCCGTGTGACCGGCGAGCACGGGCCCTGGAGTTTCGGGATGTTCAGTTGTTCGAAGGCCTCCAACGAAGTGAACTATCTGGCGCAGAAGTTCACGCGCGGAGTGCTGGGCAGCAACAACATCGACAGTTGCAACCGAACTTGACACGCCCCCAGTGTCGTCGGTCTGACGACAGTGTTCGGGGCAGGCGGCGGAACGAGCGCCTACCGGGAGATTGAGGAAACCGACCTCATTGTCCTCTGGGGGTCCAACGCCCGTGAGACGCATCCGATCTTCTTCCACCATCTCTTGAAGGGGAAGCAGGCCGGGGCGCGCATGTTTGCGATCGATCCGAGACGGACCAGTTCCGTCGCGTGGGCCGACGTGTGGATGGGACTCGAAGTGGGGTCGGACGTCGCCCTGGCCAACGCGATTGGCCGGGAGATCATTGCCGCCGGATTGTGCAACACCGCGTTCATCGAGCGGGCCACCTCGGGGTTCGAGGAGTACAAGGCGGCGGTGGAGCCGTACACGCTGGAACATGGCGAGAAGCTGACTGGGGTGAAGGCCGACGCCATTCGGGACCTGGCGCATTCGTATGCGCGGGCGGATCGCGCGCAGGTGTGCTGGACGCTCGGAATCACGGAACACCACAATGCGGTGGACAACGTGTTCGCCATCATCAACCTCTCGCTCCTGACGGGACACATTGGCCGATTCGGATCCGGCCTGGTTCCGCTCCGCGGCCAGAACAATGTGCAGGGTGGCGGAGACATGGGGGCGTTGCCGAACAAGTTCGTGGGCGGGCAGGATGTCGAAGATCCGGAGTTGCGCGCCATGTTCGAGCGCGAGTACGGGCGGCCGCTGCTCGAGAAGCGGGGCTGGCACCTGAGTGAGATGTTCGACGCGATGGAGAAGGGGGATCTTCGCGCGGTGTACGTGCTCGGCGAGAACCCGATGCAGTCGGAAGCCGACGCGAAGCGCACGCGGCGGTTGCTGGAGGGCCTGGACCACCTGGTGGTGCAGGACATCTTCCTGACGAAGACGGCCGAAGTGGCCGATGTGGTCTTGCCGGCCGCTGCGTCGTGGTGTGAATCCGAAGGCACGGTGACCAGCAGCGAACGGCGTGTACAACGCGTGCGCAAGGCCCTTGATCCGCCCGGCCAGGCCAGGGACGACATCGAGATCCTGGCGGCGCTGGCCAGGCGGCTCGGGACGGATTGGGGCGCACCGACAGCGGCAGCCGTGTGGGAGGAAGTCCGACGCCTGTCGCCGTGGCACGGCGGGATGAGCTACGCGCGCCTGGAAGCCCTCAATGGGCTGCAGTGGCCGTGTCCCACCGACGATCACCCGGGCAGTCCGACACTGCATACGCGCCTGTGGGACGACCCCGTCACGGGACCGCGCGCGCCCTTCGAGGTCGTGCATCACGCGCCGCCGGTGGATGAGCTGACGGAGGACTTTCCGTTGCGCCTGACGACCGGCCGTCGGCTTGATTCGTACAACACCGGTGTCCAGACGGGCGGGTACACGTCGCCGCTCCGGCACGGGGAACGCATCGAGCTTTCGCCAGAGGACGCCGAGCGTTTGCAGATGGTGCCGGGTGAGGTGGTGCGCATCGTGTCGCGGCGCGGTTCGGTGGAGGCGCCGGTCAAGATCGATCCGGGCCTGCGGCCTGGGCTCACGTTCATGACGCTGCATTTTCCGGATGACGTGGAAACCAACATTCTGACCATCGACGCGGTGGACCCGCGATCCGGCACGGCCGAGTTCAAGGCCGCCGCCGTGCGCGTCGAGAAGATCAGTGTCGCACCTGCCGCCGAGCCGGTCGGCGCCAGCACGGCCGAAAGGACTCGCTGACGTGGACCTGCATCTGATTCCGGGCGCCGTCGCTTCAGACGAAGAGCGCGAGGCGATTGACGCGGCCATCGGGGCGGCCGCGCCGGAGCGGCACCTGTTGCTGCCGGCCCTGCACGCGGCCCAGGCCCAGGCGGGCTGGATCAGCCCTGGCGCGCTCAATCACATCTGCGCGCGCTTGTCCGTGCCTCCGGCCGAAGGGTTCGGCGTCGCGTCGTTTTACGCCATGTTCGCCACCAAACGCCGCGCCCCTCGGACGGTGCATGTGTGTGATGACATCGCCTGCCGGACGAAGGGGGCTGAGGCCGTGTGCCGGTCGCTCGAGGCCAGGTTCGGTCCGGCCGGCCAGGACGCCTCGGGCGTGAACGGCGCTGCCACGTGGGTGCGCAGTCCCTGTCTGGGGTTGTGCGAACAGGCGCCTGCCGCGCTGGTGCAGCGCGCGGGCGACGCCCGCGGTGACGAGGCCATGGCGGCGGCGACGCTCGAGGATCTGGTGCTGGCCGTCGAGTCGGGCGACGCGCGGGCGGCACAGCGCACGGTCGTGCCGCAGACTGACGCGCCGCGCGATCCGGCGTTGCGCCTGCTGCGACGCGTCGGCCTGGTCGATCCGGAGAGTCTGGATGCCTATCGCGCGCACGGCGGCTACGCCGCGCTCCGCAAGGCGCTGTCCATGGGGCCCGAACGCACGCTGCGCGAGGTCACGGAGTCGAAGTTGCTGGGCCGCGGCGGCGCGGCGTTCCCGACGGGACGCAAGTGGGAAGCGGTCGCGCGTAATCCGGTCCGGCCGCACTTCCTGGTCTGTAATGCAGACGAATCCGAGCCAGGGACGTTCAAGGATCGCGTGATCATGGAAGAGGATCCGTTCGCGCTGATCGAGGCCATGACCATCGGTGCGTTCGCCACAGGGTGCGAACGCGGCTTCCTGTACATCCGCGGTGAGTACCCGACAGCCACGCGGAGGCTGGAGCGTGCGATCGCGCAGGCCCGGGCACGAGGGTGGCTCGGGGACAACATCATGGGCGAGGGCGTCACGTTCGACATCGAATTGCGCCGTGGCGCCGGCGCCTATATCTGCGGCGAGGAAACGTCATTGTTCAATTCCCTGGAGGGGTTGCGCGGCGAACCGCGGAACAAGCCGCCGTTTCCTGTCAACGTCGGGCTCTTCGGCAAACCGACCGTGGTCAACAACGTGGAGACGTTTGCCAATCTGCTCGACATTCTCAGCAGCGGCGGGCCGACGTTTGCCTCGACCGGCACGGCGGGGTCAGCCGGCACGAAGCTGTTCTGCGTCTCCGGCTGCGTGACACGGCCCGGGCTCTACGAGACGCCGTTCGGCAGCACCCTGCGGGCGGTGATCGCGCTGGCGGGCGGCGTCGCGGACGGCCGCGCGTTGCAGGCCGTGTTGCTCGGCGGCGCCGCCGGCGTGTTCGTGACGCCGGATGAACTCGACATGCCCTTGACGTTCGAAGGGACGCGGGCGGTGAGCGCCACGCTGGGATCGGGTGTCATCATGCTGTTTGACGACCGCGTCGACCTCGGCGACATCCTCATACGCATCGCGTCGTTCTTCCGCGACGAATCCTGCGGGCAATGTGTGCCGTGTCGTATCGGCACGATCCGCCAGGAGGAGGCGCTGCATCGCCTGGTCGACGCCCGTCAGCAGGGTGAGGGCGGGACGGCGCGCGAAGTGACGCTCATCAACGACCTGGCGATGGTGATGCGCGACGCATCCATTTGCGGGCTGGGTCAGACTGCGGCCAGCGCCGTGCAGAGCGCGTTGCAGAAGTTTCCCCTCGACACGTTCGAGGCTCCCCAGGAGGCGCAGTAGTAGTGGACGCCGTACCCATGTCGTTCGTTCGTTACGTGGACCTGACCATTGACGGCAAGTCCGTTCGGGTGCCGGAAGGCACCACGTTGTTGCAGGCGTGCCAGTCGGCCGGTATCGAGACGCCGACGCTCTGTTACGCAGAGAACCTGACTCCCGTCAACGTCTGCCGCGTGTGCGTGGTGGAAGTGGAAGGGGCTCGAACGCTCGTGCCGTCCTGTTCCCGTCCTGCCGAACCCGGCATGGTCGTACATACAGACTCCGAGCGCGTGCGGCACAGCCGGCGCCTGGTGTTCGAACTGCTGGGCTCCTCCGTCGATCTGTCGACGGCCGATCCGAAGTACCTGGCCGACATGGCGCGCTACGAGGCCGTCCCGGAGCGGTTCGATACCGGTGACGCCACGGGGCACGGCGCGAAGGCGACCGTGCAGCAACCGGTGAAGATCGATAACGAGCTGTACGTGCGCGACTATTCAAAATGTGTGCTCTGCTACAAATGTGTTGAGGCGTGCGGCACCGACGCCCAGAACACCTTTGCCATCGCGGTGGCCGGGCGCGGCTTCCACGCGACGATCGCGACGGAGTTCGAGACCCCTCTGCCGGACTCGGCATGCGTCTATTGCGGCAACTGCATCGGCGTGTGTCCCACCGGCGCGCTCATGTTCAAGTCCGAACACGACATGCGGGAGGCCGGAACGTGGGATGAATCGAAGCAGGCCGTCACCGATACCATCTGCCCGTACTGCGGGGTGGGCTGCACGGTGCAACTGCACGTGCAGGACAATTCGATCGTTCGGGTGACCTCCCCGCACGATCATGACGTCACCGAGGGCCACCTGTGTATCAAGGGCCGCTTCGGATTCCAGTTCGTGCAGAACCGCTAGGCCTCTTCACACGAGGCATGAAGGAGCGACGTCAGACCTTCATGCACCACCCGTCGCACGGTTCCGTCATGATCTTCATGCCTGGTGTCCGCGCACCTGAGGCCTGAAGGATGTACATTAGGAAGGATTATCCCGGCGTGGCCTGGTCCTTCATGACCTTCATGCCTCATCTCAATTCCCGGTAAGGAGTCGTTTCGTGCCGCTGTCTGATATCGAGATCGCCCAACAAGCCACCCTGACGCGAGCAACCGAGGTGGCCGCCGGCCTCGGCATTCCCGAGGAGAGCCTTGAGCCCTACGGGCACTACAAGGCAAAAATCGCCCTCGATTTTGTCGACAGCCTGAAAGATCGGCCGAACGGCAAACTGATTCTGGTGACGGCCATCAGTCCCACACCGGCGGGCGAGGGAAAGACCACGACCACTGTTGGTCTGGGCGATGCGCTGAATCGCCTCGGCAAGAAAGCGATGATCTGTCTGCGGGAGCCGAGTCTGGGACCGGTCTTCGGGATGAAGGGCGGGGCGGCCGGCGGGGGACACGCGCAGGTGGTGCCGATGGAGGACATCAACCTTCATTTCACCGGAGATTTTTCCGCCATCGCGCTGGCCAACAACCTGCTGGCGGCGATGCTGGACAACCATATCCACCACGGGAACGCGCTGGGCATTGACGTGCGCCGCATTCAGTGGAAACGCGTCGTGGACATGAACGATCGGGCCCTGCGTCAGATCGTCGCCTCGCTGGGCGGGCCCGGCAACGGCTATCCCCGCGAAGACGGGTTCGACATTGTCGTGGCGTCCGAGGTGATGGCCATCTTCTGCCTCGCCACGTCGCTCCACGATCTCAAGGAACGGCTCGGCAACATCGTCGTGGCCTATACGCGGGATCAGAAACCCGTGCGCGCGCGGGACCTCAATGCGCACGGTGCCATGACCGTGCTGCTGCGAGACGCGCTCAAACCGAACCTGGTCCAGACGCTGGAGAACAACCCCGCGTTCGTGCACGGCGGACCGTTCGCCAACATCGCGCACGGCTGTAACTCCGTGATGGCCACCAGTACCGCGCTCAAGCTTGCCGACTACGTCGTGACCGAAGCCGGGTTCGGCGCGGATCTTGGCGCCGAAAAGTTCGTCGATATCAAGTGCCGCAAATCCGGCCTGCGCCCGGACGCCTGTGTGATCGTCGCCACGATTCGTGCCCTCAAGTACCACGGCGGCGTGGATCGCGAGGCGCTGGGCCAGGAAGACCTGGGAGCGCTCGAGCGGGGTCTGGCCAACCTGCAGCGTCACGTCCGAAACGTGCAGACGCACTTCGGTCTGTCAACCGTGGTGGCGATCAACCGGTTTCCGGACGATACCGACGCGGAAATCGCCAGACTCCAGACGATCATGGAGCCCAGCGGCGTTCCCGTGATTCTGGCGACGCACTGGGCGGACGGCGGAGCCGGGGCCGAGAATCTGGCGAAAGCCGTGGTGGCAGTCATCGACGAGCAGGCGTCCACCTTCCGGTTCGTCTACGAAGACACCCTGTCGCTCTGGGACAAGATGAAGGCCATCGCGACCACGATCTACGGCGCGACGGACATCTCGGCTGACGCGAAAGTCCGGGCGCAGATCCGGAAGTTGCAGGACGACGGGTACGGGCACTATCCGGTGTGCGTGGCGAAGACGCAGTACTCGTTTTCGACCGACATCGCGCTGCGCGGGGCGCCCTCGAATCACATGGTCAACGTGCGCGAAGTCCGCCTGGCCGCCGGGGCCGAATTTGTCGTCATGATCTGTGGAGACGTCATGACGATGCCCGGCTTGCCGAAGGTGCCCTCGGCCGAGCGCATCGATTTGGACGACAAAGGCCGCATCGTCGGACTCTTCTAGGGGCTCCCTCCCCAGGGGGCTGAAGACCCGGAGCTCCGGACGCCGTGGAGGTTGTCCGGACGCAATGAAGGCCCGGGCCTTCAGGCCGGGGCGCCCACTGACGCCTGGACCCCGACATTACCCCCTGGTGACGCGAGCCGCGACGCCGGGCTGGATCGCTGCGTGGAGCGACCCTATGTTGGCAGCCACGATATACTTGAAACATAAATAGGGCGGCTGCCGTCCAAGGGAGTTGAATCATGAAACTGAGTCTTGGAGTGGTCACCGTGCTTCACGCCGTGGCCGATGGCAAGCGCTTCGGGTTCGAGATCATGGATGCCACCGGGCTGACCAGCGGCACGGTGTATCCGGCGCTTGATCGGCTCGAGGAAGAGCGCTGCCTGAAGTCGGCCTGGGAGGACGCGCGCGTG
>JAHEFO010000113.1 GCA_024640135.1 Acidobacteriota bacterium
CCAGAAGGCCCGTGCGGTGTCCTTCCACAGGTCGTTCAGTTGAGCGGCGGCCGTGCGCATCCCGGTTCGATTGCCCCCTGACTCGCCCAGAAACAGCACCGTGGTGAATCCTCCGGCCTTCAGGCTGCGCCCGGCGCTGACCAGCAGGTCGACAAACCGGTCTTCAGGCAGGGTGATTGTTCCGGGCTTCGACATATGTCCGCTGGGGTTCTGCCAACTGCCCTCGGGCACATAGGTGATGACCGGTGCCACAAGGGTTCGACCCAGGATTCTCGCGATCCTGTCGGCCGCGTACTCCATGACGAACTTGTGCTCGCCGTCCACCATGTGCGGGCCCTTTTGTTCGGTGCCCGCCGTGCCGACAATCACCGTGGTCGTGCCCGCCTGGACCAGGTCGCGCACTTCGGCCCAGGTGAGATCTTCGAGGAAAACAGTGTCCGGGGGCAGGCCGGCGGGGCCGGTTGCAGGCAGGCTGTCGGGTCGCTGAGAGCGGCCGGAAAGGCCCGGAGCAAGCACGAGAGCGAGGAAAAGGCACGGCAGCAGAGCTGGCTTTGTCAAGCGAACCTCCGGAAGGTATTGGGAAAACGAGGCTTATTGTAGGGGAAACCGAGCCCAATCCCGAGGCCACACTCGGCGGATTTCCAGTGTATAGTTTGGCCCATCTACGAAAGATTCAGGACCCGGGGTCGAACTACGAGTATGCCTAAGACAGCGATCAGGTTGATGGCGGCGTGTGCAGTGACGTGCGGAGCGGCCATGCTCGCCAGCGCGGATCATGTGCTTGCGGGCAGGGTGTTCCCGACGTCAGATCCGGCAGGCGTGCACTGGACGATGAGCGCGCACCAGTCGCAAGTGAGCGCCGTCCCGGCCGAAAGCCCGGATGACATCATTCAGGGCTACTGCGTCGATTGCCACAATGACGTCACGAAGCCCGCGGGACTGTCCTTCGAATCGTTCGAAGTGTCGGCCACCGTCGAAAATGCGGCCATGGCAGAGCGCATGGTGCGAAAGTTGCGCGCGGGCATGATGCCGCCGCCGGGGACGCCGCCGCCCGATATTGCCAGTCTCACCGGTCTCATTACGGCGCTGGAGACGCGCCTGGATGCCGCAGCCGCAGCCCACCCGAACCCGGGGTTCCGCACGTTTCCGCGTTTGAACCGGGTGGAATACTCGCGTTCCATCCGGGAGTTGCTGGACCTCGAGGTGGATGCCGGTCAGTGGCTGCCGCTCGATTCGATGAGCGCGAACTTTGACAACATCGCCGACGAGCAGATGCTGTCGGCGACCCTGCTGGAGGCCTTCCTGAACGCGGCGAGCGACATCAGCCGGATGGCCGTTGGTGATCTGCAAGCCACGTCGCTTGACCGGACGTACGCCAACACGAGCTATGCCTCGCAGCATCCCTGGGACTACGTGGAAGGCGCCCCCTATGGCACGCGTGGCGGGCTGGTGGTGCCGCACGTCTTTCCGGCCGACGGTGAGTATGTGTTCGAAGTCAACCTCACGGGCGGCAACAACAGCCGCTTCGAGGACATCGATGTGTCCGTCAACGGCGAGCGGGTGGCGCTGATCAAGTACGAGACCCAGCGGGCCGAATCGGCGGACGGACGGGGCGGCGTGCCGATGTTGACCGATCCCATCATGGTCAAGGCTGGCCAGCATTCGGTGGCGGCCGCGTTCGTGCGACGCACGGACGGTCCGTATGAGGATTTGATTCGCCCACACGATTGGTCCTTTGCTGGCGGTGGGTCAGGCGGTGCCGGTGTCACGACCTTGCCGCACGTTCGTGACATGGTCATTCGCGGCCCGTTGAGCGTGACCGGGTTGTCGGATTCCCCGAGCCGGCGCAAGGTGTTTGTGTGCCGGCCTACCGGCCCGGCTGACGAACAGCCGTGCGCCCGCACGATTGTCGCGCGCCTGGGGGCGACGGCGTACCGCCGGCCGCTGTCGGAGTCCGAAGTCGATTCGATCATGCAGTTCTACGACGTCGGTCGCGTCGCGGGCGGCTTCGAGGGCGGTGTCCGCACGGTGCTCGAGGCTGTCCTGGCGAGTCCGCACTTCATCTTCCGGCTTGAGCGGCAGCCTGAGCGGACCAAGCCAGGCGAGACCTACCGGGTCGGCGATCTCGAGTTGGCATCGCGGTTGTCTTTCTTCCTCTGGGGCATTCCGCCCGACGAGTCGTTGATGGCCGCTGCGGTGAAAGGCGAGCTTTCGACGCCGGACGGGATCGAGCGGGTCGCGAAACAAATGCTCGCCGATCCCAGGTCGGAGGCGCTGGGCGAACGATTCGCCGCGCAGTGGCTGCGCCTTCAGGACATCAGCAAGGTGCATCCGGACCCGAACTTCTTTCCGAACTTCGATGATGGTCTGGCCGATGCGATGCGCAGTGAAACCGTGGAGTTCTTCAACGACCTGGTGCGTCGTGGCGCCAGCGCGCTCGACCTGTATCGCGCCGATTATTCGTTTCTGAATGAGCGTCTGGCGCGTCACTACGGCATTCCTGGCGTGGCTGGAAGCCATTTTCGCCGGGTGGCCTACCCGGACGATACGCGAAAGGGTCTGTTGGGGCAGGGCAGCGTGCTCGTCCAGACGTCCATGGCCAATCGGACGTCTCCCGTTCTGCGCGGGAAGTGGGTGATGGAGGTGCTGATGGGCACACCGCCGCCTCCGCCGCCTCCCAATGTGCCTCCGCTTGAGAACACGGCCGAGTCCAAGGACGACAAGGCCCTGACCACCCGCGAGCGGATGGAAATGCACCGGTCGAATCCGCAGTGCCGGTCCTGCCATTTGTTCATGGACCCCATTGGCCTGGCCCTGGACAACTTCGACGTCACTGCGCGCTGGCGTCTGCGCGAGAACGGCAGCGACCTGGATACGCGAGGCGATTTTTACGATGGCACGCCCGTGTCGAACCCGGCTGAATTGTCGGCCGTGCTCTTGAAACGGCCGGTGCCGCTGGTGCGGACGTTGACCCAGAATCTGATGGCGTTCGCGCTGGGACGTCGCATCGAGTACTACGACCAACCGGCCGTCCGGGCGATTACCAGAAGCGCGGAGCCGCTCGGGTATCCCGTGTCTGCCTTGGTCCTGGGTGTGATCAGGAGTGATGCGTTCAGACTGAGCGTGGCCGAGGCCGTGCCCAGTTCAGGAAGTTCGGGACGCCAGCCGTAAGCGGTGTGAGCGTCAAGCAGTCAGAAGGAGACAGAAGCAATGTCGTATCTCACGGGTAAGCACATGGCTCGGCGCACGTTTCTGCGGGGCGCTGGCGCCACGGTCGCGCTGCCGTTTCTTGACGCGATGATTCCTGCAGGCTGGAGTGCAACGGCTCGGGCCGCCGCCCCGACACACACCCGCTTGGTGTGTATCGAGGAGGTGCACGGGCTGGCCGGGTGCAACGGCATTGGCGCCGGCAAGTTTCTCTTCGCGCCAGAGACCGTGGGCCGCGACTATACCCTCGTGCCGGACAATCCGCTCAGCACTCTTGACGACTTCCGCGACTACACGACCATCGTCAGCAACACGGACGCGCGAATGGCCGAGGCGTTCGCCGCGCCTGAGATTGGCGGCGATCACTTCCGATCGAGTGCGGTCTTTCTGACGCAGGCGCATCCGAAGCAGACGCAGGGGTCCGACATCTGGGCCGGGACCTCTCTCGACCAGATGTATGCCAGCCGGTTCGGCCAGTCCACGCCGATGCCGTCCATGCAGTTCTGTATCGAGAACCTCGATCAGGCCGGCGGCTGTACTTACAACTACTCATGCGCCTATACGGACTCCATCAGTTGGGCGTCTCCCAACGAGCCGCTGCCGATGATCCGCGATCCGCGGGTGGCGTTCGACATGTTGTTCGGGTCCGGCGGCACGTCGGCCGCGCGTGAGGAGCGCCGGATGACCAGGCGCGGCATCCTCGATTGGGTGCACGGCGAGGTGACATCGATGCGCGCGAAGTTGGGGCCGACCGACCGCCTGCGTCTCGATCGCTACCTGGAGCACATCAGCGAAATCGAACGGCGCATCAGGATGGTGGAGGCGCACAACACCAGCGGTGAGACACGCGAACTGCCGGACGCCCCGGCGGGGGTGCCCGATTCATTCTCCGAGCACATGAAGCTGATGTTTGATCTGCAGGTGTTGGCGCTCGAGACCGACATGACGCGCGTTATCGCCTTCAAGACCGGGCGCGATGCGCAGAACCGCGTGTTCCCGGAGAGCGGGTCGAGTCAGCCGTTCCATCCCGCCTCGCATCATGGCAACACTGAGGCGCGGGTGCTGGAGTTCAACAAGATCTGCAAGTACCGCATGAGCCAGATGGCGTACTTCCTCGAGCGAATGAGAGATACCGTCGAGGGCGACAGCAATCTACTCGACAAGACGTTGATCATCTGGGGGTCGCCGATGGCCGATCCGAACGTGCACAACCACCGGCGCTGCCCGCTGGTCCTCTTCGGGCACGGCAACGGCCAACTGAAGGGTGGCGTCCATCTGAAGGCGGAAGACGGCACGCCGATGGCCAATGTCATGCTGACGCTCATGCAGAACCTGGGGATGGACGACCTGAAATCCTTCGGCGACAGCACCGCGCCGTTCTCGCTGGCATAGCCCTTCGAAAGACAGGACGGAACGCATGTTTCATATTCGCCGTTTTGGTCTTCACGTCCTCGTCGCGATGTGCGTGGGCGCGGGTGCGACGATGGTCGCACAGCAGGGGACGCCGGTCGCCGACGCGGCGCGCCGTGGTGACGCCGTCGCCCTTCGCGCACTCCTGGCGAAGGGCGCCGATGTCAATGCGCCGCACGGCGATGGCATGACCGCGCTGCACTGGGCCACCGAACGCGCGGATCAGGCCATGGTCGACATGCTGATCTTCGCGGGAGCCGACGTGTCCGCGGTGACGCGTATCGGCGCCTACACCCCGCTGCACCTGGCGGCGCGAGCTGGAAGCGCGCGGGTCGTCGAGGCCCTGGTGAAGGCCAAGGCGCCGGTGTCGGCGCTGACGTCAACGGGCCACACCACTCCGCTGCACCTGGCGGCCGCCTCGGGCAATCCGGCCGTCGTGACGCTGCTGCTGGACCAGGGCGCTGACGTCAACGCGAGAGAGTCAGAGTGGGCACAGACGCCCCTCATTTTTGCGGCCGCAGCGGATCGGGTGGATGTCGTGCGGTTACTGGTTTCGCGTGGCGCCGACGTCAACGTGAAGACTTCGTCCCTCGACATGACCGAGTTCGGGGCCCAGGACCGGCAGGCACAGTCGCTGCAACGGCAGATTCTGGAGAATATCGTGGCGCCCGGGGAATCGCCGACGCCAAGCCAGATGCAGGCCGCGATCGAGGCGGCACGAGAGTACTACGTCAGCGGCAAGCTTCCCGAGCCCCCGGCCCCCGTTGCGGCCGGAGGCGGGCGAGGAGGCCGGGGCGGCGGTCGTGCGACCGCAACCCCTGCGGCTCCTGCGACTCCCGCGGCGGCCCGTGGGCGCGCCGCAGGCACACCAGCGCCGCCAGAGCCTGACGGCGCTGGTCCGACCGCCGGGAACCAGGAGACGCCGCCGCCGAATATCTCCGCCAAAGGTGGCCTGTCGGCATTGCATCACGCCGTTCGCCAGGGGTACCTGGCAACCACCATCGCGCTGCTCGATGCGGGTGCGCTCCTGGACGAGCCTACCGATGACGGCCATAGTCCGTTGCTGGTCGCGCTGATCAATGGCCAATTCGATGTGGCGATGGAGTTGATTGGTCGAGGCGCGGACGTGAATGTCGCCTCGGAGAGTCATGGCGTGACACCGCTGTGGGCCACGATCAACGCCCGGTGGCAACCGCGAACGCGATTCCCGCAACCGCAGGAGATGGACTCGCAGAAGGCTGACTACCTCGAGGTCATGCAGGCACTGATCGACAAGGGCGCGGATGTGAACGCCCGTATTCGCGTCCATCCCTGGTACATGGTCTACACCGACTGCGGCAATGCGAACTGCGGTCTTTCGAATGCCGCCGGTGCGACGGCGTTCTGGCGAGCGGCGTATGGCACTGACGTTGAAGCCATGCGTTTTCTGGTCAGCAACGGCGCCGACCCCAACATCCCCACCTTCGTGGCTCGCGCCGGTGGCGGTCGCGGCGGTCGTCGCGGCGGCGGCGGGCCGGTGCCCGATGAGGCAACGCCGGACACACCGGAAGTGGACCCGTCAGGTCTGCCGGCGGTGCCGGCCGGCGGCCCCAGTGTCTTTCCCCTTCACGCAGCCGCCGGTTCGGAGTATGGAGAGGGATTCGCGGGTAATGCGCATCGGCATGCGCCCGATGCCTGGTTGGCCACGGTCAAGTACCTGGTGGAGGAGCTCGGGGCTGATGTCAACGCACGTGACAGCGATGGCTACACACCGATGCACCACGCGGCCGCGCGTGGTGACAATGAGCTGATTCTGTACCTGGTGTCGAAGGGCGCCGACGTCATGGCTGTGAGCCGGCGCGGACAAACCACCGTCGACATGGCGAACGGTCCGGTCTCACGGATTTCGCCGTTTCCGGAGACAATCGCGCTGCTCGAAAAGATGGGCGCGAAGAACAATCACCGCTGTCAGAGCTGCTAGGAGCCTGGGGCCTATTTCTTCACTCTGAACGTGCCGTCGGGCTGCCGCTCACGGTGAGCGGCGTGGCACGACTGGCAGAGCGCGGTCAGCTTCGTAGTGGACTCCCTGGCGTCGCTCCAGCGATTGTCCGTTGCGTCTTTTTCGATTGCGGCCGCCAGCGCCACGCCCTCGGCGGCCCATGCGACTGCGTCCGTCGTGCCCCGGTCTGCAAAGAAGGCACGAGCTTCGGCAAAGAGCTTGCCCAGAACCGGAGCCTGCTCCTGCACGACCTTGACGTCCGATGCTGTCACGCCGCTTCGTAGTTCGGCCGCCGTCGGATTGACCTGCTTCATCACCTTGTCGAACGCTTCCTCAGCCGGTGTCAGTGGTACGGGCACCGGTTTCGCCAGGTCATTCATGCCCGGATCCACGACAGATGTTGCCAGCACCATCACCTGTCCGCGATAGCGCGCGGCGGTGTTGGCTGGCAGGTCCAGGGTGTAGTCCTTTGCGAGCTTTTGAATTTCTGCCGGATCGAATCGGATGACCTCACCCACGACGGTCATGTAGCTTCCAGGAGCGGGCTGGGCAGTCAAGGTCGGCGCGACGATGAGCAGGTCGGTCATGGCCGCCTTCTTGGCGTCCTGATCCATGGAGAATGCGGTGGCCGAGAGCAACTGCTCCACCGTACCGAAGACAGAGACCGTCTGGTTCAGGTAGGCCTCGGGACGGAGCAGCAGCGAGCTGGCAGCCACCGGCACGAGGTTGGCCGGTGCCGGAGCCTGTTGCGCGCGGGTTGCCACGGCGAACACCAGCGCACACGCGGACACGGCCAGGACCATCTGCCTGCGTCTCCATCTCAATCGTCGTCGCATCGAAACCTCCTCCTTGAACTGGGCTGGGCCATCATAACGCGATGGCGGCCTCCAGGCGCGCCATCGTGCCCTGGTGAACGGTGCGGCCGACTGCCGGGTCGTAGACGATCACCGGCATCAACTGCCCGCGAATCCGCTGCGGATGACGCCGGGCGTACCCCATCAGCGTGACCGCCAGCGCCGTCCGGGACCCCAGCGGACTGATTCCGCCGGACGCACCGGTCAGCACGTCGTTGAAGGACACCGTCCAGGCGTCACCTCGGAGGACGGCATCGACGATGGTGCCCTTCAGCACGTTGTGAGAAAAATTGAAGAACAGTGACAACGGCGAATACTGGTCCCCGAGCGGTTCCAGGGCGGCAAACGCGGTCCGCAACGGTTCCCACAGCGGCGAGAGACGCTCCCGGAAAGGGCCGGAGTCGAGCAGCGACGACGTGTCGGCAGTCAAGCTGCCGAACAGGGCCTCGGCGACAGACCCGAGTGGAGGTCCACTATCGCCGCCGCCGGTCTGCCGTTCGTATTCCTGCAGGACGACATCGGCTGCGTAGTGCAACCATGGATAGTCGGCGACGTTGTCGTCCCGCATGGCCTCGGTGCTGTGGGCGTAGGTGGCCTGAAAGCCGAAGCGAAGATGGGCGCCCATGCTGGCGGCGTGTCCGACCGCGACGGCGAGCTGGCGCCGGGGGGAGAGCTCACGGACCTGGTCGAGCAGCGAATCGTACCCGCGTTCGTCAGGCTCGTAGTGCGAGGTGGCGATGAGCAGCAGCGTCTCGGGGTCAGAAACGAACGGCTGGCCGCTGCCATATTCGCCCTGCAACAATTCGACAAGAGTGCCCACTCTCCCCAGCGCATCATCCGGGGAGTCCGTGTCCCAGGCGCGCAGCGCGAGCAGTGACAGCAGGTGGAAGAAGTAGTAGTCGATCAGAATCGACAGTGCGGCCGTGTCCGGCTGCGCGCCGCCACGCACCCGCCGAACGAAATCGAGCACGTCAACCGGGATGATCTCGGGATTGACGTGGTCGGCAATTCCATCCCAGTCGTGCAGCGCGTGAAACCCCTCGTCGCTGGTCGAGCGGTCACATTCGTGAACCGCTTTGGCCATGACCTCCCGGCGCCCTGCACCTGACCACGTATGCGTGCGCATGGCCTGGCGAAGCTGGCCAAGCGCGTCGCCAAGCGTGGCCGATGCGCTGGTCAGACCATCAACATATTCCCGCCGCAGGGTCCCCTCGAGGATTGTCTCGAGTTGGTCTGCCAGTTCGCTGAACACCGAGGTCGACATCGCGCCGCGATTCTATCCTCTCTCTGGTAGCATGGCGCGCGATGGTCAAGGATCTCCTCACGCGTGCTGATCGGTACCGGTGTCTGGGTCCCCGGTTTGCCCGGGCATTTGATTTCGCCCAGTCAGCGGACTTCGCGGCCATGAGCGACGGGACCTACCCGATTGGTGGGGATGATGTCCGGGCTCTGGTGCAGCGGTATTCGACCAAGCGGCCCGGCGAGGGCAGGTGGGAAGCCCACCGCACCCACATTGACTTGCAGATGATCGTCATGGGGGAGGAGCACATCGGGGTTGCGCCGCTCGGGCGTCTCGCAGCCGAGCCGTATGACGAGGAGCGCGACCTGCTGTGGCTCACTGGTGACGGCGACTTCGTCACCCTGCGTCCGGGCGATTTCATCCTGTTGTGGCCTGAAGACGGCCATATGCCAGGCATGGCAATCGGTGATTCCTCGCCGGTCTTGAAAGTGGTCTTCAAGATCGCGGTCGACTAGCGGTCTGCGTTCGATCCGACACTCGAGCCGAGAATCTGGAGAATCGCTTCGCCATATGTCGAGAGCTTCGTCGGGCCGATGCCGACGATCTCTCCGAGGTCGGCAATCGAGCGCGGGAGCACTCTGGCGATGGCGTCGATGGTCTTGTCGTGCAGCACCACGTAGGCGGGCACCGCCCGGCTTCGGGCCTCGTCGCTTCGCCAGGACCGCAGTGCGTTCAGAATGTCTTCGTCGGGTGGGCGGGACGAGATGGTGTCTGCCGGAGACACGCCACGCGTGACGCCGCCCGGCGCGGCCTTCTTCTTCCTGGCCTTCCTGCCACTGCCGGCGCTTTTCACGCGAACGGTGGGGACCAGCAGCGACAGCGACTCCTGGCGGCCCGCCATGACGTCACGGCCCAGGTCGGTGAGGCGGAGTGTCCGGTACACGTCCGGCGAACTCCACAGCGCGCCGGCGCCCACGAGTGCGTCGACCCACTTCTCGATTAGTCTGGGGTCGTGCTCCTTCAGCAGCCCGGTGGTGGATAGCGACGCCAGTGCGTCCGGCAAGTCCTTGGTGTTGCCGGTCAACATCGCCGCAATCTTCCGGCGTCCCCAGCGTTCACCGCTGCGCGCCACGCCAGAGAGGATCTTTCGCACGAACAATCGCTGGTCGTCGGTGAGCGCGGCACGCCGCAGGCAGTTACCGCACGACTGGCAATCCGCGCCGGCGTCGGGATCCCCGAAGTACCGCAGGATGGTCATGCGAAGACAGCCCGTGCCGTCCGCATACGCGACCATGCGCTTGAGTTTCAGATGTTCGAGCGTCCGCCGGCGGTCCTGCTCTCCCGGGTCGGCGTCCGTGCCATGACGCGCACCATCATCGTCACGTTTGTCTATGAGGAACTCGCGCGTCTTCACGTCGGAGTAGTTCCAGAGCAGCGTCGCGACAGCGTGCCTGCCATCGCGGCCCACGCGGCCGACTTCCTGGTAGTAGGCCTCGACTGATCCCGGAAGCTCCTTGTGGACGACAACCTCGAGGTCCGGCCGGTCAATCCCCATGCCAAAGGCGTTGGTCGCGCAGACGGCCTGGAGGGTTCCTGCGGCGAACGCTTCCTGCACACGAGTCCGTTCGGTGTCGCTCAGGCCCGCGTGATAGGCGGCAGCGGCGACGCCGGCACTGACCAGGGTCTCTGACGCGTCTTCCGCGCTCTTGCGCGTGGACGCGTAGACCAGTGCGCGCTGTTTGCCGACCAGTTCGGGCAGAAGCACTCGCTTTTCGCGATCGCCGGAGACAGGACGCACGCGGAGTTCGATGTTGGGGCGATCAAAACCCGAGACGAACACCTGAGCCTCACGCATCCCCAGTAACGCAACGATGTCGTCGCGGACCTCCGGGGTTGCCGTGGCAGTGAAGGCGAGGACCGGCGGACGCCCGGGCCCATCGTCGCTCCGATGGCAGGCCTCGGCCGCGTCTGCCAGTCGTCGGTAGTCCGGACGGAAGTCGTGGCCCCACTCGGAGACACAATGCGCTTCGTCGACGACGAAGCGGGCGACCGGCCACTCGTGCAGTGCGGAGAGGAAGTAGTCCGAGGCAAACCGCTCCGGGGCCACGTACAGCAGGCGGAGCGCGCCGGCGTGCGCGCGGCGCAGGACATCGCGCCGTTCGTCCGCCGTCTGACCGGAATGAAGCGCCGCGGCGCCGATTCCCCGTCTGACCAGCTCGTCCACCTGGTCCTTCATCAGGGAAATCAAGGGGGACACCACCAGCGTCAATCCGGGTAACGCGAGGGCGGGGAGTTGAAAACAGAGCGATTTGCCAGAGCCGGTCGGCATGACCGCGAGCACATCGACGCCCTCCAGGGCCGCATCGACGATGGGTACCTGCGGTGGGCGGAGGTCCGGGTGGCCGAAGTGGCGGCGTAGCAGGTCAAGAATGTCTGGCATCTGGCAGTCTGACGAGTGTGGCAGATCCGTGGCGACCTTGTGAACTTCCGGTGGCCAGCCCCTCCTCAGGGCCAGATTCGATTAGGCTGGCATGGATGGAAGCGCCGAATGCTCTTGTCGTTGAAGACGAGCCGCACATCAGGGAACTCGTCACGCTGCATCTCACCCTGGAGGGGTTCCGGGTGACCGGGTGCGCCGACGGAGAACAGGCCCTCAAAATGGTGGCGGCGCAGACCTTTCATGTGGTGATTCTCGATCTCATGCTGCCGAAACTGGACGGCATGACGGTGTGCCATGCCATTCGGCGCAGTCCCTTGAACGCCGACACTCCCATCCTGATGCTGACGGCGAGGCGGGAGGAGTCCGACAAGGTACTGGGCCTCGAGAGTGGCGCGGATGACTACCTGACCAAGCCGTTCGGTGTCCGCGAGTTCGTCGCGCGGGTGCGGGCGCTCCTGAGGCGGCCAAGGCAGAGCCAGACCGATGGGGCTGGAAACGTTATTGTCGTCGGTGACCTGCGCATCGATCCGGCCAAGCGCCAGGCGCTGATCGGGGAGAACGTGATTGAGTTGACGCCGCATGAGTTTGACGTGCTGTCCCTGCTGGCGTCGCGTCCCGGCATTGTGTTCAGCCGCCAGGCCCTGCTGTCGCAGGTCTGGCGTGAAGATACTCACGTGACCGAGCGGAGCGTGGACACGCTGATCAAGCGGCTCCGCCAGAAGATCGAACCTCACGGCGACAGTCCCGCCCGCATCCTGACCGTCTGGGGCACGGGCTACAAGTTCTCCGATGCCTGATCCCGCCTGGTATCGGAGTCTGTACTGGCGCATCGCGCTGGGGTTTGTCGCGGTGCTCGCCGTACTGCTCGCCGTGCAGGCGGTGGTGTTCCTCTGGGTCACCGGGCGCGCGGCGTCAGTCTGGCCCGGCCGGTCGCCCGCCGAGTACGCCCAGTTGATTGCCGCCGATCTGGCAATCGTCATGGCCGAGGAGCCTGATCTGGACCTCGAGACATACCTCAACGATCGCTTCTCCGGCGGGTACCGGGCGTTTGCGGTCGTCACGAGTGATCGCCGCACGATCTACAGTCGGCGCATTCCGCCCCCTCAAGGCATCGGCCGTGCCGCCACGGCGCGACTCGTGGAAGCCGGAGGGATCCCGCAGGCGCCAGACAACGGTCGCGGTCGCGTCGGCGGCCGAGGGCGGCAGCCTGACGGCGGTGGGCGGGGCGGCCGGGGCGCCGTCGCGCCGAGCCGGCCTCCCGTGACGTTTGCATTTGCTCCGGTCCGTCACGCGGCTGAGACCGTGGCGATGGTCGCGGTGTCGCAGGAACCGCCACCCCTGTCGGCCACCCTCAGTCAGTTCGGCCCGACTCTGGCAGTGGAGGCCCTCGTCGTGCTGTTGTTCGGCGCGTCGGCCGCGGCGCTGCTGGTGT